>NZ_JAQCWA010000012.1:0-87168 GCF_027684505.1 Butyricicoccus sp. AF18-9LB
TAGCTTGCGAGTAGGATTGTTCAGTTTTGAGGGTGTAAAGACCTTCTAAAAAGTTTTCTGAGAGAGAAAACAGCGAAGAGGATAGCGCGTGAGCGCAGGTAAAGCTTCTTTTGCATACTTTTCTTCTCGAAGAAAAGTATGCACCATTAGCTCAGTTGGTAGAGCAACTGACTCTTAATCAGTGGGTCCACGGTTCGAGCCCGTGATGGTGTACCACGAAACCCGAGTTTTTTAACGAAAGCCCGGGTTTTTGTTATGTCTCAATTTAATTTTACACCGTTGCCTCTTTTTTCCTCGCGCCTGTTTATTAAAAGCAGTAATCCGGCTGTCGTATGACGATTGACAAGCCGCACTCTCCGGGGTATGATAAGCACAAGGCAGGATAACCATTTACGGAATTGCACAGGGAGGGAATGCAATGCTGTTCAAAACAGAGCTTACCGAAGTTTTCACCATGGCGGAGATGGACAAAATCGTTAAGACACTCAGCGCGAAAGGCATAGATGCGGCCACGAAAACTGTCGATCTGATGAGCGGCGGATTGTTCGAAAACCGGCGTTCGTCCGGCACGTTCGGCATGAATGCCGAGGCGAGAGTCGTTTACAAAATCTACGTTAAACGTGCGGATTTGGAGTTTGCAAAGAGCGTTCTTGCGACAATCTGATCGCAAAGAAGGGAATGAAGTAAAATTCATTCCCTTTTTCTATGCCTACTTTACCGATTCATCAAAATGTGATAAAATAGAAGCCAAACAGAAAATTTAGTTTCTATTCCGAGCGGATTTTCCGCTTTTGGTTTGGGTTGATGGAGGCTGCACTATGATAAAGTTCCGAATGCCGCTGCTGGCGGTGCGTGATGTGGAGATTTCAAAGAAATTTTACCATGATCTGTTCGATCAGGAGGTTGTGCTGGATTTAGGCGGAAACGTGACGTTTTCCGGCGGCTTTTCCGTTCAGCAGGATTTTGACAGGCTGACCGGCGTGCCCAAATCCACGATCCTGCACCAGTCGCACAACATGGAGCTTTACTTTGAAGTGGACGACTTTGACGCGTTCACGGAAAAGCTGCGCAGACACCTGGACGTGGAACTGGTGCATCCGCCGATGACGCATGCGTGGCAGCAGCGTGTGGTGCGCCTGTACGACCCGGACTGGCATATGATCGAGGTCGGTGAGTCCATGGAGCACATCGCACTTCGCCTGCTGGACGAGGGCCGTTCCGTGGAGGAAACCGCCGCTCTCATCCATCACCCGACTGATTTTGTGGAGCAATGCAGAAAGGGTTTGAAATAGATATGTTCGGTTATGAACCGGAATTCGTCGTGTGCGGCGATGCCCGGATTGCTTATTACGATGTCGGCCGAGGAAAGCCGCTTGTGCTGCTGCACGGCAACGGCGAGGACAGCTCGTACTGGAACGCCCAGATACCCGAGCTGACCCGCTTTTACCGCGTTATTGCGGTGGACAGCCGCGGGCACGGCGCCTCCGGGAGCGGCGGGCACGGCCTGTCGTTTGAAATGATGGCGGAGGATCTCAAAACCGTACTGGACACGCTCGGCGTGAAAAAAGCGCACTTCCTCGGCTTTTCGGACGGCGGCAATCTGGCGATCAAATTCGCACTGACGCACCCGGAATATATAGATAAACTCATCCTCAACGCGGCCAATGTGGAGATGTTCAGCGGCGTCAAGCCGCAGGTGCAGCTGCCCGTTATGGCAGGCTACGGTGTTGCTGCGGCGCTGAGCCATTTCAGCAAAAAGGCGGCGCGCCGAAGGGATGTGCTCGGACTGATGGTGCACCCGTACGGGGTGACGATGAACGATCTGGAGCGGCTGACCATGCCGACCCTCATCATCGTCGGCGAGCACGATGCAATACGCGAAAAGCAGACAAAGGAGATGGCCTCGCACATTCCCCACTGTGAAGTGGAGGTTTTCCGCGACGGTGACCACTTTGTTGCAGCAAAGCAGCCGTCCCGCTTCAACCGGACGGTTATAGAATTTTTACTTGGGAGATAATCAGCATGAAATTCATCAAAGCGGGAGAAATCGCAGACAGCAATATTTTCAACAAGCTCGACGAGCGCAAGAAGTCGCTCCTCGAAGGCGGCATGGACGTCATCAATCT
Organism: Butyricicoccus sp. AF18-9LB; assembly: GCF_027684505.1. Lineage (NCBI taxonomy): Bacteria > Bacillati > Bacillota > Clostridia > Eubacteriales > Butyricicoccaceae > Butyricicoccus > Butyricicoccus sp. AF18-9LB. Next base: position 2,127 of record NZ_JAQCWA010000012.1, read on the forward strand.
GTCCATCGGCACGCCGGATTTTCAGCCGGGAAAGCATGTGATGGAGGCCGTCAGCCGCGCTGCACTCGACCCGGATATGTACAAGTATTCGCTGAACGAAACGCGCGAGCTGCTCGACGCCGTAGAAAACTGGTACAAGCGCCGCTATGACGTCACGCTTGCCGACGACGAGATCATGGCTGTGTGCGGCTCGCAGGAGGGCATTGCACACGTTGGCTTTGCTTTCGCCGGCCCGAACGACCTGATCCTTGCACCGGACCCGGGCTACCCGATCTTCTCGTTCGGCCCAATGATGACCGGCGCAACGGTCGGTCTGTACCCGCTGTACGCCGAGAAAAACTGGCAGCTGGACTTTAACGATATCCCGGAGGACGTGGCAGAGCGTGCAAAGGCGATCGTTGTTTCCTATCCGAACAACCCGACCACCGCCGTTGCCGATCGCAGGTTCTACGAAAAGCTGGTCCTTTGGGCGCGTGAGCACAACATCATTGTTCTGCACGACAACGCGTATTCCGACATTATGCTGAACGGGGAAAAGGGTCTGTCCTTCCTGTCCATTCCGGGCGCGAAGGAGGTCGGCATTGAGTTCAACTCGCTGTCCAAGACCTACAACCTGACCGGCATGCGCGTGTCCTTCGCACTCGGCAACCGCGAGGTCATCAGCCGTTTCCGCGCGTTTCGCTCGCAGATCGACTACGGCATGTTCTACCCGATCATGGCGGGTGCGGCTGCCGCGCTCAATGGTCCGCAGGATGTGGTAGAGAGCAACCGCACCGGCTACATGGCGCGCCGCGACGCGCTGTGCGGCGGTCTGCGCTCGATCGGCTGGAACGTGCCGGATGCACAGGGCACCATGTTCGTCTGGGCGAAGATTCCGGAGCGCTTTGCGTCCTCGGTGGACTTCGCCATTGAGCTGATGGAAAAGACCGGCGTTATCGTGGTTCCGGGCAGCGCCTTCGGTGCGCAGGGTGAAGGCTACGTCCGCATGGCGCTTGTCGTTCCGCCCGAGCGCATGGCAGAGGCGGTTCGCCGCATTGACGAGAGCGGTATTGTAAAGGAGTGAGTTTCTGTTATGCAGATCGACCATATTGCACTGTACACGCGTGATTTAGAGCGTCTGTGTGAATTTTACACCAAATATTTTGACGGTACGGCGGGCAAGCTGTATCAGAATGAGGAGACCGGCACGCAGGCGTGCTTTGTGTCCTTCGCTGACGGCGCACGGCTTGAAATTGTGACCCGTCCGCAGTTTGAGGATGCCGAGCACTCGCGTCTGTGGACCGGCTGGGCGCATACGTCGTTCAAGGCGGGCACTCGCGAGAACGTGGACGCGCTGACCGAGCAGATGCGCTCGGAGGGCTATGAGATCACGGATGGCCCTGTTGTCGGCAAGGATGGCTGCTACGGCAGTTTTGTGCTCGACCCGGACGGCAATACCGTCCGCATCGTAGCGTGAAGGAGAACGCAAATGAAGCTGATTTCATGGAATGTAAACGGCCTGCGTGCGTGCATGGGCAAGGGTTTCCTTGATTTCGTCGCCGCCGAGCAGCCGGATATGCTGTGCCTGCAGGAGACCAAAATGCAGCCGGGACAGGCTGATGTGCCGCTTGAGGGCGGCTACCGCGAATACTGGAACTCGGCAGAGAAGAAGGGGTACTCCGGCGTGGCGCTGTTTACCAAGACCGAGCCGCAGAGCGTCGCCTATGGTCTTGGTATTGAGGAGCACGACCACGAGGGTCGTGTCATCACCGCCGACTACGGCGAATTCTACCTCGTTACCGTGTATACGCCCAACTCGCAGAATGAGCTGAAGCGTCTGGATTACCGCATGACGTGGGAGGATGCCTTCCGCGAGTATCTGGTAAAGCTGGATGCGGAGAAGCCGGTCATCGTGTGCGGCGATATGAATGTCGCGCATGAGGAAATTGACCTCAAGAACCCCAAGACCAACCGCAAGAACGCAGGCTTCACCGACGAGGAGCGCGGCAAGATGACCGAATTGCTCGCCGCAGGCTTTACGGATACGTTCCGCCATTTTAACCCCACGCTCGAGGGCGTGTATTCGTGGTGGAGCTACCGTTTCCACGCCAGAGAGAAGAACGCAGGCTGGCGTATCGACTATTTCCTCGTGTCCAATCGCTTTGCCCAGCGGGTTAAGGACGCGCGCATCCTGACCGACGTGTTCGGTTCGGATCATTGTCCGGTGCTGATCGAAATTGAATAAGGACGAGTATGCCTTTCTGCCGGAGGCGTTTTTCGACGGCGTGCAGGAGCGGGAGGACGAGGAGGTGCTCGACCCGTACTTTCGGCCGGATGCCGTATCCGAGGACGAGGAACCCGAGCCGGATATGAGCTGGCTGCCGGAAACGCCGACCGAGCCGTGTCCGTGCTGCGGCGCAGAGATCCCCGAGAATCCTTCCTGGGGTTATATCTGCCCGATGTGCGGCTGGGAGATTGATTACGATGTCGAAGGTGAGCCGGATAAGCCGAGCGACCAGAATCATGGGCTGTCGCTCACCGAGGCCCGGTGGAATTTTCATTCGTTCGGTACGGTCGCACCGTGGAAGATAATTGAGAATGGATAATGGAAGATGGAGAATGAACCTCAGGGTAGGTCGTTCTCCATTTTTTTATTCAGAGAAATAAATTCACTCTCTCCATCAGAACCGTCAAATCAGGATCAGTCAGTCATTTTCCATTCTCAATTTTGTTCTGCTCTGCTGTTCTCTGCTGTACTATCTACTCTTTTCTTCTCTGCTCTGGTCTGCTCTACTGTACTGTTCTCTGCTCTTCTGTACTCTTCTCTGCTCTGTGGATTTTCCGTACGATAAATCCCGTTCACTGTGTACTTTCTCGCCAAGAAATAGCGATTTCTCGCCAAGAAATCCGGAATACTGGAAGAACACACCAGATTCCGCCGATTACTAACGCCTAATTACTAATTAAGGAAACCTCCTCACTCCTAACTCCTGCCTGACTGCATAATTGCGTTCCGCCGCACATAGGCTATGCTGAAAGGGTGAGTGGATGTGCGGAAATTAATCTGTGCCGCCTTGCTCAGCGGTCTGTTTACGGTGCAGGCGGCGGCGCTGCCCGAAATGGGCGCGCTCTACGCGAAATCGGCGGCACTATATGCGGCAAACGGGCAGGAGCTTTACGTCTATAACGCCGACGAGCAGCTGCAGCCTGCGTCGGTGACAAAGATCATGACCATGTTGCTGGCGATGGAGGCGTTCGAGCGCGGCGAGGTGACACTGGACACCATGATAACCGGCAGTGAGTACGCCTGCTCGATGGGCGGCACGCAGATCTGGCTGGAGCCGGGCGAGCAGCTGACACTGGATGAAATGCTCAAGGCGATTGCGGTCGGTTCAGCGAATGACTGTGCGGTTGCGGTAGCGGAGCATCTGGCGGGCACAGAGGCCGCCTTTGTCGAACGGATGAACACGCGCGCACGCGAACTCGGCTGCACGAACACAACGTTCGTCAACGCCAACGGACTGGACGGCGAAGGTCAAAAGACGCTGACCTCGGCACGCGATCTTGCGCTTATTTCCTGCGAGCTGCTGCGCCACCCGAAAATACTGGAGTACACCGGCATCTGGATGGACACCGTGCGCGGCGGCAAATTCGGTCTGGCGAACACGAACAAGATGCTCAAAAGCTATCAGGGTCTGACCGGTCTCAAAACCGGCTACATCCGCGAGGCCGGCTTCTGCATTTCTGCAAGTGCCGAGCGGGACGGACTGAGCCTTGTAGCGGTCGTGATGGCGGCGCCCACCAAGGAGAACCGCACAGCGGACGCGACCGCGCTGCTCAATTACGGCTTTGCCAACTTCACGGCGTACACGCCTGCGGCTGACGATCTGGCACCCATTCCGGTGACGCTCGGCACCGCGGAGACCGTGCAGCCGGTGCTCGAGGGCAGTGATTCGTTCGTGATCGAAAAGACGAAAGCAGGGGATATGCAGACCGCGTTCGACCTGCCGGAGACGCTCACCGCGCCGATACAGGCCGGTCAGCGGTTGGGCGAAATGACGGTATCCGCCGGCGGAGAGACGGTTTTGACCGTTCCCATCATCGCCCAAGCCGGTGTGGACGCGCTCGGACTGCCTGAGCTGCTTATTTCCTTTGTGCGCGGCCTTGCAGGAAATGTTGTAAAAGATGAAAAATAACGTCAAAATCCGGCGTTTTCCGAACAAAATTGGAAAGGCTGAGAAAATTACCATACAAAATGACGGAAAGTTTGCAATTCGGACTTGTGATTTTGGCTAAACTATGGTACACTAATAGCAACCTCAAAGGTTGGGAGGATAAAAACTATGGTAAAACTTATTATTGGCGGTACCGGTTCCGGTAAGACCAAGGAGCTTATTGATCAGGTCAACGCTGCAGTAAAAGAAGAAAAGGGCAGTGTCGTTTGCATTTCCCGCGGCAACAAGCTGACTTTCGATATCTCGCATGACGCGCGTCTGATCGACGCAGCGGATTATCCGGTTAGCGACATCGCAAGCCTGCTCGGCTTTGTCGGCGGTCTGCATGCCGGCAACTACGATATCACCCGTGTCTTCATCGACGGTCTGTACAAGATCATCGGCGGCAAGGACGCAGCCAAGGCTGAGGAGTTCCTCGTCGCTCTGGACGCATTCTCTTCCAAGCACAGCGTAAACTTCACCGTTTCGCTCAGCGAGGAGCCGGAGTCTGCTACCGAAGGCATGAAGCGTTTCCTGTAATCCTTAAACGGAAATACATATCGCAAGCACAAAAAAGCAACGATGAAAGTCGTTGCTTTTTTCTTTTGCCCGCAGCCGGGCTGGTAAGAAAAAAACAATGGGGAATGCTGCGTCTTTTTCCCTTTGTGATAAAAAAGACAATCTGGCATTTTACATATACTTAATAAGAATAATTTGTGCAGAATGTATGATACGACACAAAGTCACAAAAAATATTTAGCTTTTCTGAGCAAAAGTATTTTACTTTTTGGGCAAGTTGTTTATAATAAGTAATATAGCGTGCCGAGAGAGCACGCTGCATTTTGTACAATGTTGCTATGGCGTTCATGAAGGGGGAATGCGATTGCAAAGAGGGAAAGAAGGCTTTAGTGTGCTGCGCTACCTGATCTATTTTTCTCAGGTAGGCTTCACAGTGATCACACCGCCGGTGCTTTGCTGCTTCGGAGCGATATGGCTCCGCAACCGGTTCGGTTGGGGCAACGGTGTGGTGATTATCGGAATCCTGCTCGGTATCGCGGTTGCAGCCTGCAGCCTGCGTGACTTTCTGCGATTTACCGAGCGCAAAGCCAGAGAAAGCGCAGAGAAAGAAAAGGAGCTGTGACGGAAATGCACATCGTTTATGAGGAAACGAAGCGCATGCTGCGCGGCATGCTCCCGTTGGCGCTGGTGACCTTCGGTGTGTTCGCTCTTTGCGGACAGGGTATCGCTCGGTCCGGCGCAAGCGTTCTGCTCGGTACGGCGTTCGCGCTGCTGCTGTTCTATATGATCGGCAGGAGCACGGTAAGGGCAACCGCCTTTCCGCCGGCACAGGGCATTCGCATTACGCGGCGCGGCTATGTAGTTCGCTACATGCTCACGGCGGTGTTCGTTATCGCGGCGATCAAGCTGCCGTATCTGAACGCAGCTGCAGCGGTCATTCCGCTGTTTTTCACCAAGGCGCTGCTCCTCTGGCGCCACGCAGTTCAGCGGAAAGGAGGTTAAACGGTTGAACGTCGAAATAAACGGTCCTAAAATACTGGGTTATTTGTTCGGCAATACCAATCTGCCGATCACGGAGACCATGAGAAACTCATGGATCATCATGGCGTTTATCCTGTTCCTGTGTATCTTTTTAACACACCGCATGCAGAAGATCCCAAAAGGCAAGCAGGCACTGGCCGAAAAGGCGGTGCTGATGATCGACGGTCTGGTCGAAAGCACGATGGGTGAAGGCTGTCAGGCTTTCTCGCCGTACATTATGACGCTGATGATGAGCTCGCTGTTCGGTTCACTGGCCAGCCTGTTCTGGATGCGCTCTACCACGGCAGACCTGAACACCACGCTCGGCTGGGCGCTCATCACGTTCGTGCTGATCACGTTCAATAAGATCAAGTACGGCGGCATCAAGGGCTACCTCAAAGGTTTCCTCGAGCCGATCTTCGTCATGGCGCCGCTTAACGTGCTCAGCGAGATCGCAACGCCGGTCTCCATGTCGTTCCGTCACTTCGGCAACATGGCAGGCGGCCTTGTCATCACTACGCTGATCATGGGCGCACTCAAGGTGCTGTCTAATGCGGTATTGGGTTTCCTGCCCGATAATATCGCGCTGCTGCAGATCGGTCTGCCCGGTGTGCTGTCGCTGTATTTTGACTGCTTCACGGCCTGCATGCAGGCGTTCATCTTCAGTATGCTCACCATGGCTTATGTGGGTGACGCAAGAAACAGCTGACGTGAAGAAAAAACAAATTCCAATTTCGTTATCTGAATTAGGAGGAAGAAAAGTATGGATCCCAAAGCATTCGTAGCAGGTATGTCCGCTCTTGGTGCAGGTATGGCAATGATCGCCGGCCTTGGCCCTGGTATCGGCGAGGGTTATGCCGCCGGTCAGGCGTGCTCCGCAATCGGCCGTCAGCCGGAGGCGCAGGGCGATATCACCCGTACCATGATCCTTGGTATCGCAATGGCAGAGTCCACCGGTATTTACGCGCTGGTTATCGCGCTGATCCTGCTGTTTGCCAATCCGTTTGTTAGTCAGTTTTAAGGGAAGCGTCAATATCCCAACTGGGTTTGCCAGTTGAAATATTGCCTCTTTATAGACCGCGCGTATTGAGCGGTCTATGATTGAAAAGACGAAACGGATTCTTCCGTTTGGGAAGGAGGTAAACCAGTGACAGCAGCATTATATGAAGCGTTCGTTAGCATCGGCTGGTGGGAGATCCTCGTGACGATGTGCAACACGCTCATCACGTTCCTGATCATCAAGAAGTTTCTGTACAAGCCGGTGCGCAAGATGCTCGCTGCTCGCAGCGAGGAGGTACAGTCCATGTACTCCAACGCCGAGAAGGCGCAGAGCGAGGCCGAGCAGATGCGCAGCGAATACACCGAGCGTCTGTCCAAGGCGAAGGAGGAGGCTGCCGAGATCGTCGGCTCCGCTACCCGACGTGCGGCAGAGCGCAGCGATGAGATCCTGCGCGAGTCCTCGCAGCAGGCATCCGCTATGGTCAAGAAGGCCGAGCGCGTCATTGAGCAGGAGCGCATCAAGGCGCACAAGGAACTCAAGGATGAGGTTGCGGATCTGTCCGTGATGATCGCCTCCAAGATCGTGGAGCGCGATGTAAAGCCGGAGGATCACGAACGCTTTATCGAAGACTTTATTGACAAGGTGGGGTGAGCAAACATGGCGGATATGGTAAGCGAGCGCTACGCACTGAGCCTTTACGAGGTCGCGCAGGACGAGAAGCAGGAAAAGCTGTATCTCGATCAGCTGACCGAGGTGTGCGCGGCGTTTGACAGCGAACCGGATTTCCTCAAAATGCTCACAACGCCCTCTATCGCGGCGGAGGACAAGCAAAAGGTCCTCAAAACCGTGTTCGAGGGACGTATCGAGCCTTTTCTGCTCAATTTCCTGATGCTCGTAACGGATAAGGGCCGCATCGGCCTTATCCACGAGATGTGTCAGGCATATAAGGAGCAGTATTATTTTGAAAACGGCATCGTAGAGGTGCTGGCGGTCACGGCGGTGCCGATGAGTGCGGCGCTGACCGACAAGCTGCGCGGCAAGATGGAACAGGTTACGGGTAAAAAGGTAGAGCTGAAATGCTCGGTCGATCCGAGTATTATGGGCGGCATCGTTGTTAAGGTGAACAACGAGCAGTTCGATACCAGCCTGCGCACCCGTCTGGAAGAGCTTGCAGCACGGTTGACCGGTACACAGGAAAGCAGGTGATTTTTATGGAATTGCGCTCCGAAGAGATCAGCAGCATTATCAAGGAGCAGATCACGCATTATCAGAGCCAGATCAAGCTGACCGACGTAGGTACTGTCGTTACCGTCGGTGACGGTATCGCGCATATCCATGGCCTTGAAAACTGCATGGCAGGCGAGCTGCTCGAATTCCCGGGCGGCGTGCAGGGCATGGCGCAGAACCTGGAGGAAGAACTGGTCGGCGCGGTTATCCTCGGCTCGGACCAGAATATCCGCGAGGGTGACACGGTAAAGCGCACCAAGCGAATCGTAGAGGTCCCGGTCGGTGAAGCCATGCTGGGCCGCGTTGTTGACGCACTCGGCAAGCCGATCGACGGCAAGGGCGCTATCGAGACCAAGGAGAGCCGTCCGATCGAAATGCCCGCACCGGGCATCATCGAGCGTGCACCCGTTAATGTGCCGCTCCAGACCGGTATCAAGGCGATTGACTCCATGATCCCGATCGGCCGCGGTCAGCGTGAGCTGATCATCGGTGACCGTCAGACCGGCAAGACCGCGATCTGTCTGGACACCATCATCAATCAGAAGGGCACAGGCGTTATTTGTATCTATGCAGCAATCGGTCAGAAGCGTTCGACCGTTGCACAGGTTGCAGAAACGCTCGCGGCCAACGGCGCGATGGACTATACCTGCATCGTAGCCGCAACCGCATCCGAGTCTGCACCGCTGCAGTACATTGCACCGTACGCGGGCTGCTCGATCGGTGAATTCTTCATGCACAAGGGCAAGGACGTTCTGGTCATTTACGACGATCTGTCCAAGCACGCGGTAGCTTACCGTGCACTTTCCCTTCTGCTTCACCGTCCGCCAGGACGTGAGGCGTACCCCGGCGACGTATTCTATCTGCACTCCCGTCTGCTCGAGCGTGCAGCGAACATCCAGAACGGCGGCAGCCTGACCGCACTCCCGATCATCGAGACGCAGGCAGGCGACGTTTCGGCGTATATCCCGACCAACGTAATCTCCATTACCGACGGTCAGATCTTCCTCGAGACCGAGCTGTTCAACTCCGGTATCCGTCCGGCGGTAAACCCGGGTATTTCGGTATCCCGCGTCGGCGGCAACGCGCAGATCAAGGCGATGAAGAAGGTTGCCGGTACGCTCAAGCTGGCGTACTCGCAGTTCCGTGAGCTGCAGGCGTTCTCGCAGTTCGGCTCCGACCTGGACGCGGACACCAAGAAGCGTCTGGAACAGGGCGCGCGCATCGTAGAGGTGCTCAAGCAGCCGCAGAACAGCCCGATTCCGGTCGAAAAGCAGGTTATCATCATCTATGCCGTTGTTTCGGGCGCACTGCTCGATATTCCGGCAAATCAGATCGGCGAGTTCGAGAAGGAGCTGTTCTCCTTCGTGGACAGCGTTTACGGCGACATTCCGGAGTCCATCCGCACCACCGGCAAGCTGGAGGACGATGTGAAGGAAAAGCTGACAAAGGCAATCGAGGAATGCAAGAGTAAGTTCCTTTCCGAGCACTAACGCGAAAGGGAGGGACTGAAAATGGCTTCCGGAAATATGAAGGACATCAAGCGCCGTATCAAATCGGTGCAGTCCACCATGCAGATCACCAAGGCGATGGAGCTGGTTGCGTCCTCCAAGATGCGCCGCGCGAAGGAGCGTGCCCTCGGGGCCCGTCCGTACTTTAACGCGCTGTATCAGACCATCACCCGCCTTGCGGGCGCGACCCGCGGCAGCGAATCGGTTTATACCAGACCGCGTGAGGTCAAGAACAGCCTGTACATCGTCATCGCGGGCGACCGCGGACTGGCAGGCGGCTACAACGCCAACCTGTTCAAGCTCGCCGCTGCCGAGATGCAGGGCAAGCAGGCACAGGTCATCACCATCGGCAAAAAGGCGCAGGAGCATTACGCAAAGCGTCCGGTAACGGTGGCGGCGGACTATCCCGGCATTGCCGAGACCATGCGCATCAGTGATACGCATCCCATCGTGGAGGACATGCTGAAGCTGTTCCGCGAGGGCAGGGTGGACGAGGTTTTCCTGTGCTACACGGAGTTTATCTCCCCTCTGCAGCAGGAGCCGAAGTGCCTCAAGCTGCTGCCTGCGCACTTTGACGCGGCAGACAAGCAGCCGGCAGGCGCCCATGTTCTGACCGAATACGATCCCTCGCCGGAGAGCGTGTTTGATGCAGTCATTCCGGAGTATCTGTACGGCGTGCTGTACGGCGCGGTAGTCGAAAGCTACTGCTCCGAGCAGTCCGCGCGCCGCATGGCAATGGAGGCTGCGTCCGATAACGCGGGCGAGATGATCGAAAATCTGAATCTGTCCTACAACCGTGCGCGTCAGGCAGCGATCACACAGGAAATTACGGAGATCGTAGCCGGCTCGGGCGAGGTAGGAGCTTAAAATAAGTTAGGAGGTAGGAGTGCTGCGGCATGCTTTATTCGCAGCAGACTCGATAAACCAAAGGGAAACTCCACACTCCTAACTCCTCACTGAATTAAGGGAGTTTTGCCAATGAGTGAGCAGAATATTGGCACCGTTGTCCAGATTACCGGACCGGTGCTTGACATTAAATTTGCCGCTGACGCGCTTCCGAAGCTGCTGAATGCTATTACGATCGACAACCACGGTCAGATCATCACGGTCGAGGTTGCGCAGCACATCGGTCAGGATACCGTGCGCTGCATCGCAATGGAATCCACCGACGGCTTGGTGCGCGGCATGAAGGCAGTCGATACCGGCAGCCCGATCACGGTGCCGGTAGGCGACAAGAACCTCGGACGTATCTTCAACCTGCTCGGTCAGCCGGTGGACAACAAGCCGGCGGTCGAGGGCGAGGAGCGCTGGCCGATCCATCGTCCGGCGCCGTCCTACGAGGAGCAGCAGTCCACGACCGAGATCCTCGAGACCGGCATCAAGGTCGTTGACCTGATCGCGCCGTTCGCCAAGGGCGGCAAGATCGGTCTGTTCGGCGGCGCAGGCGTCGGCAAGACCGTTATCATCATGGAGCTGATCAACAACATCGCAAAGCAGCATGGCGGTATTTCGGTATTCACCGGTGTCGGCGAGCGTACCCGTGAGGGCAACGATCTGTACAACGAGATGCAGGAATCCGGCGTTATCAACAAGACCGCGCTGGTTTACGGCCAGATGAACGAGCCGCCCGGAGCACGTATGCGCGTTGCACTTTCCGGTCTGACCATGGCGGAGTATTTCCGCGATGTCGAGGGTCAGGATGTGCTGTTGTTCATCGACAACATCTTCCGCTTCACGCAGGCCGGCTCGGAGGTATCCGCGCTGCTCGGCCGTATGCCGTCTGCCGTAGGCTATCAGCCGACGCTGGCAACCGAGATGGGCGCGCTGCAGGAGCGAATCACCTCGACGAAGAAGGGCTCGATCACGTCCGTACAGGCTGTTTATGTGCCTGCCGATGACCTGACCGACCCGGCTCCGGCTACCACGTTCTCGCATCTGGATGCAAAGGTCGTTCTGTCGCGTGATATCGCATCCATGGGCATTTACCCGGCGGTTGACCCGCTGGATTCGTCCTCGCGTATCCTGTCGGCGGACGTTGTCGGCAAGGAGCATTACGAGGTTGCCCGTGCGGTGCAGTCCATTCTGCAGAAGTACAAGGACCTGCAGGATATCATCGCCATCCTCGGCATGGATGAGCTGTCCGACGAGGACAAGCTGACCGTTGCCCGTGCCCGTAAGATCCAGAACTTCCTCTCGCAGCCGTTCCATGTTGCAGAGCAGTTCACCGGTATGGCGGGCAAGTATGTGCCGGTCGCTGAGACCATCCGCGGCTTCCGCGAGATCCTCGACGGCAAGCATGACGATCTGCCTGAGTCGGCGTTCCTGTTTGCCGGCACGATCGACGAGGTAGTGGAGAAGGCTAAGAAGGGGGCATAATATGGCTACCTTTCATCTCAAGGTGCTCACGGTCGATAAGCAGTTTTTCGACGGTGAAGTGGACCGTATCGTGGTTCGCACCTCACAGGGCGATGTCGGCATCCTGCCGAACCATGTGCCGTATGTTGCGGCGCTCGGCGTCGGCGGTCTGACCATCATCCGGAACGGCGAACGCCGCGTAGCGGCGGTTTCGGGCGGTTTTGTGGATGTTTCGGCAGAGCAGACGGTCGTGCTGGCGCGTACCTGCGAGTGGGCCGACGAAATCGACGTGGCCCGTGCCCGTGAGGCCGCAGACCGTGCGAAAGCGATTCTGCAGAAAAAGGCCGGCGACCGTGAAATGGATATCGCACAGGGCAAGCTGAAAAAGGCGGTAAACCGTATTCGCATCGCGGAGAGCAAATGATACAATTTCCTGCAGAGGAATTGTATCAGTATCACTGAATAATTCGGCATATTGACCGAATATAAATCCCTCGATTTGATTGAATCGGGGGATTTTTTGTGCTATAATAGCCGCTGGAAGACAAAGAATAGTTCTCTGCCGAAGTGAAATGGGGGAATTTCCATGAAACGAGCGCACGGGCAGATGTCGGAATCGCTGCTGCTGGGCGCACTGCTGGCTATGGCCGGCGGCTTTTTTGACGCATATACCTATCTTTGCCGCGGCAAGGTGTTTGCTAACGCGCAGACCGGCAATATTGTGCTGTTCGGCGCGAATATTGCCGAGGGCAACTGGCTGCGGGCAGCTGAGTATTTTCTGCCGATTCTGGCGTTCGCACTGGGCGTTGTGGCGGCGGAGATTGTCAAGCGGCGGTACAAAAAACGCCAGAGCGACATCAACATTCACTGGAGACAGATTGTCGTGCTGGTCGAGATCGTGCTGCTGATTACAGCGGCATTCCTGCCGCAGACACTGAATACCACGGTCAACATTATGATCTCATTCATCTGCGCGATGCAGGTCGAGTCGTTCCGCAAGGTGCGCGGCAGCGCATTTGCAACCACGATGTGTACAGGCAACCTGCGTTCGGGCACCGAGCAGCTTGTGATCTGGGCACAGACCGGCGACCGGAACGCGATCCGCAAAACGCGCAACTATTACGCAATCATCCTGTTTTTCATCCTCGGCGGTGCGATTGGCGCACTGACGACCGCGAGAATTGGCGAAAAAGCGCTGCTGCTGACCTGTATCCCGCTGAGTCTGGTCTTTGCAGTCATGTTTGTCGAGGAAGAACATACGCTCGAGGCGGAGGAGACCGCCGGAAAGGAACGGTAAACCATGTCGATCAAACTGATCGCCGCAGATATGGACGGCACGCTGCTGTCCAGCCGTAAGCAGCTGCCCAAGGGCTTTTTCCCGCTGGTGCGCACGCTGAAAAAGATAGGCGTACGCTTCGCACCTGCATCCGGACGGCAGTATTACAACCTGTACGAGCAGTTCGGCGAGATCGCGGACGAGCTGATGTACATCAGCGAAAACGGCGGCATGGTGTGCGACGGACGCGAAATCGTGTCGTTCGAGGCCATGCCGCAGCAGCTGGTGTGCGCGGCTGTGGAGCTGGCGCGCGGTCTGCCGAATGTGCACGCAATCGCGTCCATGCGGGACGGCGCAGCCTACGAGGACGACGATCCGGTGTTTGTGGAGAACATGGCGATGTACTACGCGCGGCGCAAAAAGGTGCCTGATCTGCTTGCAGCCGTGCAGCAGGAGCCGGTGTGCAAGGTGGCGCTTTTCTGCAAAAATGCGGCGGAAACCAACGTGCTGCCGTACTATCGGCAGATGTTCGACGATAAGCTGCAGGTAGCGCTCTCCGGCGCGGACTGGGTGGATTTGATGCGCCTGGGGCTGAGCAAGGGCGTGGCCGTCGGCGTTATGTGCGATAATCTGCACATCACATCCGCGCAGTGCATGGCGTTCGGCGATTATCTGAACGATGTGGAGCTTCTGCGCTCGGTGGGCGAGTCCTACGCGATGGCGAATGCACATGAGCGGCTCAAGAAGGTCGCAAAGCATGTTTGTCCATCCAATGATGAGGACGGCGTGTGCCGCACGATCCGCAGCGTATTGGCGGTGGAATAAAAGGCGAAACCCGGGAATCGAAGGATTCCCGGGTTTCTTTTTGAATTAGGCTGTATTTGTATTCTGTTTGGAGACTTGAATATAAATAAGAGAGAATAAATTGAATGTGGAATAAGAATGCGGTTTCGAGAACGATTATTCGAGGGTCAGCTTCTTGTCGGTCAGGAAGGACTCCTTGCAGCGGAAGGCGATCTTGGTGGACTGGGTGCCGTCGATAACGCCCGGAGTTGCCTTGCGGCCGGTTGCTACGCAGTCGCAGAATTCTTCAATCTCAGTGATGTATGCATCGTGCCAACGGGTGATGAAGTCCTGATAGCACTCGCGGCATACGCCGTGCTGGCTCATAACCTCTACGAGAGAGTCGGTCGGAACGGATGCGATACGCAGGGTGCCGCGGGTACCAACGATTTCGGTCTCAACATGAGAGCCGTGAGCTGCTGCACGACCGGCAAAGAAGAATGCCATAGCGTCGTTTTCCATCTTCATCAGGCCGGAAACGTTGTCGCCGTCGTCCCAGTCCTTGTACTGCTTGAACTCGTAGCAGCCGCCGGTAGCCCACAGCTCCTTGACCTCGGAGCCGGTCAGCCAGCGAATCAGGTCGAAGTCGTGAATGGACATATCGATGAACTGACCGCCGGAGCGCGGAGCGTACTCCAGGGTGCCCTCGATGATGGAGATCGGGTCCTGCGAGTAGCAGCGAACCAGAATAACATCACCGATGTCACCGTTTTCCATCTTCTTCTTAGCTACCTGATAGGAGTGGTCATAGCGGCGCATGAAGCCCAGCATAAAGGTCAGCTCCGGGTGAGCGGCGATGATGGCCTCGGCCTCCTTGCACTTTTCAACCGTGTCCGCCAGCGGCTTCTCGCAGAAAACGTGCTTGCCTGCGTCCATCGCAATCTTGATCATCTCAACGTGAGAAGCGGTGTTGGTGATGATGGCAACGGCCTCAACGTTCGGGTCAGCGCACAGATCCTTCGGGTCGTTGTAAACGGCGGTTACGCCCAGTTCTTCAGCGACCTGCTTTGCGCGGTCGAAGTTTGCGTCTGCGATAGCTACCAGTTCCGAACCCGGAACGCGGTTTGCAATGTTGCAGGCGTGCTCATAACCCAGACGGCCTACACCGATGATACCGATCTTCAGTTTTTTCATAGTAATACTCTCCTTTGCGATCTTTTCTTGCTCTTTTTATTAAGGCAACACCGCACAATTAAAGCTGCGGCGCTTTGCGGAAATTTTGTGCCCTGACTTTGTTGCGATTTCACGGTAATACGTCAAGTATTACCGCAAAACCGCGCCTCGTCAGTACGCAAAATTTACTCGCAAATCGCTCTTGTCCAATTATGCGGTATTGCCTTGAAAATAATGGGTTAACTTACAGTCCGGTGTGCTCCTTGACGTAGGCGCGGGCCATGCGGGCGTACTCGAGCGGATTTGCGATAGCCGGATCCTGCTCAGCCTCTACGACCAGCCAGCCCTCGTAGTTGTACTCGTCGAGCAGCTTGAATACGGTCGGGAAGTCTACGCAGCCTTCCGGGTCGCCGGGAACGGTGAACACGCCTTCCGGAATCGAACGGAGGAAGCTCTTGTTCTCAGCGTAGCACTTGTCCATTGCAGGCTTGCGGACATTTTTGAGATGGACATGGCCGATGCGGTCGTGGTGCTTCTTGAGAATTTCGATCGGGTCCTCGCCGGAGAAGGTGAGATGACCGGTATCGTAAATCATGCTGACGTACTTCGGGTCAGTCATAGCGAGCATACGGTCGATTTCGTCGGTCTTCTGCACGGTAGTCGTCATGTGATGATGGTACACGATCTTCATGCCGCTGTCATAAGCGATCTTGCCGAGGTGATCCAGACCCTTGGTCAGTACCTCCCACTCATCGTCGTTCAGCACCTTCTTGTTGGAAAGCGGAGTGTTCCACTGATGCTGAATGGAGAACGACTGATCGGATGTGTTGATAATCGTAGCACCGATCGACTTCAGGAAGTTCATGTGGTCAACGAACGCACGCTCGTTCTGCCACATCGGCAGTTCATTTAAGTAGGTGCTGATCCAGCCGGTGATGGCGGAAATACCGCGGCGGCCAAACTCCTTATTCAGAATCGCCGGATCACGCGGGAACTGGCAGCCGATCTCGGTGCCAACATAACCGGTCAGAGCGATTTCACTGATCGTCTGCAGGAAGCTGTTTTCAGCACCCATCTCCGGCATGTCGTCCTCGGTCCATGCAATAGGCGCGATACCGATTTTAACCTTTTTGGGATCTAACATAATGCTTCGTCCTTTCATTCTTGTTGTATCTCACAACTGAGCTGTGAGATTCTTTCTTCTCTTTGTGCTTATAGTTTAGCAGATATGGCGAACGGTTTCTTTTAGATTCTTGGCTTGATTCAAAAAACGGAAACTTTTTTTCGGACACCCGAAAATCCCATATATATAATATATTAGAGGTAAAAGCGGCGGTAAAAATGCACAGTATTTTTTCGGAGCGGGTTTGAGGCTGTGCGCCTGTTTTTATAAATCCTGCTTTTTGCCGGTCGGAGACCGCCGAATCGGCAGGTTTGCGAAAGCTGAAAAACCGCAGAGAAACATACGGAAGATTCTCGGTCGGATATGCGATACTATAAATAAGCGAGAACAAAAAACAAGAATCTGCAAATAGCAAGAATTTATAATTATTCTCAGCCCGACCGCAAAAAAGCACGATATACGGCGGTCTGCAAAAGCAAATATGTGCTAGCGCACAACGGACCCGTGTGCTATACTTTTATAAGAGTAAAATCACCGTCAGAGAAAGAGAGGAGCTGCAAAAAACTATGCCGAAGGCAAGCCTGAACGTACAGTGCTTTGTAGAGAAGGAAGTTAAATCAATTTTTGAGGGGGAGAATCAGCCGAAGCTGCTTTACGTCAGTGAAATCCGACCGGATGCCAGTGCGCATCCGCGTGTCATGCATGCGCATGAGGATTTTGTCGAGCTGATTCTCATTTGCAGCGGTTCAAGTGAATACCTGATTCACGATAAAAAAGTCATCATCAAGCCGGGTGATCTGCTCGTATACAACGCAGGCGTGGTGCACGACGAGGTTTCCGGTCCGAATATGGAGGTCGGCAGCTACTGCATTGCCGTCGGCGGGCTGCATATGCCCGGTCTGCGCGAAAACGCACTCATTCCGGATGATGCGGGCTATGTATTCCCGACCGGCAAGTATTTTGCTGATCTGCACTGCCTGTTTGAAATGATGTTCCGCACCCTGTCGGCAGGCGAGCCGAATGCTGAGTTGTTCTGCAGTTCGCTGATGCACGCGCTGCTGATGTCGGTGCTGACGGTCACCGCCGGTTCTCACGCGGAGTCGGAAAAGCCGCTGGAGGAGCCGCACATTCTCGGCAGACGGATTAAGGAATATATTGACAAGCATTATATGGAGCCGATCACGCTGCAGAGCATGGGTGAGGCGCTGCACATCAGTCCGTATTACTTATCGCATGTTTTCAAGCAGATGAGCGGGTATTCGCCCGTGCAGTATCTGCTGCGCCGCCGCATCGGTGAAGCACAGACGCTGCTGATCACGACCGACCTGTCCATCACGCGTATCGCAGAGAGGGTGGGATATGACACGCAGAGCTATTTCAATCTGCAGTTTACCAAAAACGTCGGTATGCCGCCGAATAAGTTCCGGCAGAATTATATTGTGTCCACCGGCATCGAGGAGAAGCCTAAGCGCAAACGCAAGTAAAAAATCCCTGTACAGAGTAAGAATTCTGTGCAGGGATTTTTTTAATGAGGAAAACTGCGGAAAAAGAAGCATTCTCGTGGACAGAGCAGGCGATTTGCTGCGGGAGTTTTTGTACGCATATTCCGTCCGAAATCCGCATAGAATTTCGTGAAATGGGGTCATGCTGTGCGGGTCAGAAAAGGAACGATTTTATACGCGGCAGGCGTGCTCGCGTGCGGAAATGTGCTGCTGCAGGTGCTCGGATTTGTCTATCGCGTGGTGCTCAGCCGCTTTGCGGGTGCGGAAGGTCTGGGCGTGTATCGGCTGGTCAATTCGGTGTATTTAGTATTGAATGCGGGCTGTCTGTCCGGCGTGACAACAGCGTGTTCGCGGCTGAGCGCGGCGTGCGAAGCAAGAGGGGAGAGCCATCGCTTAGGCGCGGTTTTGCGGCTGGCGTTCCGCGCCTTTTTTGCGCTGAGTGCGGCCTGCACAGCGGTGGTGCTGCTGTGCGGCGGCAGTATCGCGGCAAATCTGCTCGGTGATGGACGCTGTGCGCGCGCGTTTCCGTACATGCTGCTGTGTCTCGCACTCACTGGCGTGGAAAATATTTTTAAATCGCTGTTTATCGGACTGGAAAGGGTGCAGTACACGGCCTGCTCCGAGGTCGGTGAGCAGCTTATCCGCATATTCGCGGTCAGCTTTCTGCTGTACGAATATGGCAGCGGCGACTATGGCAGAATCGCCATGCTCATCTTCGCGGGCATGGTGTGCAGCGAGATTTTCAGCGCGCTTTTCCTCACACGGCTGTTCCGACGAAATATGCGGCATATTCGCTTTACAAGACCGGATAAGGAACTTTACGGTCAGTTTTTCGGCATTGCCGCGCCATTATCGGCCTCGGCGCTGATCGGGAATATGCTTGGCTCGGCAGGCTCCGTTTTGCTGCCGCAAAGGCTGATGGCCGCTGGTCTGGACTATGAGCAGGCGCTGTCTGCGCTCGGCGTGATCTCGGGCATGGCCATGCCGCTGCTGCTGTTTCCGGTCGCGTTCGTCAGCTCGGTCTGCACGGCGCTGCTGCCCGCCGTCACGGCAGCGCAGGCAGTCGGTGAGCAGGCACGCGTGCGTGTTTTGACCGGCCGTGCCGTTACGACTGTGGGTCTCATCGGCATGCCGGCAACTGCTGTTCTCGTGCCGCTGGCACCGCAGCTGAGCGAGATGTTTTTCCGCCAGTCACTCACCGGCGGCTACGCCGCGCTGCTCGGCGCGGCAGCCGTGGCGGCCTACTACCAGATGGCGACCGGCAGCCTGCTCAATGCGCTCGGTCTGCAAAGGTGGAACGTGGCAACCGCCATCTCTGCGGAGCTGTGCCAGCTTGCGTTGCTGTACCGCTGGTGTGCAAGGCCAACGCTCGGCATTTACGGCTACCTGCTTGCCATGTTTTTGACCGGAGCGAGCGCCGCTGCGGTCAACCTTGCCATCCTGCACCGGCGGACAGCGTTCCGCCTGAAACCCTTCCGGCGGTTCGGCGTGCCGCTGCTCTGCGGCGCTGCAGTTTACCTGTGGACTCGCTTTTTCGCGCAGACGTTCGCCTGCCGGTTTGATAACACCGTGACCGCCCTCACGGCAGCACTCGTGTCGGCTATCATACTGTATTTGCTCGTGCTGAGGCTGCTCGGCATCCGTCTCGGACGGTATCTGGCACATCGCGTGGAAAATCCGGCAGTCCTTCCATTATTCTTGTGGTAGGAAAATAGAGAAGTGCTATCAGTGTGAAGGTGGAAAAGTGTCAGATATGTATGAGGCCGGCGCCTGCAAAATGCAGACGCCGGCTTTTTTGTTGCAGGAATAAAAAATGAAAACAGAGCGCTTCACAGCAGTGAAACGCTCTGTTTTTGTATGAGTATCATCGGATTTGCGTGCTCCGGAGCCTCCTGCAGCCATTGCTCGGAAATCCGGATGAAGCAGTTCCGCAGCAGCCGGAGATGATTCGTACAGCGGGAACTTCTCGGTGAATACATGATTTGTCTGTTTTACGCAGTTTTTCCGACCGATTTCACAGGGAATACTATTTACTACTTGAATAGTACGGATTTTTGCGGTATACTATAAACAAACAAAAAGCAACAGGAGGCTACTATCATGGCTGCTATTACGAAGAAGTCCACCATTGGTGAGGTTCTGAATATGAACATCGAGACCGCTCGTTTCTTTATGGAAATCGGCATGCACTGCCTCGGCTGCCCGGCATCTCAGGGCGAGAGCATCGAGGAGGCCTGCATGGTACACGGCACCAATGCAGATGAACTGGTTGCCAAGCTCAACGCTTTTCTGGGCGAATAAGTCGAGTGAGTAAGAAAATTAGAGCTGGCATTGTTTGCCGGCTCTGTTTTTTTGGAGTTTTACATGGAAAGTATGATTTTAACACCGCGGCTGGCCTGTATGGCGGCTCTGGTGCCGCAGAATGCTCGATTGGCGGATATCGGAACGGATCACGGCAAGCTGCCGATCTCACTGCTGCTGGATGGGCATATTGCATCGGCTATCGGCTCGGATATCCGTTCGGGACCGCTGGCGCATGCGGAGCGCAATGCGAAAGAGCATAATGTATCCCTGTCTCTGCGGCTTGCGCCGGGACTGGAGGCTGTGCGGGCGGAGGAATGCGACACCGTAACAATCGCAGGCATGGGCGGTCAGACCATCGCAGAGATTTTGACTGCCGCACCGTGGACCGCCCAAGGTGACCATCTGCTGCTGCTCCAGCCGATGACCATGATTGCCGAACTGCGCCGGTGGCTGTACGCGCACGGCTACGCCATCGAGCGTGAAACGCTGTGCCGCGAGGACAGACGGCGTTACGTCGTTCTCAGCGTGCGCGGCGGTGCATCGAAGCGGGAAATACCGCTGAGCGAATGTGCGGTTTCTCCGGCCTTGCTGCGTGCAGAGGGGGCTGCCGATTATCTTGAGCAGCTCTACCTGCGGGAGAAAAAGGCACTGGACGGCATGGAACAGGGCGCATCGGAGAACAAGCGTCTCGCGTACCAGCGTGCGCTGGTGCAGTGCATCCAATCTGCAAGGGAGGAACTGAAATGATGACAGTTCAGGATATTTTGACATTTATGGAGGGCCTTGCTCCCTACGAGCTGGCGGAAAGCTGGGACAATGTCGGCCTGCTGTGCGGCGATCGTGCGCAGGAGGTCACGAGCGTGCTTTGTGCGCTCGATGTGACAGAAACGGTCGTGCAGGAAGCGGCTGAGCGCGGTGCGCAGCTTGTTGTCGCACACCATCCGGCGATCTTCACCTCAGTCAGCCGTGTGACATCGGACGATACGACCGGTCGAGTGCTGCGTTACGCGATCAAGCACGATATTTCTATTATCTGCATGCATACCAACGCAGACTGTGCGGAGGGTGGTGTCAATGACGCACTCGCGTCCGCGCTGTTCCTCACCAACGTGGTGAATATGGAGGCCGGCGAGAACGGCATGCTCGGTCGTGTGGGCGATCTGCCGCGTGAAATGCAGCCGCGCGAATTTGCACTCTATGTCAAGGAATGCCTGCGTGCGGGCGGTGTGCGCTTCTGTGACGGCGGCAAGCCGATCACGCGCGTAGCGGTCGGCGGCGGTGCCTGCGGCAAGCTGATGGACTATGCCGCTGCAGGCGGCGCACAGGCGTTCGTCATCGGCGACTGCAGCTACGATCTCATGCAGCGTGCGCAGGCCATCGGTCTGTCGCTGGTGGATGCAGGACACTTCCCGACCGAAAATCCGGTCGCGGCCGTGTTCGCCGATAAAATCACAGCCGCATTCCCGCAGGTGCTCACCGAGGTTTCCGAGCGGCACGCGGACTGTATCCAATTTGTTTAAGGAAGAATTTATATGCCATTAGATGCGATCTGCCTGCGGGCAGTGACAAATGAACTCAATAACGTACTGGCGGGCTGTCGTGTGGAGAAGGTCTATCAGCCGGATCGCGATGAAATCGTGCTGCAGACACGCGGCGGTCAGGGCGGCCCGCGCCGACTGCTGCTGTCGATCGCGGCAGGCTCGCCGCGCGTGCATTTCATTGACGCGGCTCGAGAGAATCCGGCGGCGCCGCCGATGTTCTGCATGCTGCTGCGCAAGCATGTGCAGGGCGCAAAGATTGCGGCAGTGAGCCAGCCGGCGGTCGAGCGTATGCTCACCATCGAACTGGATACGACGGATGAAATGGGTGTACCCTGCAAAAAGCACCTCATCTGCGAGCTGATGGGCAAGCACTCCAACGTCATCCTGTGCGGCGAGGACAACCGCATTATTGACGCTCTGCGCCGTGTAGACGGCGACCTGTCCGGCAAGCGACAGGTTCTGCCCGGTCTGTTTTACCGCATGCCGCCCGCACAGGACAAGCACGACCCGTTCACGGTTTCTGGCACAGGACTTGCCGCCGCCGCATCGCAGGCGGAAGAAGGGCAGACGCTCGACCGTTGGCTGCTCAGTCAGCTTCTGGGCTTTTCGCCGCTGCTCTGCCGCGAGCTGTCCTTCCGCGCGACCGGTGACGCAGCCAAGCCGATCGCACGCATGACGGACGAGAACCGTCAGCAGCTCGGCAAGGTGTACGACGATTTCATGTCGTATGTCGAGGATGACCGAGCCAAGCCTTTCCTGCTGACCAAGGTCGAGGACGGTGCGGTGTTCGACTTCACCTTTCTGCCGGTGACGCAGTATGAGGGTCTGATGAACGTCACGCAGGCGGACAGCTTCAGTGCGCTGCTTGCAGCCTTCTTTGAGAAAAAGGGTAAGGCTGAACGGATGCAGCGCCGCACCGGCGACCTGCACAAAACGGTCACGAATGCCCGCGACCGTGTGGCCCGCAAGCTGGCGGCGCAGAAAAAGGAACTCGCGGCTACGCACAACCGTGAGCAGTACAAGCGCACCGGTGAACTCATCACCGCGAACCTGTACCAGCTGGAAAAGGGCATGAACAAGGCGAAAGTGGTCGATTACTACGCAGAAAACTGTCCGGAGGTCGAGATCACGCTGGATGTTCGCCTGACGCCGCAGCAGAACGCACAGAAGTATTTCAAGCTGTACAACAAGGCCAAGACCGCCGAGGAAGTGCTCACACAGCAGATCGAGCAGGGCACAGCCGAGCTGGATTATCTGGAAAGTGTCCTCGCTGCTCTCAGCGAAGCCGAAAACGAGCGTGATCTTGCACAGCTGCGCGAGGAGCTCACGCAGTCCGGTGTGCTCTCTGCCAAGCAGACGCGCAACAAGAAGCTGCGCGGCAAGCCGGCGCAGGCAAAGCCGTTCCATTACCGCACGAGCGATGGATTTGACGTGTTTGCGGGAAAAAACAACCTGCAGAACGATCTTTTGACACTCAAAACCGCGTTCAAGAGCGATATCTGGTTCCACACGCAGAAGATTCACGGCTCACACGTTATCCTCGTGACGGACGGCAGGGAGCCGACTGATGAGGCCATGACCGAGGCCGCTATGATCGCGGCGTATCATTCGCGAGGACGCTCGTCCTCTCTGGTGCCGGTGGACTATACGCCGGTTCGCCAGGTGAAAAAGCCTGCGGGCGCGAAGCCGGGCATGGTCATCTACCATGTGTACCAGACCGCGTATGTCACGCCGAACGAAGCCGAAGTAGAAAAGCTCCGCGTAGAATAAGAGAAAATCCCTCCGATTCGATGGATTCGGAGGGATTTCTGCATAAAAAAGGACTCCTATCACGCGGATAGAAGTCCTTTTGTTTTACTTGTGGGATGCGATAACGTCGCTCATGTCGTACATGCCCGGCTGGGTGCGCTCGGCCATGAAAGCGGCTGCATCAACCGCACCGACCGCGAAAACCTCGCGGGACAGAGCGGTGTGCTTAATCTCGATGATCTCATCGCGGCCGCAGAACAGCACGCTGTGCTCACCAACGATGGTGCCGCCGCGGATCGCGGAGATACCGATCTCGTGTGCCGGACGCTTTTCGCGGCGCTCGTGACGGTCGTAAACGTACTCCGCGTCATAGGGGAGTGCGCTCGCAACTGCGTCAGCTAGCATCAGGGCCGTGCCCGAAGGAGCATCCAGCTTCTGGTTGTGGTGCTTCTCGATGATCTCCACGTCGTACTTGTCGCCCAGAACAGCGGCGGACTGCTTGAGCAGCTCGCTCATCAGGTTGATGCCAAGCGACATGTTGCCCGAACGGAACACCGCGATCTTTGCGGAAGCCGCACGGATGCGGTCCAGCTGCGCCGCAGAGTGACCCGTGGTGCAGATAACGACCGGCGTGCCGTGCTGCTCGCAGTAATCGAGCAGACGCTCGGTAGAAGCGGCGTTGGAGAAGTCGATGATTACATCGCATTCGCCGGTAAACTCAAACGGATCGGCAAAAATCGGGAAATCTGCATACTGCACCGTATTGATATCAAATCCCGCAACGATCTCCATACCTTCTCTGCCGCTGACAATGTCGTTGATGACATGGCCCATACGGCCGCAGCAGCCGGAAAGTGCAATTTTCAACATCTTTTTATAGCTCCTTTAGATCTTGCAGCCGGCGTTTTCCAGCTCGCGCTTGATGTACGCGATGTGCTCCTCGCTCGGCTCAACCAGCGGCAGACGCAGACCGCCGACCTTCCAGCCGAGCAGCTCCATAGCCTTCTTGACCGGGATCGGGTTGACCTCGCAGAACAGTGCATCGATCAGATCGTGATACTGCAGCTGCAGCTTAGCAGCCTCCGGATAACGGTTGTCAAAGCACAGCTGAGTAATGTCGTGTGCAACCTGCGGTGCTACGTTGGACAGCACCGAGATAACACCCTTGCCGCCGAGAGACATCAGCGGGACGATCTGGTCATCGTTGCCGGACCAGACATTCAGGTTGTCGCCGCACTTAGCCATGGCCTCAGCCAGCAGGCTGAAATTGCCGGATGCGGCCTTGAGACCATTGATGTTCGGATGCTTGGACAGCTCATACAGGGTATCGGCGGTAAAGCATACACCGGTGCGGCTCGGTACGTTGTACAGAATGACAGGCAGATCGCAGCAGTCTGCGATTGCGGTGTAGTGTGCGATCAGACCGCGCTGCGTAGTCTTGTTATAGTACGGCGTAACCGACAGACCGGCATCTGCGCCGCATTCAGCTGCAAACTTGGTCAGCTCAATGGCGTATGCGGTGTCGTTGGAACCCGTGCCGGCAACGACCGGTACACGGTGATTGACATACTCACAGCACCAGGCAATGGCTTCGCGATGCTCCTTATCGTGCAGGGCAGATGCCTCGCCGGTGGTGCCGCAGACAACGATGGCATCCGTGCCGTGTGCGATCTGGTGGTCGATGATCTTGCCGAATTCTTCGTAATCGACCTCACCGGTGGACTTGAACGGCGTGATAATAGCAACCGCAGCACCGGTAAAAACAGGCTTCTTCATAATAAAACGGTGACCTCCTTAACGGTCCATATAGCCCTCGGCGCAAAGCAGCTCTGCCATCAGAACAGCGCCGCCTGCTGCGCCGCGCAGAGTGTTGTGCGACAGGCTGACAAACTTGTAATCAAAGATGGTATCCTCACGCAGACGACCGATGGAAACACCCATACCATTCTCGAGGTTGCGGTCCAGCTTGGTCTGCGGACGGTTATCCTCTTCGAAGTAAGTAAGGTAGTGCTCCGGAGCGGACGGCAGGTTCAGCTCCTGTGCGCGGCCCTTGAAGTTGTTCCAGCGCTCGATCATAACTTCCTTGCTCGGCTTGTTTTTGAACTTAACCGAAGCGGCAGCCATGTGACCGTCAGAGCATGCAACGCGCAGGCACTGTGCGGAGATAACCGGAGTGGTTGCAGACTCGATGTGGTCGCCCTCGATGTGGCCCCAGATCTTCATCGGCTCCTTCTCGCTCTTCTCTTCCTCGCCGCCGATGTACGGAATAACGTTGTCGACCATCTCGGGCCAGGTCTCGAAGGTCTTGCCGGCACCGGAGATCGCCTGATAGGTGCAGACGGAAACCTCGGTCGGCTCAAAGTCCATCAGAGCGGACAGCGCCGGAACGTAGGACTGGATCGAGCAGTTGGATTTAACGGCGATAAAGCCGCGCTTGATGCCCAGACGCTTGCGCTGTGCCGGAATGATCTCGGCATGGTCAGCGTTGATCTCCGGGATGATCATCGGAACGTCCGGGGTACCGCGGTGAGCGGAGTTGTTGGAGCAAACCGGGCACTCGAGCTTTGCGTACTTCTCCTCAAGGGCGCGGATCTCATCCTTCTTCATATCTACCGCGCAGAAGATGAAATCAACCTTGGAGGCGATCTCCTCTGCATCAGCAGTTGCATCATACATTACCATGTCCTTGTACTTGTCGGGCATCGGAACGGTCATCTTCCAGCGGCCCTCGCAAGCCTCGGCATAGGTCTTGCCCTTGTTTCGGCCGGATGCAGCGAGTGCTACGACATCGAACCACGGGTGGTTTTCCAGCAGCAGGGTGAAGCGCTGACCTACCATACCGGTCGCGCCGACAATGCCTACTTTGTACTGCTTCATGTTTATCAAATCCTTCCAAAAGGTATTCTAACAAAGAAATTATGTGATGAAAAACATACAGAAAGAATATCCAGAGGTGACTTCGGATGATTCGGCAAGAGCAATTTTCCGCAAAGTGCCGCAGACGAATTGTGCGGAGTTACCTCAAAAGAAAAATACCGGTTGAAAAACCGGTATGATCTATACTATAATAGAGGGAGCGGAACAAACCGCTGCGCTCTAAACAGAATAGCTCTCCACCGGCGTTTCCGCTGATGACAGACGCTGGGATATTTTCCGACGGCGTCCAGCACGGCCTTTCCGCAACAAGCACCGGCTTCGGCGGAGGTCCCTTTCCCGGGTGATTATCGGGTCTGCGGACCCTTCCAACCGGTACTGATGAAAACCGCACCTCTATCTGTATTGATACTTTCGCTTTTTATTTTAGAATATACCCTTGAGTTTGTCAATAAGAACAAGGCGAAACAAGGATAAAAAATAAAACAGGAGTTGATAAAATGAAAAAGCTGTTATCCATGCTGCTTTGCGCTGTGATGACGGTCACCTGCATCGGTGCTGTTCCGGCACATGCAGCAAACAGCGATACACGCCTGCGTGTCGGTCTGACAATCAGCGGCGCTTCCGCCTTTGCGGCACCGCAACTCGAGAACGTTAGCGGCTGCAAAACCGGCTACACGGTCGGCACCGTCAGCGGCACCGCGTTCTCCGGCAGCAAGTCGATCACGAGCAGTGCGCTGACCGTCAAGCTGGTGAACGATGCCTTTCAGGTCATCGATACCGACAGCGGCTCGGTGCTGTATACGTCCGCAGCGGGTGCAGACCATATCGCCATCCGTCCGAACAGCACGCTGACGTGGTTCAAGGGCTACAAGTGGCACGGTGATTTTGTGTACCGCCGCGCATCGAACGGCAGCATCACTGTTATAAACTATGTGGGTGTGGAGGATTATGTGAAGGGTGTTCTGCCGTACGAGATCGACCCGGACTGGCCTGCCGAAGCACAGAAGGCGCAGGCAGTCTGTGCTCGTTCGTTCGCACTGGGCACACACAAGCACGGCAGTGATTACGAGCTGTGCAACACCACGAACTGTCAGGTGTATCTGGGCGCCAACCGTGCAACCGAGGCCTCTGACGCGGCAGTAGATGCGACCAAGGGTGAAACGCTGTCGTACAACGGCAGCTCGGTCATCGGTTACTTTTATTCGTCGGACGGCGGCGCAACCGAGGACGCAGCGAATGTCTGGGGCGGCGATTACGCGTACCTCAAGGGTAAGGCTGACCCGTATGAGGACCCGAGCAAGGACAGATGGACGGTGACGCTCACCGCCGATGAGATTCAGCAGAAGGTGAATGCCGCAGGCTATTCCATCGGCAAGGTGGCAAATGTGCAGGTCACCAAGCGCACCGCAACCGATAACGTAAACGAAGTGACGGTGACGGATACGAGCGGCAAGTCGGTTACGATTTCCAGGAGCAGCGTCCGCACAGTGTTCGGTCTCAAGAGCATTCGCTATACGATCACGCCGGTCGGCGGCTCGGGCAACAAGACAAGTCTGCAGGTCAAGGCTTCGACGCATAACGTCAAGGTCAACGGCAAAAACGTATCTCCGCAGGGGTATTACATTGTAAACGGCACGCAGTATGGCAACAATTATTTCAAGCTGCGCGATATTGCATATCTGCTGAGCGGCACCAAAGGCCAGTTCAACGTCCGCTGGGATAAGGAGAATGAACGTATTCTCCTGACCTCCGGCACGGCGTATGAGACCGTTGGCGGCGAGCTTGCGGATTCGTCCACGGCGGTGGAGAAAATCGGCAAATCCACCTCGACGATTGTGCTCGACGGCGAGGAGATCACACTGGACGGCTACATCATCAACGGCAACAACTATTACAAGCTGCGCGATATCGGCAAGGCGATTGGCTTTGACGTTGACTTCGACAACGCAAGCAGCACTGTGCTTGTCAAAACCACAAGTGACTATTCCGGCGATGACGAGGATGCAAACAGCGGTAATTCGGGCAATACCGGCTCGAATACCACGCCGACCGTTACCAATCCGACCAGCTATACGTTCAGCGGCTCCGGCTGGGGACACAGCGTCGGCATGAGTCAGTGGGGCGCTTACGCAATGGCGCAGAAGGGCTTCACCTATGATCAGATTCTGAAATTCTACTTTACCGGCATTGAAATTGCCGAGTAATCTATAAAATCAACACGCAAGGGAGGAAAAACGGCAGGGGCGCTTAGGCGATATTGTCTTAAAAGCGTCCTTGCCTTTGTGATGAAGAAAAGCGATTTTTATTTTGACTTGCCCGAACGCCTGATTGCCCAGCATCCGCTGGAGCAGCGCGACGCGTCCCGGTTGATGGTGCTCGACCGCAGGGACGGCTCGGTGACGCACCGTCATTTCCGCGATCTGCTGGAGTATGTTCAGCCGGGCGACTGCATGGTGTTCAACAATTCCCGCGTTATTCCGGCGCGGCTGATGGGCCACGCTGTCGGCCATGTTACGCCAATCGAGGTGCTGCTGCTGACCGACAAGGGCGACGGCCTGTGGGAATGCCTGACGCGTCCGGGTAAAAAGACCCGCACCGGCGTAGAGCTGACCTTCGGTGACGGCCTGCTGACCGCAACCGTTGAGGCTGTTCAGCCGGACGGCAACCGCCTGATCCGTTTCCACTATGAGGGCATTTTCCTGGAAATCCTCGACAAGCTCGGCACCATGCCGCTGCCGCCGTATATCAAGGAAAAGCTGGATGATCCCGAACGCTACCAGACGGTTTATTCTAAAACACCGGGCTCTGCAGCTGCACCGACCGCCGGTCTGCACTTCACGACCGAGCTGCTTGACGCGCTGAAAGCCAAGGGAGTAAAACTGGCGTTCGTGACGCTGCATGTCGGTCTGGGTACGTTCCGCCCGGTCAAGGAGGATGAGATCACCGACCACATCATGCACTCCGAGTATTATGTCATGGACGAGATGACCGCGGGGATCATCAACGATACGCGTGCCGCAGGCGGCAAGATCTGGGCGGTCGGCACAACAGCCAGCCGCACGCTGGAGACCATCGCAGCTGACGATGGTACCGTGCGCGCACAGTCCGGCTGGACGGATATTTTCATCTATCCGGGCTATAAATTCAAGGCAGTCGATCATCTCGTGACCAACTTCCATCTGCCGGAGAGCACGCTGATGATGCTGATTTCGGCATTTGCGACACGAGAAATGGTCATGAATGCGTATCAGGAAGCCATTAAGGAAGAATATCGTTTCTTCTCGTTCGGCGATTCGATGCTTTTGTACTAATAAAAACAGGATAAGAGGGAATTATGGAAATCGGAAAATTTAACCTAATCAAAACCGAGGGCCGCGCCCGTCGCGGCGAGTTCTGCACGGCACATGGCGTGGTACAGACGCCGGTATTCCAGAATGTCGGCACAGCGGGTGCTATCAAGGGTGCGGTTGACGCATTCGATCTCAAGGAGCTTGGCTGCCAGATTGAGCTGTCCAACACCTATCATCTGCATGTCCGTCCGGGCGACCAGATCGTCAAGCAGATGGGCGGTCTGCACAAATTCATGCGCTGGGACGGTCCGATGCTGACCGACTCCGGCGGATTTCAGGTGTTTTCGCTGGCGACCCTGCGCAAAATCAAGGAGGAAGGCGTAACCTTCCACTCGCACGTTGACGGCCGCAAGATCTTCATGGGACCGGAGGAGAGCATGCGCATCCAGTCCAACCTTGGCTCGGATATTGCGATGGCGTTCGATGAGTGTATCGAGAACCCCGCGCCGCGTGAGTATGTAAAAAACTCCATTGACCGTACCACACGCTGGCTCAAACGCTGTAAAACCGAGCTTGACCGTCTGAACACGCTGCCGGATACGGTAAACCCGCACCAGCTGCTGTTCGGTATCAATCAGGGCGGCACTTATGATGACCTGCGTATCGAGCACATGGAAGCAATTGCGGAGCTGGATCTGCCGGGTTATGCCATCGGCGGTCTTGCCGTCGGTGAAAGCACCGAGGTCATGTACCATATTCTCGATGTTGTTCTGCCGCATGCGCCTGAGCATAAGCCGCGCTACCTGATGGGTGTCGGCACACCGAGTAACATTATTGAAGGTGTCGCCCGCGGCATTGATTTCTTCGACTGCGTTATGCCGACCCGCAACGCGCGTCACGGTCATCTGTTCACGCACAACGGCATCCTGAACATTATGAACGCTAAGTACCAGACCGATGACCGTCCGATCGAAGAAGGCTGTCAGTGCCCGACCTGTCAGCGGTTCAGCCGCGCCTATCTGCGCCACCTGCTCAAGAGCGGTGAAATGCTGTCCCAGAGACTGCTCGTTATGCACAATCTGTGGTTCTACAACCACCTCATGCAGGAAATCCGTGACGCACTCGATAATGGCACATTCGAGGACTATCGCGCAGAATACAGCGAAAAAATGAGCAAACGCATCTGATCCGGATGCAAACCCGAGCGCCATTGTCCCGCGATGATGGCACTATCACTATTCAGAAGGAAGGGGAGAACTGCTATGCAAAAGTTGAGCCGAAGAAGCCTGCTTTTGGTAGGTTTTACACTATTTTCTATGTTTTTCGGTGCCGGAAACCTGATTTTCCCGCCGTATCTCGGTGCACAGGCGGGCACTAACGCGTGGCTGGCCTTTGTCGGATTTGCGTTCAGCGCGATCGGCCTGCCGGTTATTGGCGTGATTGCGGTCGCGCGTGCAGGCGGGCTGTCCGAGCTGGCCGGGCGTGTGCATCCGCGATTTGCGCAAGTATTCGCGCTGCTGGTTTACCTGTCGATCGGTCCGTGTCTGGCCATCCCGCGCACGGCGAGTACATCGTTCCAAATGCTCACGCCGCTCGTTGGCGGAGATGCAATGCGGCAGCTGATTTACTCTATTGTGTTCTTTGCGGCAGCGTTTTTCGTTGCACTGCACCCGGAAAAGCTGACAAGCTGGCTCGGACGTATTCTATGTCCGACGCTGATTGTACTGATTTTCGTGCTGTTTTTCGGCTGCCTGTTTCATCCGGTGGCAGAGCATTACGGCGTGCCGACCGCAGACTACGCTTCGCTGCCGAGCCTGACGGGCATTCTGGATGGCTACCAGACAATGGATACGCTGGCGGCACTCAATTTCGGCGCGGTTATCGCGCTGAATATTCGGGATTACGGTATCGAGGACGAACAGCAGGTGCGCCGCAGCACCATCCGTGCAGGCTGGATTGCAGGCGCAATGCTGCTTCTGATTTACGCGATGCTGACGCACGTTGGCGCACTGTCCGGCGCGGCATGGCCGGGCGGCTCGACTGGCGCGGATACGCTGAGCAATATTGCCAGCGGTCTGTTTGGCCCGGTCGGGCAGGTGCTGCTTGCCGCAATTTTCGTCATTGCATGCTTCAATACCTGTGTCGGCCTGATTGCCTGCGTTGGCCAGTATTTCCATGAGCTGCTGCCGCGTATTCCGTATCCGGCCATTGCGGCGTTCTTTGCTGCGGCCAGCATGATTATTTCGAATATCGGTCTGGCGGGTATTATCCGTCTGTCCACGCCGGTGCTGAACGCGATTTATCCGGTCGCTATCGTACTGATTGCACTGTCGTTCCTCCCGAAGCCGGAGAAACACTGTGCGGTTTACCGCCTCTGCATTGCCTTTACTGCGGTGCAGAGCATTGCCGCGGCATTCCCGATTCCGGTCGTGTCGCCGCTGCTGAGGACACTGCCGCTGAACGCACTCGGCTTCGGTTGGCTGATTCCGGCTGCGGTCGGTCTGTTGATTGGCTTGCTGCTTCCGAAGAAAGCTGAAAAGGCATAAGAAAACACCCGTCAAGATTTTTCTTGACGGGTGTTGAGGCTGTCGAAAAACTAACGTTTTCCGAGCAGCCTCTCGATCGAAACCACGCTTTCGATCGAATTCCGAAGAAAAACCGCGCCTTGCAGGCACATTTTTTCTTCCCTTGTATAAATTCCGAGATACACAAGGTGAATTGCCGCATAGCGGCAAGAGAGGGTGGTCTGGACCATGCTCTCGGAATTTATGAATTTGCTCCGCAAATTCTATTTTATGCGTGCTGCCGCACGAAGTACGAGAGTCGAAATGCTGCTTTTTTGATAGACTGAACACCCGTCAAGATTTTTCTTGACGGGTGTTGCTGTTGTAAAACTGCAGTTCCGGGACGGCCATTAGAACAGAGCCAGAATTTTCGCAATCTCACCGCGGGTGATATTGCCGTTCGGTCGGATGGTACCATCCGAGTAACCGCCGATGACACCGGCGGAAACGCAGGTCTTGACCTGCTCGGTCGCCCACGACGGAATCACGGACGCGTCCGTGTAATTCAGGCTGACCGCCGCATAGCCGCGCGGCAGGCAGCGGCCGATGACCGTCATAACCTCAGCGCGCGTCATGGTGGCCTGCGGGTTGAAGTACAGCTTGCCATTGCTGCTCGAGCCGTTCATAATGTTCGCACGCGAAACTGCGGCAACTGCGCCGCGTGCCCAGCTCGGAATACTGTCCTCATCGGCAAAGCCGAGCGTGCCGGAGGTGCTGGAGGTATCCAGATTCAGCAGACGCGCCATCGTCACCGCGAACTCCTGACGGGTCAGGTTGCGGTTCGGGCGGAAATAGGTGCTGCCGTTTGCGGTTTCGCCCTTCATGATGCCGCGTGCGCTCAGCAGGGAAGCGTAGCCGTTTGCCCAGTGCGACGCGGTGTCCGCGAACACGTTGGATGCCGAACCGGCGGTTACGGTCGCACAAACGCGCGTGCGGTTGCCTGCATCATCGGACACGTCAGCGGTCACGGTATGCGTACCGGCAGACAGTGTGCCGGTCGTAATGGTCATGGTCGAGCCGCTCATCACAGCTGCACCGGAAACGGCTTTGCCGTCCACCTTGACCGCAATATTGCTTGCGCGCACCGGATATTTGCCGTTTTCCATGGTGGCAGTGCCGGAAAGCGCGGCATTTGTGCCGATGCTGACCGTTGCCGAGGTCGTATTCAGCTTGACCGACGGCGCATCCGTATTCGTCACCGCATGATCTGCGCTCAGTACGATCTGGTCGAGGTACAGCGCCGAGCCGCCGGAGCCTGCGTCGGATTTGTCAAACCGCAGACCGGTGAACTGCTGTGCGCCGTCCGGCACGCTTGCCGTCAGCTGTTTCCAGCTGTTACCGGTTGCAGCGGACAGGGGAGCGGTCAGCTCATTGCCTTCCGCGTCGGCAAACACCGCCGTGAGCGTGCCTGCCGTGTTCCTGCTGTGCGCCCACAGTGTCAGGTGCTGCATGCTCGAAGCATCAGCCGCCGGAACAGAAATCGTAAAGCCGTTCGTGTCGGTGCCGTTCCACATCGCCTGGAGCGAACCGGTGCCGCGTGCCACCGAGGTGTAATCCGTCACCCGCGAGAGTGTTACGCCGTCCGATGCGGTCAGATTGTTCAGACCGCTTTCAAAATCCGCAACGGTATGAGCGCTCTGCGCGTCGCCCATGCCAACATTGACCGAAATGGACTTGCTTACGCTGCCATACGAGCAGGTGAGCGTGCCGGAGGCCATCCGGCTGCCCGCAGTGAACACGCCGTCCGCATTTACCGCACCGACATCGCCGGACACGCTCCACTTGAAGCAGGAATCCGCAGCTCCCATCGTATGGCCGAGGTGGTACGCGAGCGCATCCACGTTGACGGTCTGGTTCGGCTTGACCGAGATAGAGCTGAGCGCTTTGCCGCCGCTCTGCAGTGCGATCGAGTCCACACCGGTGGTGATGCACACGTTCATCGAGCCGGAAACCGTGCCGTTTGAGCCGGTAATGGCCGCACGTCCGGCCTTGCTGCCCGCGGTGAACGTTTGGCCGGAGACCGTGCCCAGTTCATCATTCACCGTGTAGCTGAGGTCGGTCGGTGCGTCTGCCGAGGCGTAAGACGCATCTGCACCCTTGACCGAGAACCAGGTACTTCCACCCGGGAGCACATAGCGGTGGCTGGGCGTGAGCACAGCATGAGCCGTCACACCGTCCGACGCGATGTTGTTGACAAAGAAAATGTAGTTGGCGCACGCGCGCTGTGAGCCGTCCGACGGCTGGGAGATCAAAGCTGCGGTGCTCTCGCCGGGATTGCGGACCGCCATTGCGGAGGAGCCGCCGCCATCCAGACAGATGGCGCGGACACAGCCGAGCTCCTTCAGCTCCTGACCGAGTTCTGCCGCCGTCAGACCGACGCTGTACGAGGACTGGTTGCCGTCGATTTCATACAGAACAACCGTGCCGTCTGCCTTCACGCCGACTGCGCTGCGTGCTCTGCGGGTCGAGCCTGCGTCGATGCCGTCGGTCGTGATCGTGCTGTTGTCCATCAGCAGCTTGCCGCCGACCGCATACTGCACGTCGCTCCAGCTGCTGTCGTTCGCTGCGATAGACAGTGTGACTTCCTCGCCAACCTCGAAATCCACCCATGAGGGTACATTTGCGCCGTCCGACTTAGTAAGCACCATCTGGTTTTTGGTGATCGTAATGGGACTGCTGCCCGTGCCCTTGTTCACAACCTTGAGCTTGACCGAGCCGTTGACCTTGACCGGTGTATCATCCACGCGCTCGAGGATAATGCTCGTGCCCTTGGCCGCAAAGTGCGTCGAGTCATCGTAGTTGTGATCGAGCAGGTACGCGCCAGCCGTCGTGCGCGTCTTATTGAAGTAGGATACGTTGACCGTGCCGCTCTTGCCGCTCACGCGGATGCCCATAGTCGGGCGGCCGAGGACAGCTGTGCCGTCCTGCTTGAAGCCGACCGCATACTGCCAGGCATCGGACGAAATGAGCTCGCCGCTGTCGATGACCAGACCGATCGGAATGCCGGTAGACATAACGAAAAAGTCTGCATTCATGCCGCCAAGCACGGTTTTTCCCTGGTTCTGCAGATATTTCACCGCATTTGTGATGGTGGCCTTGCTGCCGTACAGCTGCTCATCGGCGTAGACCATGAGGGGCGTTACACCGGCGTTCGGCGAGTATGTCAGCACGTTCGCGTGCTGCAGACCGGCACTGTTTTTGCCCTCGGTGCGGCTGTACTGCAGACCGCTGCCGAGGGAGTAGGTGTAGCTGAAGCTGTTGTCGAAAACGGCTCCGGCAGCGCCTGCGCATAGCTGCAGAGCGGCAAGCGCGGCTGCAATCAGGCGACAGGGACGTTTGACTGATGTTCTCATAATCCTTGAGTTCCTCCTTTTATTGCGGGTGTGAAAAAAGGGACATACTTTTCAGTATGTCCCTGAGGCTGTCGAAAAACTTCGTTTTCCGAACAGCCTCTCGCTCGAAACCACGCTTTCGAGCGAATCTCGAAGAAAAACCGCGTCCTGCGGACACATTTTTTCTTCCCTTGTATAAATTCCGAGATACACAAGGTGAATTGCCGCATAGCGGCAAGAGAGGGTGGTCTGGGCCATGCTCCCGGAATTTATGAATTTGCAAAGCAAATTCGATTGAATGCGTGCTGCCGCACGAAGCATAAAAATCAAATATTGCTTTTTCGACAAGCTAAGGGACATACTTTTCAGTATGTCCCTAATTATAAACGCATTTAGCAATTTTGTACAGTGCCTTATACGCTCTTTACTACTTTTTCCAGAACCTCGGACAGCTTGGGACTGCGCACCGCGATATCGGCCACTCGATGGTAGAGCGCCTTGCGCGCATTGTACAGGCGGTGTGTTTCCGCCTGCTTGTCCGGCTTATTGAGCAGCGGGCGATTCGTGGAATAGGAAAGGTTCTTCATAATGCGGTAGAACGGTGTGTCGAGCAAGATGAGCAGACCGGTCTCCTTGACAGCCGCCACATTCTCCGGACGGAGGACAGAGCCGCCGCCGAGCGCAAGTACGATGCCGTCTCTCTGAGACAGCTCTTTAATATACGCGGTCTCGCGGTCACGGAAATAGGCTTCGCCCTTTTCAGCGAAAATCTCGGAAATTTTCTTGCCTTCCTTCGCCTCAAGGTAGATGTCCGCGTCAATAAATTCCAGTCCGGTCAGACGCGCCAGCTTACGGCCGATGGTGGTCTTGCCGCTGCCCATAAAGCCGCACAGCACCAGATTTTTCTTGCCATGCTTCTCGTGCAGACGCTTGACCGCCATTTTACCGTAGGTGCGGCGCAGAATGGTTTCGCATGCCTGCGGCTTGAAGGTCACGCCGGTCCAGATGGTCTGCGCATGCGCCGCCTGCATGACCAGCATGAACAGTCCGTCGCGTGTTTTGGTCTTGCGCGGATTGGCGAGCTTCATGGTCGAGGTCACCGGAGGATTGTAGATCGCATCGAACACATACTCGGTCTTGTGCGGCAGATAATGCAGCGGAGCCGCGTTTTCCTTCGGGTACATGCCCACCGGCGTGGAATTGAGCACGATATGAATATCGCGCGGAATGTGCCGGCGGCTGAACACGGAAATGCGTGCGCCCGGAACGGCATCGGTCAGCTGCTTCTGCAGCGCTTCGGCCTTCTCGAGGTTGCGTCCCGTGATGATTAGGTATGCGCCCTGCGTCACGCAGTGGTATGCCATCACGGAAGCCGCGCCGCCGTAGCCGAGCAGCAGCACCTTTTTACCCTGGAGCGATACGCCGTCACGGTTCAGCGACTCCGCAAAGCCGAGGATATCCGTGTTGAAGCCGGTCGCCTTGCCGTCCGCAAAGCGGACTGTGTTGACCGAGTGCAGGTCGCGGGCAGCAGTGTCAATCTCATCGAGCAGGGGGATGACAGCCTTTTTGTGCGGAATCGTGCAGTTGATGCCGCCGAGCTTGCGCTTGGCCAGCTCGAACGCTTCCGGTAAATCCTCGGGCGGCACGGCAACGCCGATGTAGTCCGCGTCCTGACCGGAGGCCTCGAACAGCTGCGCGTGCAGCTCCGGGCTCATCGTGTGGCCGAGCGGCCAGCCAAACAGGGCATAGGTGGTCTTTTTCGGCTCGAAAGCGCGAAATTCGTCCATGGAAAGCAGCATAACTCAGTCCCCCAGACGTTCGAGGGTGTTGAAGAAATCGGGGTAGGAGATGGCAACGACCTCCGGCTTGTCAATGCGGCTTGCGCCCTCGGCTGCCAGACCGAGCACGGCAAGGCTCATCGCAATGCGGTGGTCCTTATAGGTCTCGAAGGATGCGCCGTGCGGTTTGGCACCGCCGTGAACGATCATGCCGTCGTCGGTCTCCTCAACGTCCACGCCTGCCTTGGTCAGCTCGGTGACCATAGCGGCAATGCGGTTGGACTCCTTGACCTTGAGCTCCTGCGCGTCGCGGATAACGGTCTCGCCCTCAGCGAATGCAGCGGCTACCGCGATAACCGGCAGCTCGTCGATCAGACGCGGGATGATAGCGCCGCCGACCTCCACGCCGTGCAGCTTGCTGTATTTGACGGTCAGGTCGCACATCGGCTCGGCCTCATCGCGGAAGTTCGACTCGGTGATGTCCGCGCCCATGTCGCGCAGTACATCAAGAATACCCGTGCGGGTCGGATTGACGCCCACGTTTTTTATCGTCAGCTCACTGCCCGGAATGATCGCACCGGCAACGAGGAAGAACGCCGCGGACGAAATATCGCCCGGAACCGCAATATCGACCGCATGGAGATCCTCCGGCGGGTCGAGGGTGATGGTATTGCCGCTGGTCTCAATCTCAACGCCGAGTGCGCGGAACATGCGCTCGGTGTGGTCGCGGGAGGGAGCCGGCTCGATAACGGTCGTCTGACCCTCGGCGTACAGACCTGCCAGCAGGATGGCGCTCTTCAGCTGAGCGGATGCTACCGGCAGACGGTATTCAATACCGTGCAGCTCGCTCGGGAACAGGGTCAGCGGGCAGAAATTGTCGTTCTTGCCCTCGATGGACGCGCCCATTTCACGCAGCGGCTTCATCACGCGGCCCATCGGGCGCTTCTGGATGGACGGGTCGCCGCTCATGGTAACGGTGAACGGCTGACCGGCCAGAATGCCGCACAGCAGGCGGGTGGTCGTGCCGGAGTTGCCGGCGTACAGCGCTTCTGACGGCGCTTCGAGACCGTGCAGACCAACGCCTTCCACGATAACCTCGTCGTCGGTGATGTTAATCTCGACACCCATCTTGCGGAAGCAGTCAATGGTGGACAGGCAGTCCTCACCCATCAGAAAGCCGGTGATATGGGTGGTGCCGCTTGCCAGTGCGCCGAGCATAACGGCGCGGTGCGAGATGGATTTGTCGCCCGGCACGGTAATTTCACCGCGCAAAGGGCCGCAGGGTTGAATTTGCATGGGTTTGTACTCCTTTTATTCGTTAGGCACGCAATAGCTGCCGATTACTTTGATATAGGGAAGCTCCTCATGAA
Source organism: Butyricicoccus sp. AF18-9LB (assembly GCF_027684505.1). NCBI lineage: Bacteria > Bacillati > Bacillota > Clostridia > Eubacteriales > Butyricicoccaceae > Butyricicoccus > Butyricicoccus sp. AF18-9LB. The sequence continues at coordinate 40,611 of NZ_JAQCWA010000012.1, forward strand.
GCTGATACAGCAGGGACTGCACCGCATGGTCGCGCATGTTGCCGGTGAAATCGACATAGAACACATAGCACCACGGGCTGTCCTTGAGCGGACGCGAGTGGATTTCGGTCATGTCGATGCCGTAGTGCGCGATGGTGTCCAGCACGGTGATGAGCGTACCGGACGCATTGGGAATGTGGAATGCGATCTCGATGCGGTTATCCTCGGGTTGACAGGTCAGCGTTCTGCTGACGGCGATAAAGCGTGTTTCGTTGTGCTGCATGTCGTTGATGCCCTCGGCGAGAATATCGAGACCGTAGCGCACAGCCGCCTCCTGCGAGCAGATGGCAGCAAGGCTCTTGTCGCCCTTTTTCTGCACGTTCTGGGCCGCGATGGCGGTGTTCGCCACCTCGATGGCCTCCAGATCGTGTGCAGAGATGAAGCTGTGGCACTGCGGCAGCGCATGGGGATGCGAGCAGACGCGCTTGACATCCTCGAGCTTTGTGCCGGGCACCGCCGCCAGACAATGCGAGATTTTCTTGATGTACGAGCGGTTGATGTACAGGTCGTAGTCGAGCAGAAGGTCATAGACCTCACTGACCGTGCCTGCGGTTGTGTTCTCGACCGGCACAACGCCGATATCGGCCTTGCCGTCGCGGACGGACTGGAAAACCTGCTCCCAGGTGGGGACGTTGTGCGGTTCGCAGTTCGGGAACAGCGCCCGCGCGGCCAGCTCCTGATACGCACCCGGAACTCCCTGATAGAATACGGTTTTCGGCTCGATAAGCGATTCGCTCGGCTTAAACGGGAACTTTTCCGGCGCCTGACGCAGAATTTCGCTGTACTGATACTCGCGGCTTGCACGGATCATGCTCTGCAGAAGGGAAACGTACTTGAGCTGCAGCTCCTCCTCCATACCGGCGGAGCGCTTCTCAACGATTTCCGCTTCGCGGTCCGGCTTGTAGATTTTATCATCCGACTGGGCCTTGGTCTTTGCGACCTCGAGCGCGAGCGACATACGGAGCAGAAACAGCTCGCGGATAGCGGAGTCAACGCGGTTGATGTCCTGACGGATTTCGGGAAGTTCACGCATGATAACCCTTCGCCTCCCTCAGAAGATCTGCCAGTGCAACGGCACAGGCGGCTTCGACCACCGGCGCGGCACGGGTGACGATGCACGGGTCGTGGCGGCCATGGATGGACAGCGGCTCGACCTTGCCGGTGCGGATGTTGAGCGTATCCTGCACCATGCCGATGGACGGCGTGGGCTTGATGCACGCGCGCACGATGAGCGGCATGCCGCTCGTGATGCCGCCAAGGATGCCGCCGTTGTTGTTGGTTTCGGTCTTGACAACCCCGTTTTCCTCATAAAACGGGTCGTTTGCGTGCGAGCCGCGCAGCGCAGCGAAGGCAAAGCCTGCGCCGAACTCCACGCCCTTGACAGCGGGCACGCCGAACAGGATAGAGGACAGGCGGCTCTCCACGCTGTCGAGCATCGGGCTGCCGATACCGGCCGGCAGGCCGACAGCTGCGCACTCGATGACGCCGCCAACCGAATCCTGTTCCTCACGTGCTTCCTCGATAGCGGCCAGCATGGCTTCAAGCGCACGCGGATTGTTCACCGGGTATTCGGCGTTCCGCAGCGTATCCAGCTGCTCGGCGGTGACTTCTACATCATCAAACGGCATATCCTGAATCTGCGCGATGGACTGGATGTGCGAGCCGACCGTCACGCCCTGTTCCTTGAGCCACAGCTTGCACAGCGCACCGGCAAACACCAGCGGAGCTGTCAGTCGGCCGGAGAAATGGCCGCCGCCTCGCGGGTCGTTGCAGGAATCGTAGCGCAGCATACCCGTGTAGTCCGCGTGACCGGGACGCGGCTGCGCCGCCAGCTCGGCGTAGTCGTTCGAGCGCTGATTGGTGTTGCGGATGACGGCGCAGATGGGCGTGCCCGTCGTTTTGCCATTGTAGATGCCGGACTGAATCTCCGGCCTGTCCGGCTCCTTGCGCGCGGTGGACTGCTTGTTGCGGCCCGGTGCGCGGCGCTCCATCTCGCGCAGGACAAACGCCTCGTCATACATAACGCCGGACGGGAATCCGTCGATCACAACGCCGATGCCCGTGCCATGCGATTCACCGAAAATGGAAATTTTGATTGCATTGCCCCAGGTAGAACCCATGCTGCTCCCTCCTTACAGCTTCAGAACGTATTCGTGCAGCTTTTCTGCATCAATCGGGGTGATTTCCGCCCGACCGGCTTCGCGCACGAGGATAAAGTTGACCGTTGCACCGAATTTCTTTTTGTCCGACAGCAGAGCATTAAAGATGGACTCGCGGTCGTATTTCAGCTCGGTCGGCAGACCGATGTGCTTCAACAGGTCGATGAGCGGCGCTGTCAAATCCTCGTTGCCCAGCAGAGCGGACAGCCGCATCGCTGCCACCATGCCGATCGCCACTGCCTGACCGTGGGTGAGGTCGGTGTAATTGCCCAGCTTCTCCGCTGCGTGGCCGATGGTGTGTCCAAAGTTCAGTATCATGCGCAGACCGGTATCGTGCTCGTCGATGGCAACCACATCGCGCTTGATCTTAACGCACTCGTAAATGATATTCTCAATGTTGGACTTGTAGTCCGGCTGAGAAACCATCGTCAGGATTTCCCGGTTGGAAATGTAGCCGTACTTGACGACCTCGGCCATGCCGTCTGCAAAGGTGCTGTCCGGCAGGGAAGCGAGCACGTTCGGGTCGATGAGCACGAGTCGCGGCTGATAGAACGCGCCGACGAGGTTTTTACCCTCGGGCAGATCAACGCCGGTCTTGCCGCCAACCGAGGAATCCACCTGCGCGAGCAGCGTGGTCGGAATCTGGCACAGTGATACGCCGCGCAGGAAGGTCGCCGCCGCAAAGCCGGTGATGTCGCCGACAACACCGCCGCCGAGCGCGATAATCAAATCCTTGCGGGTCATGCCGGCGGTCAGCAGATCATGGTAAATACCTTCAACCGTGGAAAGCTGCTTGTGCTCCTCACCGGCGGGAATGACCGTGTGCGTCACCGGCAGGGAGAACTGCTTTTCCAGCTTCTCGAGATACAGCGGCGCTACCGTTGAATCCGACACGATATGCACGCGGCTGGGCGAAAAGGTTTCGAGGATTACCGTGCCCGCATGGTCCAGCAATCCGGTTTCGATATGAATTTCGGACACGCCGTTCGCGCCCGTCAGACTCAGCGTTTCTGCCATTTTTACAACACCCTTTTGGTTGAATTAGTAATTAGGAATGAGGAATTAGTAATTGCCGTTATCCTTTATATTTGCGAAGGAGGTCGGTGGAACACCGACCTCCGGCTATCTTACATTATAATGCGTATCAGATTTCTCTGTCAACTGCCGCTGCAACAGCGCGCAGTGCGTTCATGGTGTGGTGGAACGAATCGTAGGTCAGCGACTGTGCACCGTCGGACAGAGCATGTGCAGGATCGTTGTGAACCTCGATCATCAGGCCGTCCGCACCGGCTGCAACAGCAGCCTTTGCCAGCGGCTCGACCATCCAGTAAATGCCGCCTGCATGGGACGGATCAACGACGACCGGCAGATGGCTCATGCGCTTGAGCACCGGAACGGCGGAAATATCAAGCGTGTTGCGGGTGTACTTCTCGTAGGTGCGGATGCCGCGCTCGCAGAGGATAACGTTCTCGTTGCCGCCCGCCATGATGTACTCGGCGCTCATCAGGAACTCCTCCATGGTGTTTGCGAAGCCGCGCTTGAGCAGGATCGGCTTGCGGGTCTGGCCGAGTTCTTTCAGCAGCTCGAAGTTCTGCATATTGCGTGCGCCGACCTGGAAGCAGTCGCACTTGTCCATGAAGATGTCGATGTGCGCCGGATTGGTGATCTCGGTGACAACCGGCAGACCGGTTGCCTCATGCGCCTTGTGCAGCAAGTCCAGACCCTCAGCCTTCAGGCCTTGGAAGGAGTACGGGGAAGAACGCGGCTTCCATGCACCGCCGCGGAGAACGGTAGCGCCGTCTGCCTGAACGTGCTTGGCAACGTCGATGATCTGCTCCTCGCTTTCAACCGAGCACGGACCTGCCATAACGACCAGCTTCTTGCCGCCGACAACGACGCCCGGAGCGATTTCAACGACAGAGTTGTCCGGATGGAACTTGCGGTTTGCCAGCTTGAACGGCTCCTGCACCTTGATGATGTTCTCAACCTGCGGGTCGAGCATCAGGGCATCCTTGTCAACAGCGCCGGTGTCGCCAACCAGACCGATAACGATGGTGCCCTCGCCGTAGATCGGGTTTGCCTTTACGTTCCAGCGCTCGATATGCTGGGACAGCTCCTCAACGTGCTCATGGGTCGTGCCCTGCTTCATAATGATGATCATGTTGTGTATCTCCTTTATATAGGTGGTGTTTGCTGTTTGTCACGGCGGAATGGGTATAAAAAAAGCCCTTCATCCACAAAGAGGGACGAAAGACAAACGGTTCCGCGGTACCACCCACATTCGGCATCATAATGCCGCACTTTTTCGGATACAAATATATCCTATCCCTGTAACGGAGGAAATCCGTCAGCGCCTAATTCGATCGGGTTCAGCGCCGCAGCTCAGGAGGGAACTTCATCGTACCGGCGTCTGCGTCCGTTTCCAGTCATGCCGGACACTCCCTGAAAGCCGCACTTGGAACGATTACTTTCCTCTGTCATCGCTTTGTGCAATATTTGTGTTTATTATATCGCTGGACGGGCGAGTTGTCAATGACTGATTTGACATGGTTCAATGAAAAAATGCATAAATTTTCATATATTCTGACAAGCCCCTGGCCTTCCGCACGTCAAGCGGATGCGTAATGAACCACCGCGGGGCGGGATGAGGTCATTCTGCCCTGCAATACAGATTGGCAATGAAGGATAATGGTCAATCACAACATTCATTTTCCATCCTCAATTCTCAATTTGCCATTCTACTTTGGTAATCTGCGGCATAGTCTATAGTGGTGATGAAAATGGACAAACGAAAAGCGGCTTTCCGGCAGGCGATTTCGTGCCTGCCGCCGATACGGCGGGCGCAGCTGGAGCGGCTGGACAGGCCGGAGGACATCGAGGAATTACGCTTTCGCGCGGGACAGCCGCCTGCGGCGAAAACTGCCGTTGGAGAGCGGCCGCTCCCTCTTGCGGCGGTCACATCGGCGGAGCTGCGCGAGATGCTCAGCCGAGCCGCGCAGTATTCCGTGCATAGTTATACAGACAGTTTGCGGCACGGCTTTCTGACGTTATCCGGCGGGCATCGACTGGGCATCTGCGGCACAGCCGCCGAAGAGGACGGCCACGTTCTTGGGGTGCGCGGCCTGAGTTCAATCAACCTGCGCATTGCACATCAAGCTGAGGATTTACAGGCGCAGATTGCCCGTTGGATAGGAACGGACGAGCCGCAGTCTGCCTTGCTCCTGTCACCGCCGGGATATGGCAAAACGACCTTGCTGAGAGAGTGGGTGCGCTACTTCTCCGACCGCGGTTTCACTGCTGCGATTGCGGACGAGCGCAGCGAGATTGCCGCTCTTGCGGACGGTGTACCGCAGCTTGCGGTCGGGCGCTGCACGGATGTGATGGAAGGCTGCTCGAAATGGCAGGCGGCGGTCATGCTGCTCAAAACCATGTCGCCTGCCCTGCTCGCTCTTGATGAAATTACTGCGCCTGAGGACGCAAAGGCGGTATCGCTCTGCACGCACTGCGGAACGGCAGTGATTGCGTGTGCACACGCGGCCGGGCTGGATGATCTGCGGCAGCGGCCGATCTACCGTGAGCTGCTCGCGCTCGGCGCATTTCATCAGGCGGTTATTATCGAAAAACGGGACGGACAGCGGGTCTACCGCATGGAACGATGGGAGGAGACGAAATGTTAAAGCTAATCGGTTCGGTGATGGTGTTCGGCTCATGTGCGGCGCTCGGACTGTCCGCGCGGCAAAATCTGCGGCGCAGAGTGGCGGCGGCAGACGCCATGCTGCTTGCGCTCGGTCTTATCCGCAGCGAGATTTCCGGAAGACGGACACCTATGCCGGAAATTGTCGGTCTGCTGACGGAAAACGAGCAGCCGATTATCCGCAAAGTCTTTCGCACGCTGCAGCGCCGCCTGCGGGAGCAGAACGGTCTGTCGCTCGGCTACCTGTGGCGCAGCACCTTGCGGGACTGCCGCGCACAGGTCGGACTTGGCGCGCAGGAGTGCGATATTCTGTGCGACGCCGCAAACTACTTAGGCCGCTACGATGCGGACGAGCAACTGACCGGACTGTCGCAGGTGGAGCGGCGGCTGGCGGCCTCGCGGGAGGCAGCGCAGGAGGATTTGGCAAATCGGGGAAATCTGTACCGGACCTGCGGCATTGCGCTCGGTCTGCTGGTGATTCTGGTGCTGATCTAAGCGGAGGAAAACGATGGATGTTGATCTGATTTTCCGCATTGCGGCGGTAGGAATTTTAGTGGCGGTGCTCGGACAGCTGCTCTCCCGCTCGGGCAGGGAGGAGCAGGCGCTGATGACGACACTCGCGGGTTTAATTGTCGTTTTGATGCTGATTGTTCAGGAAATCGACCGCCTGTTCACCATGATGAAAAATGTATTTGGGTTTTGACGATGGAATTAGGCTTGATTTGCGGCATTGTCCTTGCGGCGCTCACGCTGTCACTGGTGCTGAAAAAGGACGCGCCCGCTATCGCGTTTCTGCTGGTGCTGACGGCAGGCGTGATCCTGCTTTTGCGGGTGTTCAGCGCAGCCGGAAGCGCGGCGCAGCGGTTTTCCGGTCTGTTCTCGCAGTGCGGCTTGGATTCCGCGCTGTATCTGCCGGTGTGCAAGGCAGTCGGTGTGGCGGTCGTGGTGCGGATCGCAGCCGCGCTTTGCCGGGACGCCGGTCAATCCGCGCTTGCCGCCAAGATGGAGATTGCAGGCGCTGTCCTGACGCTTTCCGTGTGCCTGCCGCTTTTCGAGCAGGTGCTCGACCTTATTACGGAGTGGGCGGTATGAGCAAACGCAAACTGGCGCTGAATGCCATTCTCGTGCTCCTGCTGTTCCTGCCGTTCGCGCATGCGGCTGTGAGTGAGGAACAGGTGCAGTCAGTCGGCGGCAGCAGCCTGACTGACGCTATGCCGAACAGTGCGCGGCAATACCTTGACGGCGTATCGCCGGAAAACGCGGACACGCTGTCGGATTCGGTCTCCCGCGTGCTGGAAAACATGACCTCGGACAGCCAAAGTGCGATTCGGACTGCACTTGGCGGACTGTTGCGCGTAGCCGTGATTGTGCTGCTGGCCTCGGCGGCGCGCGGCTTTTCTGCGGCGGCGGGCGGAGAGGCCAACGATTGGATCGACATGGCGGCGGCACTCGGCTGTGCGGCAGTGCTACTGCGGGATTTCACGGGTGTGCTGTCGCTCTGCCGCGACACGCTCGACCAGATCGGCGTGTTTTCGGGCACGCTCCAGCCGGTGCTCGCCACTGTACTTGCGACCGGCGGCAACACGGCGACCGCAACGGTTTTACAGGCGGCGACCATGGTGGTGTTTGATCTTGTGATACGGCTGGTGAACGCCCTGCTTGTTCCGGCGGCGTGCGCGTATCTTGCTATCACGGCGGTGGATGCCGCGGCAGGCAACGGCATGCTGCGCGGCATCGCAGACGGCATAAAATCCCTGACCTCGGGTGTACTTAAACTCATTTTAACGCTGTTCACCGCATATCTTGCGATAGCGGGCGGTGTTTCCGGCAACGTGGACCGCATGACGCTCAAGACCGCGAAACTTGCGGTGTCCGGTGCGGTTCCGGTGGTCGGCGGTGTGATTTCGGACGCGACCGAAACCATGCTGTCCGGTGCGGCTCTGCTGCGCGGCTCAATCGGCATTTTCGGGATGCTGTGTGTAGCGGCTATCTGCTTTGTGCCGTTCGTTCGGGCGGGAGCAAGCTATTTGTGCTACAAGGCGGGGGCTGCTGTACTCTCGCCGCTGTGCTCGGACGGCATGAAGCGGTTCCTCGAAAACGTGGGCACCGGCTTTGGTCTGCTGCTCGGCATGCTGAGCACCTGCTGTATGATTTTATTCCTCGAACTCGTGTATATGGTGGCGATGGTGAAACCGATATGACTGAATTACTGCAAACAATATTACTGCGCGTGACGATCGCGGGAGCCGCGTCTGCGGTGGCGCTCAAGCTGGCAGGCGGCGGAGCCTTAAAAGAGGTTGTGCGGACAGCCGCCGGTCTGCTCATGCTGCTGGCGCTCCTGCAGCCGCTGGCGGGACTGCACTTGCTGTCGTGGAACTGGCAGAGCAGCGTCTCGCAGAGCGACTTAGACGAAATGCAGGCGCGCAACATGCAGACCACGATGAGCACGGTCGCGGCGAGCATTGCGAAGGCGGTGCAGCAGCGTGCGGAGGAAGCCGGTATTCCGTGCACGGTGAATGTGGAGATGGCAAATGACGCGGACGGCTTGCTGCAGGTCGATAAAGTGACCGTGTACTACGACAGTACAGCGGCGAATCGCCTGTCCGAGCTGCAAAGTCTGCTGACCAAGGAATGCGGCGTACCCGCAGAACGACAGGAGCTGATCGCAAGATGAAACTGCCGGATAACGAAAACTTAACTGCCGTCAAGGAGAAAATCCTGCCGGTTTTGAAGAAATACCGGGCCGTACTGGCGGTATTGCTCGCGGGCGTGCTGCTGCTCACCTCGGGGCACAGCGGAAACACGGAGCAGGTGCAGACCACAAGTGCGGATACAACGGTTTCGCAGTCGTTCGACCTGAACGATTTTCAACAGGAACTGGAGACGAGGCTTTCGGGGATTTCCGGCGCCGGACGTGTGGAGCTCATGCTGTCGCTCGATCAGACCGAGGAATCGGTCTACGCGGTCAACACCCGCCAGACAAGCGGGAGTGACAGCCGCAGCCGGGAAAGCGATGTGAGCGTGGTCTCGAACGGCAGCTGCGGCGAAACGCCCGTGACGGTCAAGCGCGTTCTGCCGGTATTCCGCGGTGCGGTCGTGCTGTGCGATGGCGCGGATGACGCATCCGTTCGGCTGTCCGTCACACAGGCGGTGAGCACGGTGTGCGGCATCGGCGCAGACAAAGTTACGGTTCTGAAAATGCAATCCGATACATAAGGTATACCAATTCGTTAGGAGGGCAGGCAGATGAAGAAGATCAAAAAACGCGGAGCGGTCTACGGTGTGATCGCGCTGCTGCTGTGCGCAGCGGCTTACCTGAACTGGAGCTACGTTGACACGCCGGAGGACCTTCTTGCGGCGCAGCAGACCGACGCACAGGCGGATACGCAGACCGATACCTCGGCGGACAGTGCCGCCGGTGAGAGCGATTATTTTGCGTCCTCGCGGCTGACGCGTACGCAGGCGCGAGACGAAGCGGTGAGCACACTCAAGGAACTCAGTGAGAGCGACACCGCAGACCAGAGTGCAAAAGACGATGCGGCGGCACAGATTTCCGCACTGGCGGATGACACGGTGGCCGAAGCCAACATCGAGAGCCTGATTCGCGCCAAAGGCTACGAGGACGCAGTTGTGATGCTCGGTGACAGCAGCGCGAATATCGTGGTAGCGCCGCCGGACGGTGGTCTGCAGGCTGAGGACGTGGCTGTTATCCGCGATATCGTTATCTCGGAGACCGGCATGACAGCGGGGCAGATCAAAATCGTGGAAGCGTCTTAATGAACATCGTGTATTTTTACTTTGCTTTTTACACAAACTGTGCTATAATGCTCTTAGACAATACCGGATGATGGGATTGTCTCAAAAAAGGAGAGTGAGCACTATGGCAGATCACAAGGAGTACTGGTCCACCGAAAGCGATCAGGGCTCTATCCGTATCTCTGAGGATGTTGTTGCGTCTATCGCAGCACTGTCGGCCTCGGAAACCAAGGGTGTCAGCGGTTTATATTCCAGCCTGACGAGCGACATTGTCGGCTTTATCAGTAAAAAGAATTTGTCCAAGGGCGTTCGTATCGAACTCGGCGACGATGATACCGTTAAGGTGGAAATCGGTTTCCTCGCACTGTTTGGCTACAACATCTGCGATGTGGCAAAGGAAGTGCAGGAGAACGTCAAGTCCTCGATCGAGTCCATGACCGGTCTGCGCGTTGTCGAGATCAACGTGCATGTCGGCGGCGTGACATTCAAGCCGTCCGCTTCGGCTGAGGAAAAGGCCGAGCCGGCACCGTCCGAGACCGAAACTCCGGCGGAGACGGCAGACGCCGAGTAACATAAGCAAAACAGGCATGGCTGCGGCTGTGCCTGTTTTTTGTTGTCCGGTTTTATGAAATATGGAATACCGCCTTGCGTTTTGCCCGAAAATAGGATAAAATAGTTATACTGAATAATAGGCAAAATTTGCGTAGAATATAGGAGGTCCTGCCGCATGTGTGTGATGAGCAGAACAAAAGCAAGAGAAATTGCGCTGCACCTGATTTTTGAGATGGGGTTCCAGCAGTTTGAAGAAGAAAACCTGAACGAGCGACTGGATGAGGAAATCATGAAGTCCATCAGCGGAGATATCGCACTGTATGCGGGCAAGCTGAGCGAGGAACAGACCGCGTATATCCGCACGGTGGTAAAGGGTGTGGCAAACGACCTGCCGGTGCTCGATACCATTATCGAGGCCAATTCCAAGGGCTGGTCGCTCAACCGTCTGTCCCATATGACGATCGCGGTACTGCGTCTGGCGCTCTTTGAGATGCGCGATGTAGACGACGTTCCGGTCGGCGTAGCCATCAACGAGGCCGTTGAGCTGGCGAAGAAGTACGACACCGAGGATGCCGCTTCCTTCATCAACGGCGTGCTCGGCTCTGCCGCTCGTGCAGAGTTCCCGCAGGGAAAGCAGGAGAGCACCAATGCCTGAGCGCTTTCTGGGAATTGATACGTCCAACTATCGCACGTCAGCGGCGATTTACAACGCCGAGACCGGTGAGTGGGTCAACCGCGGCGGACTGCTGACCGTGCCGGAAGGCGCGATCGGTCTGCGCCAGTCGGATGCGCTGTTCCAGCATACCGTGCGTCTGCATGAAAAAATCGAGGCTCTGCCGCAGGGAGAGGTGCACGCTATCGGCGTCAGCACCCGTCCCCGCGCGGTGGAAGGCTCGTATATGCCGTGTTTTCTGGCAGGAGAGAGCGTCGCGCGGAGCGCGGCGCATTTGCTTTCCGTGCCGCTTTTTACCGTTTCCCATCAGCAGGGACATATCGCGGCGGCAGCGCTGTCGGCTGGCAAGCTGGATTTGCTTGACGGCGAATTCCTGGCGTGGCACCTGTCCGGCGGCACGAGTGAGCTGCTGCATGTGAAGTGCGGCGCGGACGGCCTGCCGGACTGCACCTGCATCGGCGGCACGACCGACCTTGCAGCCGGTCAGCTGCTCGATCGCGCGGGAAATCTGCTCGGTCTGCCGTTCCCGTCCGGCGGCGCACTGGACGCGCTGGCGCTTACCGCCGAGCCGGAAAAGGGTTTCAAACCCAAGGTAAACGAGTGTAAATTTTCGCTCTCCGGTATGCAGAATCAGGTAGAGAATAAATTCAAGACCGCCGAGCCAAAGCAGATGGCGCGTTTTGCGCTCGAGACCGTGGCAAATGCCGTTATCAAAGCCACCGAGCAGGCACGCGAGCAGTATCATTGCCCGATTTTGTGCGCAGGCGGCGTCATGGCCAGCCAGATCATCCGTGCCCGCATGAATAAACGGTTCGGCGGGGAGATCTCCTTCGCGGAGCCGACACTTTCGGGAGATAATGCTGTGGGTGTGGCAGTGCTGGCGGCAAAACTCTGTAACAGATAGGAGGTAGGAGTTAGGTGGTAGGGATGGAAAATTGAAAATGGAGGATGGAAAATGAACCAAACTCCTCAGTCCTGCCTCCTCACTCCTAACTTGTTGGAATGGCAACGATTTACACAGTATCTCAATTAAACAATGAAATAAAGGACTTGCTCGATGCGGTTCCCGGCTACCGCGGGTTAATGGTGCAGGGCGAAATCTCGAACTACAAGGCGCATTCGTCCGGGCACCACTACATGACGCTCAAGGACGAAAATGCGGCCATCAATGCGGTCATGTTCCGCTCGGACGCGATGCGGCTGAAATTCCGTCTGCAGAACGGCATGAAGGTCATCGTCAAGGCGCGCGTCAGCTCGTTCCCGCGCACAGGCGCGGTGCAGCTTTACGTCTCCGAGATCATTCCGGACGGTGCAGGTGCGCTCAACCTTGCGTTTGAGCAGCTCAAGGCTAAATTGCAGGCGGAAGGCCTGTTCTCCGAGCGGTACAAGAAGCCGATTCCGTCCTGTCCGGACAGTATCGCGCTCGTGACCTCGCCGACCGGCGCGGCGGTGCGCGACATGATACGCATTTTAGGACGCCGGTGGCCGCTGGCGAAGGTCGTGCTCTATCCTGCACAGGTGCAGGGTCAGGGCGCGGCAGAGAGTATTGCACGCGCGATTGCTCTGGCGAACGCCATCGGCGAAGCAGATGTCATTCTGTGCGGCCGAGGCGGCGGCTCGATGGAGGATTTGTGGGCGTTCAACGAGGAAGTGACCGCCCGGGCGATTTTTGCGTCCGAGATTCCGGTGATTTCCGCGGTCGGACACGAGCCGGATTTCACGATTGCGGACTTTGTTGCCGATTTGCGTGCGCCTACGCCGTCCGGTGCGGCAGAGCTTGCCGTGCCTGACAGAGCCGAGTACGCGCTGAACTTACGCACACTGGATACACGTCTGCACACGGCGGCGCACCGCAGAACAGAGCAGCAGAGAAAGCTGCTGGACGGTCTGCAGGAGCGGCTGTCGAACCGCACACCGATGAAATACATCGAGGAAAAACGCCTGCTGCTGACACAGACCGAGGAACGCCTGCTTTCAGCGGTTCCGGCGCGGCTGGAGACCGAGCACAACCGACTGAACGGACTGCGGCAGCGCCTGCTCACGGCAGGACAAAGCGGTCTGCACCGCTGTAAACTGCGGTTCGCACAGACTGTGGCGACACTCGACGCAATGAGCCCGCTGCGCGTTCTGGGCCGCGGCTACGCGGTAGCGACCAAGGGCGCCAAGCATACGGTCGTAACCGATGCAGCGGCACTCAAGCAGGGAGACACCCTGCATATTCAATTTGCAGAAGGTGCGGCAGACTGCCGCGTGACCGATATCGAGGAGGACAAGTAACATGGCGGAAAGAACATTTGAAAGCCAGATGGCACGTCTGGAAGAGATTGTGCGGCTGCTCGAGCGCGGTGAAGCACCGCTGAACGAAAGCATGAAGCTGTTCGAGGAGGGCACCAGACTGTCCGCGTCCCTCGGCAAGCTGCTGGACAAGGCCGAGCAGAAGGTCACCGTCATGCAGGAGAACATGCAGGGTGAACTCACAGAGCAGCCGTTTGCGGCAGAGGAGGAAGCAAAATGACGTTTTCCGAGCAGTTAAAGGCAGATATTGCGCTCATTGAACCTGCACTGGAGAAATACCTCTCGCGGGAGACCAGCGAGGGCTACGACCGCATTTTCGAGGCTGCAAAGTACTCCGCGATGGCAGGCGGCAAGCGCCTGCGCCCGGTGATCGTGCTGGAATTCTGCCGCCTGTGCGGCGGCGATATCGAGAAGGCGCTGCCGTTCGCGTGTGCGCTTGAGATGATCCATACCTACTCACTCATCCACGATGACCTTCCGTGTATGGACAACGACGACTTGCGCCGCGGCAGACCGACCTGCCACAAGGCTTTCGATGAAGCGACGGCGGTCCTCGCGGGTGACGGACTGCTGACGGCGGCTTTTGAGACGGCTTCGGCGGCAAAGGATGTTCCGGCGGAGACCATTGTGCGCTGCATTCGTATTCTGGGCGAAAACGCGGGCATGAATGGCATGATCGGCGGTCAGGTGCTCGATATGGGCGCCGAGCACCGCAAAATCTCGCTCGACGAGCTGCGTCTGCTGCAGAAGCTGAAGACCGGGTGCCTGCTCCGTGCGGCGTGTGAACTCGGCTGTGCGGCTGCCGGTGCGACTGACGAGGACACCCTCACTCGGGCACGCGCTTACGGCGAAAAGCTGGGCCTGGCGTTCCAGATTGAGGACGATATCCTCGATATTGAGGGAGATGCCGCAACACTCGGAAAATCCATCGGCAAGGACGCGGCCAGTGAGAAATCCACATTTCCATCGCTGCTCGGTCTGGAGGAATGCCGAGAGCTTGCGGCAAAGCTGACCGAGGAAACGGTGGACGCGGTAAAACCGCTGGACGGTCATGCGTTCCTCGTCGAACTGGCGCGCAGCCTGACCGGCCGCACCAGGTAAGACACACATTCACATAAAATTTACACACATTTCTTGAATATTTATGCGTTCTGTGTTAATATAACAGATAAGTGACGTAGTATCCTAGTCAGTTCATGCGATTCCCAAGACGGGCCTAAAAATCCGTAGACGGGCATATCGATGAAGTCTCTGGTGTTTGCTTCTTACGCCCAGTTTGGGGTGGATGCTGGAGGTTAAGGCTTGAGGGCGCGCTTCAATGGCATGAAGTACCGACCCTCTTGCCGTGGAGACCCGTGACTGTCGGATGCCTATAGCATTTCATAAGAGATTGATGGACGTCCAACGGCACGGGATGAAACCTGCAATGCGGTGCAGCGGAAGTTACAAAGGATTGATCACCGACGTAAGGACCAAAGTGCTGTGTGCAGTGTAGCCTGCCTTGAGTGGCCATGGTGAATAAGGTATCCGCCTGCGGTTTCCCGGCCAGGAACGCCGCGGGAATTGACTTTTGAAACCATGTCTGCAAAAGAGGCTAAGAATCGTTTTGACTGTAGTGGAAATCACCTAGGCTATTCTAACGAGGCAGACCGTGGATTGCAGTGCGGACTCAGTGGCAATTCGGTCCCGAACATGGTAACATCTCGGCACGGACTTTAATGGGAAACCCCCTTGACGGCGACGCGAGGCAGTCCGCGGGGAAAACCAACCGAACCTCAAGCCGCAAGATTTACTCGGTCTGCCGTCACTTACCTTAATAAAGAACCCGCGAAAGCGGTTATAAAGGCAACACCGCTATGCGGTATTGTCTATACGTCCCGGCGGCGGAATTTGCGGTTTGCCGCAATTTTCTGCTATTATGGAATAAATCCGGGGCAAAAATCGGTGAAGGAGTTATCTTCAGTGGATACGACCGACAAACAAAAGAAAAAACCGCCGCAAAAGCCCAAGGCTGTTAATACCGCATGGGTCGGCTTGATCACCGTCATCAGCTTTGCGCTGAGCGTTGTCATGTCCTATATCTCGAACGAAGCATTGGCCAGTGCGGGCACGATTCTGTCCTTTGCGGTGCTGCTGCTCTTCATTGCGCTCGGCATTGTGTTTGACATGATCGGCGTAGCATCCACCTCGGCGACCGAGAAGGAATTTCACTCGATGGCGGCCCACCGTGTGCGCGGCGCGCGCGAGGCGGTCTGGATGGTGCGAAACGCAGAGAAGGTTTCCAGCATCTGCAACGATGTGGTGGGCGATATCTGCGGCATTATCTCCGGTGCGACCGGAGCACTCATTGTTGCACATATCACCTCGGGGGTGAGTGCGGGACTCAAGGTTGTGGTATCTCTGCTGATTACCGGTCTGGTTTCGGCACTGACCATCGGCGGCAAGGCAGCCGGCAAGGGAATCGCGGTGATGTGCAGCAGCAAGGTGCTGGCGCTCTGCGGACGCGTGCTGTCCGTTCTGCCGCTCAAGCTGGATAACCGAAAGTAACGATATAAATACAGATAAACTGCCTTTCCAAAGGTGGGGATATTGATGAAGCAGAAACGATACGGAATTTTAGACAATATAAGCAGTCCTGCCGATTTGCGCGGACTGTCGTACGACACACTCGGCGTGCTGTGCGCTGCGCTGCGCGAGTTCATTGTGGACTCGGTGTCGCAGACCGGCGGTCATTTGGCGTCCAATCTGGGCATTGTAGAGCTGGCTGTCGCACTCGAGCGCGAGTTCGACTCCTCACGCGACCGCATCATCTACGATGTAGGTCATCAGTGCTATGTCCACAAGATCCTGACCGGTCGGCGCGACCGCTTTGACACGCTGCGGCAGTACGGCGGTCTGTGCGGCTTTATGAAGCCGGAGGAGAGCATCACCGACCCGTGTATCACGGGACATGCCTCGGATTCGGTTTCGGTGGCGCTCGGCATGGCGCATGCACGCACGATTAAAAACCAGAAATACCACATTGTCGCGGTCATCGGCGACGGTGCACTGACCGGCGGCATGGCATATGAGGCGCTGAGCAGCGCCGGCACCTCTCGGGAGCCGCTGCTCGTGGTGCTCAACGACAACAATATGTCGATCGCCAAGAATGTCGGCGGACTTAGCCGCCATTTGTCTCGCCTGCGTGTCAGCCCGCAATATCTGCGTGCAAAAACCCGCATCAAGGAGCGACTCAGCCGCATTCCGGGCGGCGGAACCATCACGCGCGCGGTATCGCGCTTCAAGGCGAAGATCAAGCGGGCTGTCCTGCCGACCTCGCTGTTCGAGCAGATGGGCTTTACCTATCTCGGTCCGGTGGACGGTCATGACATCAAGAGCGTGTGTGAGTTCATCGCACTGGCGAAAAAAATGAAAAAACCGGTTCTGCTGCACGTTATGACACAGAAGGGCAGAGGATATGCCCCGAGTGAGCAGCATCCGGAGAAATACCACGGCGTTTCCAAGTTCGACCGCGTAACAGGCGCACCGCTTGCCGCGAAGAAGGAGGACTTCTCTGCGTTCTTCGGCAAAGAGCTTTGCGCACTCGCCGAGAAGGACAACCGCATTTGCGCAATCACAGCGGCTATGCCGTCCGGCACGGGACTGACCCGCTTTGCGGAGAAATTTCCGGAACGCTTTTTCGATGTCGGCATCGCCGAGGAGCACGCCATCGGTATGGCGGCCGGTATGGCGGCACAGGGACTGGTGCCGGTAGCGGCCATTTACTCGACCTTCCTGCAGCGCGCTTACGACCAGATCGTTCACGATATTGCAATCGAAGGTCTGCACGTTGTCCTGTGCGTGGACCGCGCGGGCATTGTCGGCGCGGACGGCGCAACGCATAATGGTGTGCTGGATATCGCGTTCCTGCGGTCTGTCCCGGGCGTGAAGATTTTCTGTCCGTCCGACTTTGCGGAACTCCGAGCCATGCTGTCCCGTGCGATTTACAGGGAGACCGGACCGGTCGCTATCCGTTACCCGCGCGGCAGCGAAGGCGCGTACCGCAGGGAGCTGTCGGCACAGCCGCTCGTGTGCGTACACGAGCAATCCGGCAGTGAGGTGACGATCGTCACACACGGCATTATGGTCAATCAGGCGATCGACGCCGCGGAAATCCTCATGCACGAGGGTATCCGCGCACAGGTTTACAAGGTAAATGAAATCGGCAGCGGACTGGAACAGGCGTATGCCGAGGTGAAGGAAAAGCTGGGCGGCTGGTGTGTGGTTGCGGAGGACGTTGTGCCGAACGGCAGCGTCGGTGAGTGGCTTGCCGCGCACCGCAGCGAGCGTACCGATCTTCTGAACACCGGCAACCGCTTTCTGCCGCACGGCGGCGTAAACGAGCTGTACCGTCACTGCGGCATTGATGCCGAGGGCATTGCGGCATATATCATGAAAAATCGGAATGGGAAGGAGAACAGCGTTGGCTAAGAAGAGACTGGACGTATTGCTGTTTGAAAAGGGCCTTTGTCCCTCGCGGGAGCGTGCAAAGACTGCGATTATGGAGGGAATCGTTTACATTGCAGGCCAGAAGGCGGGCAAAGCAGGCGATATGGTTGACGAAAACGCCGAACTGGAGGTTCGCGGCAACGAGAACGCATTTGTGTCCCGCGGCGGCAAGAAGATCGAGAAGGCGCTCAACTACTTTAACATCGACCCGACCGATCTGGTCGTGATGGACGTTGGTGCATCGACCGGCGGCTTTACCGACTGCCTGCTGCGCCGCGGTGCGCGCAAGGTGTATTCCATCGACGTCGGCTATGGCCAGCTGGCGTGGAGTCTGCGTCAGGATCCGCGTGTCAAGTGCATGGAGCGCACCAATATCCGCTATGTAACGCCGGATATGCTGGAGGAAACGCCGTCGTTCTGCGTCATCGACGTGTCGTTTATTTCCCTCAAGCTGGTACTGCCGGTCGTTTCCAGCCTGCTGACCGAGGACGGCCATGTTGCCAACCTTATCAAGCCGCAGTTTGAGGCCGGCAAGGGCAAGGTCGGCAAAAAGGGCGTTGTCCGTGAGCCGGAGATTCACCTTGAGGTGCTGCAGAATTATGTGGAAAACGCGCATGCGGCAGGCTTTAAAGTGCTTGATGTGACGTTTTCTCCCATCAAGGGACCAGAGGGCAACATTGAATTTCTCGGCTATCTGGCAAAGCAGGGCGAGGAGCACATTCCGGATCTGGCAGACGTTGTCCGTCAGGCACATGAGGAACTGGACGCAAAGGCATGATGAAGAACGTTTTCATCTATCCCAATCTGCGCAAGGACAGCGCGCGCGATATCCTGCAGCCGGTGTGCGATCAGCTGCGGCGTGACGGCGTGCGGCTTATGCTGCCCAAGCAGATGCGGGTCGTGCCGCCCATCATTGAGGACGCGGATTACATGAAAACCGAGGACGCCGTGCAGTTTGCGGATATGGCGGTCGTGCTTGGCGGAGACGGAACCATGCTCCGTCTGGCACGAGAGGCGGCGAAGAATCAGCTGCCGCTGCTCGGCATCAACGTGGGTCATGTCGGGTTTATGACCGAACTGGAACCGGCTGAGCTGCCCAAAATGGAAAAGCTGTTCACCGGTGAATTTTCACTGGACAGCCGCATGATGCTGCATGTTGCTGTGCAGCGCGGCGGGCGTATCGTGTATGAGAACGACGCGCTCAATGATATTGTTATCGCAAAGGGCACCGCGTTCCGCGTGGTGCGCGTCGGCATTTCGGCGGACAACGAGGAGGTCACCCGCTTTAACGGTGACGGCGTGATCGCGGCAACGCCGACCGGCTCAACGGCCTACGGTCTGTCGGCAGGCGGCCCGGTCATTGAGCCGAGCGCGGAAAACATCGCTGTTATTCCCATCTGTGCGCACGCACTGGCGGCAAAGTCGTTCGTGTTTGCGCCCGAGCGCAGCGTATCCATCACCGCAGCCTGTGAGGGCGGCAGTGAGGTGTTCATTTCGGCAGACGGCGGACAGGGCTTTGCCGTGCGGCCGGATGATCGGGTCATTATCACCCGTTCCGACCTGCAGACGCGGCTGATTCGTCTGAAAGGCAATAGTTTTTATCGAATTTTACAGCAGAAGCTGTGAGCGGCGCTGCTATAAGAGAGGAAAACGCGAACGATGAAGTTTCAACGACAGGCAAAAATCCTCGATCTCATCGACCGGTTTGAGATTGAAACGCAGGAGGATTTGACCGCACATCTGCGGGCACTCGGCTACAACACCACACAGGCGACCATTTCGCGCGATATCAAGGAGCTGCGGCTTATCAAGACGCTCTCCTCGGAGACCGGCAAGTACAAGTATACCTCCTCGAACGCCGGTGCGGCGGATAGCTTCACCACGCGTCTGCGCAACATTTTCCGTGAATGCGTCACGGATATTGATGCGGCGCAGAACATGGTCGTCATTAAAACACTGCCCGGTCTGGGTCAGGCGGCGGCAATGGCGATTGATGCCATGCGCGCACCCGATGTGGTCGGCACGCTTGGCGGCGACGATACCGTATTCGCCGTTATGCGCGATAACGACAGCGCGCAAAAGTTCTGCAAACAGGCAAGAGACATTCTAAAGTAAGCGAGGGATAAGGCGGCAATGCTGCAATTACTCCACATTGAAAATATAGCGGTCATCGAACGTGCAGACATCGAACTTGATAAGGGTTTGACCGTGCTTTCCGGCGAGACCGGCGCGGGCAAGAGTATCGTTATTGATTCGATCGGTGCGCTGCTCGGCAAGCGCGTCAGCCGCGACTTAGTGCGCTCGGGTGCGCAGAAGGGCTTTGTCAGCGCGGTATTCACCGATCTGCCGCGTGCTCTGCGCGAACTGCTTGACGAGCTTGCACTTTCCGGTGACGAGCCGGACACGCTGTACGTTCAGCGGCAGATTTCCGCAGACGGCAAGAGCACCTGCCGCGTGAATATGAAGCCGGCCAGTGCGGCTGTCCTGCGGCAGCTGGCGCCGTACCTGATCGACATTCACGGTCAGAATGACGGCCAGAAGCTGCTCGATGAAGCGCATCACATCGAATATCTGGACGGCTACGCAGGCTGTGCCGAGATACTCGAGCGATACCGCCCGAAATATCAGGCGCTGGTGACACTACGGCGGGAAATTACTGCGTTGGAGACCGGCGAGCAGGAACGCCTGCAGCGCATCGATATGCTGACCTTCCACAAGGAGGAAATCGAGCAGGCGGCACTTAAACCCGATGAGGATGAGGCGCTTGCACAGCGCAAGGCGTATTTCGATCACGCGGGCAAGATCGCGGGTGCACTCGAGCAGGCACGTATGGCGCTCTCGGGTGACGATGAAATTGCGGGTGCGTGTGAATTGCTCGATCAGGCGGCAAACGCCATCGAGAGCCTGCGCGAAGTGTCGGATGCCTTCGACGGCATGGCCGAGCAGGCCGAGGAAGTGCGCCTGCTGGCGGCAGATTTGCGCGACAGCGTGGCAAGTCAGGGGGACAATCTGGACTTTTCTCCGGCGGAGCGCGAGATGGTCGAGCAGCGCCTGGACGAAATCTACCGTCTGAAGCAGAAATACGGCGGTACGATTCCGGAAATCCTTGCGTACCTCGAGAAGATAACCGCCGAACTGGATACACTCGAGAATGCGGACGACCGCAGGGAAGAACTGCGGGAGCAGTACCGCGATATGCTTGCGGAAGCCAAGGGCATCGCGGCGGAACTCACCGAGCAGCGCCGCAAGGCTGCAAAGCAGCTGGAGAGCGAAATCGTGCGCGAGCTGAGTGAACTGGACATGGACAAGGTGAAAATGCGGGTTGCGGTCCGTACCGGAACTAAGCTGTCCGCGCACGGCTGCGACACCGTGACGTTTGAGATTTCGGTCAATCCGGGTGAGCCGGAAAAGCCGCTCTCCAAGGTGGCCTCCGGCGGCGAGCTGAGCCGCATCATGCTGGCGCTCAAAAACGTATTGACAGCGGGCGAAGATGTTGGTATGCTGATTTTTGACGAGATCGACACCGGCGTTTCCGGCCATGCGGCTCAGCAGATCGGCCGCAAGCTGTCCGCGATTGCGAAAAAGAAGCAGACGCTGTGCGTTACCCATCTGCCGCAGATTGCCGCCATGGGCGACCATCACCTGCGCATTTCCAAATCCGTGCGGGACGGCCGCAGCTACACCGATGTCAGCCCGATGGACAGAGCACACCGCGTAGACGAAATTGCACGTCTGCTCTCCGGCGAGGAAATCTCGGATACAGCACGCCGCAATGCAGAGGAACTGCTCGATGCGGCCGGACAGGGGGCGTGAACCCGTGGTAATCATAGACGAACGCAGAAAAGAGCGTGCTCCGTAACGGTATTCGGACTCTTTTATCATAGAATGCAAACAAATTGAAATACAGGAGACAGAATAATGCAGCTTTACGACGAACTGAAAGCGCGCGGTCTGATCGCGCAGGTAACGAACGAAAAAGAGATCAGCGAGATGATCAACAACGGCAAGGCAACCTTCTACATCGGCTTCGATCCGACCGCGGACAGCCTGCATGTTGGCCACTTTATGGCGCTCTGCCTGATGAAGCGCATGCAGATGGCAGGCAACAAGCCGATTGCGCTGATCGGCGGCGGCACCGCTATGATCGGCGACCCGTCCGGCCGTACCGATATGCGCTCGATGATGACCGTCGAGACCATCCAGCACAACTGTGACTGCTTCAAGAAGCAGATGGAGCGCTTCATCGAATTCGGTGAGGGCAAGGCGCAGATGGTAAATAACGCCGACTGGCTGATGAACCTCAACTACATCGAGTTTATCCGCGACATCGGCTCGTGCTTCTCGGTTAATAATATGCTCCGTGCCGAGTGCTTCAAGCAGCGCATGGAGAAGGGTCTGAGCTTCCTCGAGTTCAACTACATGCCGATGCAGTCCTACGACTTCTACTACCTGTTCAAGAACTACGGCTGCAACATGCAGTTCGGCGGCAACGACCAGTGGAGCAACATGCTCGGCGGTACAGAGCTGATTCGCCGCAAGCTGGGCAAGGACGCGCATGCCATGACCATAACCCTGCTGCTCAATTCTGAGGGAAAGAAGATGGGCAAGACCGCTTCCGGCGCAGTTTGGCTCGATCCGAACAAGACTTCTCCTTACGATTTTTACCAGTACTGGCGCAATGTGGACGATGCGGACGTGCTCAAGTGCATCCGTATGCTGACCTTCCTGCCGCTTGAGGAGATCGAGGCGATGGATAACTGGGAAGGCGCACAGCTGAACAAGGCAAAGGAAATCCTCGCATACGAGCTGACCGCTCTGGTACACGGCAAGGAGGAAGCCGAAAAGGCACAGACCGCTGCCAAGGAGATCTTCGTTTCCGGCGGTGCGGCTGCCAACATGCCTACCACCACGCTGACCGATGCGGACTTCACTGACGGCCAGATCGGTGTGCTGACACTGCTCGTGAAGTGCGGCCTCGCGTCCTCCAACGGTGAGGCGCGCAAGCTGGTGCAGGGCGGCGGCGTATCGCTGGGCGGTGAAAAGGTCGCGGACTTCAAGCAGCAGCTGACCAAGGACTTCTTTAACGAGGAGTGCATGATCAAGAAGGGCAAAAAGACTTTCCATAAGGTTGTTCTGGGATAACGTCTGTCACGGAACGACATTTTCAAGAAGACGCAAAGAAGCGGCACAGACTGATTGGTCTGCGCCGCTTTTGTTATCTGGTTTTAGGAAAGAAAGCGTTCAGCCACCAGCATTACCAGCGGCAGCGTTGCCACGGACAGAATGGTGGACAGGCATACATACGACACCGCTTGCCGGTAATCCTGATCGAACTTCTGCGCGAAGATAGCTGTGCTGCTGGCAACCGGCGTTGCCGCTGCGATCAGCGTAATCAGCGTGATTTCGCCGCGCGCAAAGGGAAACAGCAGGAAGATGAGCACTGTCACCGCCGGAACGACAAGCAGACGCACGGCAGAGACAACGTACAGCCTTGCACTCGCAAACAGGTCGCGCAGGCGTACTTTGGACAGGTAGAAACCGAGAATAATCATCGCCAGAGCAGTATTGGCGTCCGCAATGTAGCTGATCGTGCCGGTGACGACCGAGGGCAGTGTCGGCTGAGTCACAAACAGGATAAGACCGATTACCATGGAAATGAAAACCGGGTTGACGAACACCATTTTCAGATTGATGGTTTCCTTTTTGCCTGATATAATAACAATACCGTACGTCCACTGCAGCAGATTGACAAGCGTGCTGTACGAGACAACGTAGAACGCCGCCTCCGCGCCAAACACGGCTGTGACGAGCGGAATACCGATGAAGCCGGCGTTGCCGAACGCGACCGCAAAGTTTTCAATCCGGTGCCGAGTACCGCAGGTGAGGTACGCCACGCCGATGGACGCGATAAACGCAATCACCGCGATAACAGCCGAAATGCCCATGGCACGCAGCTTGTCCATGCTGAACTCGGACATGTAGCTGCGCAGGATAACGCACGGAATGACCGCATACAGCAGCACGTTGGATAGATCACGGCTGCCCTGTTCGGTTATCATGCCGCGGCGGGAAAGAAGCAGGCCGAGCATCATCAAAAGAAACATGATGATCGTCTGCTGAAGCAGAATTTGAGTAATCATAAGGGAAATTTTCCTGTACTTTCATAGAATGGAGGGGAACGCAATGGAATTATACCAGCTTCGGCAGTTTGCCGCCGTAGCTAAATACGAAAATATGACGCGTGCCGCCGAGAGCCTGAACGTGGCGCAGCCCGCTGTATCCAAAACCATACGGAATCTGGAAAGCGAGCTGGGAGCCGAGTTATTCGAGCGAACGGGAAAGGGATTGCGCCGCACCGAGCAGGGAGATATCCTGCTGCGGTACGCACGGACGATACTGGAAGCCGAGCGCGACGCACGCGGCGAAATTGAGGAGAGCCTGCACCGGACAGGCGGTCTGTGCATCTGTGCGCTGTCGTGTGCGGAGCGTATCAGCGAGATACTCGCGGGGTTTTCCGCTGAGTACGGCAATCTGGATCTGCGCATCAGCAGCACGCCCGAGGGCAGCGACCTGCTGCTCGATTCCGCGGTATCGCGGGACGAGGTGCCTGCGGGTGCCGTCCTGCTGTACGATGAGGAGATGTGCGTGGCTGTGCCCGAGGGACACCGGTATGCCGATCGGGAAAGCGTATCGCTGACAGAACTTGCCGACGACCCGTTTATAGCGCTGAGCAATTCGCAGTCGTTCCGGCAGATTTCCGAGCATATTTTCCGATCAGCAGGTATGGAGATGCACGCCGCTATCGAGTGCGACAGCGCGGCCTTGCAGATCCGACTGCTGTCGTGCGGCATGGGTGTTGCACTGGTCGCGTCCGGCGAGTGGCGGCAGGTCTGCGAGGACGCAGGCGTGCGGCTGCTGCACATCAAGGACGCACAGTGCCGCCGGTATATCTATGTGCAGACGCTCGGACGGTTCCGCACGCAGAGCATTCGCGCGTTTACTGCGTATTTGGAGCGGTATTTTGCGCAGATGGCGTAAATCCGCGACAGGTCATGCGGCGTGTACCTCGAGAGGAACTTTTTCACCGAGTTCAAACTGATGCAGGCTTTCGAGCGAGCACTGAACCATATCGAACACCGCCTGATCGGTGAAGAACGCAACATGCGGGGTAACGATAGTGTTCTGGAAGGATTTCAGGATGATGTAATCGTGGTTGGTGACGCGGCTGTTGTAATTGTGATCGACGCGGATCACGTCATCCTCACCCTCAAAGCAGTCCACGCCGACCGAGCCTACACGGCCGGACTCAATGCCGTCGATCAGAGCACGGGTGTCGATCAGAGCGCCGCGTGCGCAGTTGATGATGACAACACCCGGCTTCATCTGTTGAATAGCCTC
Organism: Butyricicoccus sp. AF18-9LB; assembly: GCF_027684505.1. Taxonomy (NCBI): domain Bacteria; kingdom Bacillati; phylum Bacillota; class Clostridia; order Eubacteriales; family Butyricicoccaceae; genus Butyricicoccus; species Butyricicoccus sp. AF18-9LB. The sequence continues at coordinate 65,665 of NZ_JAQCWA010000012.1, forward strand.
GGTGTTGATCATGTGGTAGGTGCTGTCGTTGAGGAAGGTGTGCAGTGTGATGACATCGGATTGCGCGTACAGCGACTCGAGCGAAACGTACTCCACGCCCATCTGCTTCATTTCCTCGGACGGGTACGGGTCATGCGCGATAATGCGGCAGCCAAAGCCGGACAGATTGTGAATAACGGCTTTGCCGATACGACCGGTGCCGATGACGCCAACGGTCAGGTTCTGCATCTCCATGCCGCGCGCCGCGCCGGATGCGCCGAGCGAGTAGTCTGCGGTGTGCGAGCGGAACATGATGTAGCCGGCCTTGCGGATGCACATCAGCATGAGCATGACCGTGTAGTTGGAAACCGCATACGGCGAATATCCGGCGTGGGATACGCGGATGCCGAGACGCTCTGCAGCTTTCAGGTCTACATTGTCGTAGCCGATGGTGCGCAGGGCCACATAGCGGACACCGTTCTCGGCCAGCTTTTCCAGAATCGGCGCAGGCAGGTCGCAAGTGCAGGAAATGCCGTCGCAGCCGCGGGTCAGCGCAACATTATCGAGGGTCAGCGTGTCCTTCTGCAGCGTAAGGTCCATATCAAGCGACTGACTGAAGTGATCGAAAAACGCGCGTTCGTCCGGACGGGCGTTGAATGCCATAACTTTCATTTTTATTACTCCTTGATCCATTCGTGGGTGAGCTTGCCGAGAATTTCAATGCCCTTGACGATCTGCTCGTCGGTCGGGGTAGAATAGTTGAGGCGGAAGGCGTTCGACACCTGCTTTTCGTCTGCCAGGAACGCTGAGCCGGGCACGCAGAGTACACCGCGCTGAATCGCCTCGCGGACAAACGGCTGCGAATCCATGCCGTCCGGCAGGAAGGCCATGGCGAACAGGCCGCCTTCCGGCTGCGAGAACGTGACCGCCGGATGGAAGGTGCGGCGCATGGTATCGAGCATGAGATTGCACTTAGCGCGGTATACGTCACGCGCTTTGTCGAGGTGCGCGGCAAAATCGTACTTGGTCATGTACTCGTTGCAGACATACTGGAACAGCACGTTAGAGTGCACATCGGTGGTCTGCTTGGCGATGGTCAGCGGCATGGTGAGCGACTTGTTGAACACGAGGAAGCCCAGTCGGAACGCAGGAGCCATAACCTTGGAAAAGCTGCCTGCATACAGCACGCGGCCTTCGGTGTCCATCGACTTGATGGTCGGCACATCCTCGCCGGAAAAGCGCAGCTCGCCGTACGGGTTGTCCTCAAGAATGGCGATATCGTACTTGCACGCGAGTTCATACACCTTTTTGCGCTTTTCGAGCGTGGTCGTGATGCCGGACGGATTCTGGAAGGACGGAATCGTGTACAGCAGCTTGGCCTCGGGGTGCGCCTTGAGAGCGGCCTCGAGCGCATCCGTATCCATGCCATCCTGCTGCATCGGAATGCCGATCAGCTTGGCGCCATACGAACGGAATGTGTTCAGGCAGCCGACAAAGGCCGGGTCCTCAGTCAGAATGACATCGCCTTCGTTTACCAGAACTTTAGTGGTCAAGTCGGCGCACTGCTGACCGCCGGACAGGATGAACAGCTCATTGTTCTCGAAATCAAAACCCTGTGTGCGGGTGAGGTAGTCCTTCATCGTATCGCGCAGCGGCGTGTAGCCCTCGGACAGACCGTACTGCAGAACAGAGACCGGTGCGTTCTTCATGACGTCCGCGATGATGTCCGCAATCTCGGGAACCGGGAAAGTCTCCGCGGACGGGTTGCCGCCGCCGAACGAGATCATATTCGGGTCCGCGCCCAGCTTGAACAGCTCGCGGATGGCCGAACCGTGTACGTCAGACATTCGGTTGGAAATTTCATACTGCATATCTATCGCTCCTGTTAAGATTTGGAATACAAGAAAACAAAAAGGTGCTGAAACCCCTTAGTCGGTAGGTTTCAGCGCCTTTGCTGATGGTTCTATTGTAAACCTGCACAAGAAATTTGTCCAATATCTGTTGTTTATGACGATATAACGGGAAAGAATACATGCTATGCCTTGAAGAATCACGCAAAACCTGCGATAATAGTAGGAGTCAGAATCACTCGAATATGAAAGCGAATTTTGCTATGAAACATATCTGTATTGGCATCACTGCACATGTTGATGCCGGAAAAACCACTCTGTCGGAAGCCATGCTGTATCAGGCGGGTGCACTGAAAAAATTAGGCCGCGTGGACCATCAGGATGCGTTCCTCGACACGTTTGCGCTTGAGCGCGCGCGCGGCATCACAATTTTCTCCAAGCAGGCGGAGTTCTCCCTGCCGCACACCGAGATCACACTGCTGGACACGCCCGGGCACGTTGACTTTTCGGCGGAGATGGAGCGCACACTGCAGGTGCTCGACTGTGCGGTGCTGGTCATCAGTGGCACGGACGGCGTGCAGGCGCATACGGAAACGCTGTGGCGGCTGCTGACGCGGCAGGGAATCCCGACGTTTCTGTTCATCAACAAGATGGATTTGGACGGCGCAGACCGAAATGCACTCCTGCAGGAGTTGAAATCGCGGCTGGACAGCGGCTGTGTGGACTTCACTTCGCCGGACACAATGGCGGAGGAGCTTGCCGTGTGCGATGAGGGTCTGCTCGAGCAGTACCTCGAGACAGGAATGGTGGACGACAGCCAGATCGCACAGCTGGTTGCGGAACGAAAAGCGTTCCCGTGCTATTTCGGCTCGGCACTCAGACTGGACGGCGTGGACGCGCTGCTGGATGGTCTGGAACGCTATCTTCCTACACCGCAGTACGGCGCGGACTTCGGTGCGCGCGTGTTCAAAATCGCGCGTGACGCACAGGGCAACCGCCTGTCATATCTCAAAATCACCGGCGGTGCGCTGTCCGTGCGCGAGCAGCTTTCGGGCGGCGAGGACGGCGGCTGGCAGGAAAAAGTGAGCGGCATCCGCATCTACTCGGGTGAAAAATTCCGCACGGCTGAGCGCGTCGAGAGCGGCATGGTCTGTGCGGTGACAGGACTCACGCACACGCGTCCGGGTATGGGTCTTGGCGCGGAAGCCGGTGCGCTGCCGCCGGTGCTCGAGCCGGTTCTCGGCTATCGCGTGTGCCTGCCGGAAGGGTGCGACGCGCATACCATGCTGCGCAACCTGCGCCAGCTTGAGGAGGAGGACCCGCAGCTTCGGGTGGTGTGGAACGAACGGCTCGGTGAGATACACCTGCAGCTGATGGGGGAGGTACAGCTGGAAATCCTCACCAGCGTTTTCGCGGAACGCTTCGGCGTGGATGTGACCTTTGACGAGGGCAGCATCGTCTACCGCGAGACCATCACCGAGCCGGTAATCGGCATCGGCCATTTTGAGCCGCTGCGGCATTACGCCGAGGTGCATCTGCTGCTTGAACCGGCAGAGCGCGGCAGTGGCATTCAGCTGTCAACGGCGTGCCCGACCGATGTGCTTGACCTGAACTGGCAGCGCCTGATTCTGACACACCTGGCGGAAAAACCGCATTTGGGCGTGCTGACCGGTGCACCCATCACGGATGTGAAGATAACCATTATTGCAGGACGCGCACACGTCAAGCACACGGAAGGCGGCGACTTCCGTGAGGCGACCTACCGCGCCGTCCGCAACGGCCTTATGCGCACGGAAAGCCTGCTGCTTGAGCCGTATTATGCGTTTCGGCTGGAGCTGCCGGACGAGTGCGTCGGACGCGCCATGACCGACATTCAGCGAATGAACGGCACGTTTGAGCCTCCGGAACAGGGTGCTCACGGCTCGATTCTGACCGGAACGGCGCCGGTTTCCACCATGCGCAACTACTGGACCGAGGTCGCGGCGTACACCAAGGGACGCGGTCGGTTGTCGTGCACGCCGAACGGCTACGCGCCTTGCCACAACGCGGAGGAAGTCATCTCGGCAGCTGCCTACGACCCGACCGCCGATGTGGAGAATACGCCGGATTCCGTGTTCTGCTCGCACGGTGCAGGCTATGTTGTCAAGTGGAATGAGGTGCCGGAGCACGCGCATATTGATACTTCAAACGTGCTTAAACCTAGGGAAGAAGAGCCGGAACAAGTCCGTCCGGTGCGTTCCTCCGGCACAGGCGGCGGAGACGGCTTCGGCGGCGATGTGGAACTGCGGGCCTTGTTTGAACGCACCTACGGTCCGGTCAAAAACCGCGGCTTTGAAGCCTTTCAGCAGAGCCGTAAAAAGGCCGCGACGCTTGAGCAGCTGTACGTCACCCGCATCCGTGAGGACGATTATCTGCTCGTGGACGGCTACAACATCATCTTCTCGTGGGACGAGCTGCGTGACATTGCCGCCCGTGATGTCAACGCAGCCCGTGAAGCGCTCGTCAACGTGCTGAGCAATTATCAGGGTGTGCGCAGATGCCATCTTATTCTCGTGTTCGATGCCTATAAGGTCAAAGGCGGCACCGGCTCAATTGAGCAGCGCGGCGGTATCCATATCGTCTACACCAAGGAGGCCGAAACCGCGGATATGTACATTGAGCAGGCGTCCTACGACTTATCGCGCAAGCACCGTGTTCGTGTGGCTACATCGGACGGCATGGAGCAGATGATCATTCTCGGACATGGCGCAGAGCGTATCTCCGCGACCGAGCTGCACTGGGAAGTAGAGCAGGCCAATGAGCATATTGAGGCAATTCTGAAAAAATTGTAAACAAAATCGGTTTGGACTTGAATTCATAGTAAACCTGTGGTATATTAGTGAAAAGGGGAATTTGCAACTATGAAGATTTCAACCAAAGGAAGATATGCGCTTCGTCTGATGATCGACCTGGCGCAGCATGACGCAGGCGGCTACATTCCGCTGCGCGATATTTCCAAGCGACAGCAGATTTCGGCCAAGTATCTGGAGCAGATCGTGGTGCAGCTTTCGCGTGCGGGCTTTGTTATCTCGACGCGAGGCGCACAGGGCGGCTACCAGCTGGCGCGGCATCCTTCGGAGTATACCGTGGGCGATATTCTGCGCATTACCGAAGGCTCTCTTGCACCGGTGGCTTGTTTGGAGCATGAGCCAGTGGATTGTCCTCGTGTAGATGAATGCATTACGCTCAGCTTTTGGCGCGGATTATATGACGCAATCAATAACTATGTTGATTCGGTCACGCTCGAGGATCTTGTCAATAACGGAACGCTTAATTTTTCCATCTAACGCAAAAAGACAGACGATTTTTCGTCTGTCTTTTTTTCGTTCCATTCGGTTGAGTAATGGAGAATTATCCTCAGAGTGAAGAGCGGCTTTTTTTGCCCTTCGGGCAATTTACCTTGTGCCGCGCCTGCGAAGAGTAAACCGCATGTGTAGCAGTACGCTATTTGTGAACTGCGAATAGGTTACAAAACAAACGCAAGAATAACCCGACTGCCGTTCTCCTTTTCGGAGCGCAAAAAAAGGGAACACCCCACAGGCATTCCCTTTGCATATAAGCTTATGCTCGATGCAGCAGCTTTTTGACACTGAGCAGCATCTCGCGGCTGTTGAGTGCCGCAACTGCGCCGAACAGCGCAATCTGCCAGACGAGCCACAGCGGCGGCTCAAGCAGCATGAGCATGGACTGCGCGGTAAGCAGAATCACGGTCAGCGCCAAGCGCGGCACCTTCCAGCGGACCGGCATGAACCGCCGGCTGTCAATCGCACGGTACAGGAACAGAGCCACATAGCTGATGAGTGTTGCCAGCGCCGCACCCGTGCCGCCCATCCGCGGGATGAGCAGGGCGTTCAGACCGATGTTAATGACCGCGGAGAATGCCGTGGACAGGAAGGACGCAACCGTCTTCTTTTCCAGCAGGTACACGCTTTTCTGGAAGCTGGACAGGCAGTTGAAGCCCGCGCCGACCGCCAGAATCGGGATGAACGTCCAGCCGATATAGTAGCTGGGCACGGCGAGAACTGTCATAGCCAGCTTGGCGCACATTACGCCGCCGGACGCGATGATGAACACGATGGACGAGTATGTGTTGCCGACGTTCGAGAAGAACGTGATCTGCTCCTCCTTGGTGTTGTTGTTGACCATGGATATCTGCCATGCATCAACAAAGATGGACGCAACAAGCGCAATCAGCGTCGGCACGCGATAGGCGATCGAGTAGATGGCGCTGACTGCGGTATCCTGCATGGAAGCGAGGAATACCTGATCCGAGAAGCCGATAATATACACGAGAATCGCATCCGGTACGAGCGGAAGCGAGTACGCCAGCATGCCGCGCCACAGGTGCATGTCCAGACGCTTGAGCTTGACGTACTTCCACAAACCGGCGATAATGAACAGGCAAACAGTGGAAAGCGCGTCCGAGCAGATGATGGAGAACACATAGCCGAGGATGTTCCAACGGAACACCTTCAGGTAGAGGATGTTCAGCATGATGGTGACGAACGTACGGAAAATGCCGTCGATCGCGTACAGGCGGACGTGGCCGAGCGCACGGATGAACTGGCTGCACACATTCTGCGTGCACGAGGTCAGAACATACAGGTAGATGATCCACTGATACTCAAGCAGTGAGCCGGTAACGCCCGCTGAGGTGTTATAGTGGATGAGGCTCAGCAGCGGATGGAACGGCAGTGCGATAATAAAGCCGCACAGCACGGTCACGAGCGCAATGGTAAACACACTGCGCTTGTAATACTTGCGCTCAAGTCCGTAGCGGATGACCGCCTGTCCGATGGACAGCGACACCACCGGGTACAGAATACTGGTGGTCTTGATGATCAGGTCAGCGACACCCATTTCATCCTGCGTCATCATGCCGGTGTAGAAACGCAGCATGAGGATGACGAGAATCTTGGAACTGAACGTGCCTATCGCAAAGATAAAGGTATTGCCGAGAAGGCGTTTGTATTGATTCATTTTTTGCCCTTTCTCAGCCGGAGTGTGTGGCACTGGTCGGTAACGCGGTCGGTCAGCCATGCAGCGATAATGCCACACAGCACGCCGATGACCGCTCCGGCCAGTACGTCGGTCGGGTAATGGACGCTGGCATACAGCCGCGAAAACGCAATGGCTGCCGCCAGCAGAAAGGCCAGAAAACCGGTTTTATGGTGGAAGAAGTACAGCGCCGAAGCTGCCGCAAACGAGCTGAGCGTGTGCCCGGACGGGAACGACCACGGGTCCTCCGGAACGAGCAGCGCCGTCAGGTCGGTGTGGGTGACAAATGGACGCGGCCGCATGACAAGGTTCTTGAGGAACACGTTGCCAAGCAGAAAGCCGACACCGAGCGCGATCAGCATCGCCGCACCGGCGCGACGTGTTCGTCGGAAGAACAGCAGCAGTACGGCAAGCGTAATCCAGACAGCACCGTAGCTGCCCATCAGGGAGAACACCTTCCAGACTGTGTCGGACAGACCACCGCGCCAGTGCTCCGAGATGTACGCGAGAACGCCGTAGTCAACTGAATGCACAATATCGAGCAGAATATCCATTTACCGGAATCGCCGCCTTTCAGGAGATTGGAAGTTGTTTTATGACCGGGGGATGGCTATGGAAACAACTTTCCGGTTATTTTTCGGAAGCAGAACGGTCTACCTTGTCCACGATGAGGGCAATCGCCTGGTCGCCGGTGACGTTGGTAGCAGTGCCGAAGCTGTCCTGCGAGAAGTGCAGGGCGATGATAAGCTGCTGCATCGGGTCCGTGAAGCCGAGCATCGAGGTGATCAGGCCCAGTGCCGACATAACACCGCCGCCCGGTACACCCGGAGCCGCAACCATGGTAACGCCCAGCATGAATACAAACGGAGCAAACATGGCAAAGGTCGGGGTTATGCCGCTTGCAAGCATGATGCCCATCGAGCCGAGTACGAGGCAGATGGTATCGCCGTTGAGGTTGATGGTAGCGCACAGCGGAACGACAAAGTCGGCAACGTCGTTATTTATATTGTTATTATATGCACAGTTCAGCGCAATCGGAATAGTCGATGCAGAGGACTGGGTGCCGAGTGCGGTAAAGTACGCCGGAGCGGCGTTCTTCATGCTTTTGAAGTGGTTCTTGCGGCAGACAATGCTTGCCAGACCAAACTGAGACACGATGTACAGCAGCTGCAGCACAATAATAATGGCATACAGGGAAGCGAACATCTTGACGGTAGCCGCCAGACGGCCCTCGGCTGCGATGTTGGCGAACAGACCTGCGATGTGGATCGGGATCAGCGGAATGATAATGCGGCTGAGTACGCCGGTAACGATTTTCTGCAGATCGCGGAAAACATTCAGCAGGGAATCACCCTTAAGGTTTGCCATGCCGATGCCGATCACGAACGCGAGCACAAGTGCGGTCATAACGCCGAACACCGGGTCAACCGTGATGGAGAACAGCGGCTCGAAGGCGTTGCTCTCGAGTACATCGCCGGTGATGGGCTGAATGAGCCCCGGCAGAACGGCCTTGCCGATGAAGAAGGTCAGCAGGCCGGAAATAACGGTTGTGCCGTAGGCCAGCAGCAGGGTCAGACCGAACAGACGGTTGGCCTTCTTGCCAAGCTCTGCCATGCCGACCGTGATGAACGACAGGATAATCAGCGGGATCATGAATGACAGGAAGGTTGAGAACAGCGAGGTAAAGGTTGCCAGCAGGCGGATGATGGCAACGAAGAACCCAGTGTCCGCGATGCCGAACCACTGTCCGCACATACCGATGAGGATACCGGCGATGATGCCGATAATCAGTCGAATTAACAGTCCTAATTGTTTCACTTGCATTTACTCCTCTTTTTCACAAAAATTTTAGCATACTAATAATACTATAGCAGAAAAGAGCCGTGATAGCAAGTTAAAGCGACAGATTATGACGGCGTATACCGAATTTATCCGAATTTGTGGTTGCTATCATGAATACAGGGCGCTATAATATAAAGGTATACCTGTCGAATAATGGCGGGTGCATCGAGAATCCAAAGCATATTCCAAGCATAGATTAGTTAAGAGGTATACTCATGGCAGATAAAAGCGCAAACAAACCGAAGAAGGGAGCGCATTTGATCAAAAAGCAGGCCAAAAAGCCGGAAAAACCGGCGCAGGTCATCCGGACGGAAGCTAAGCAGCCGAAGAAGAAACGTCGTGTTCCTATCGGTGTAAAGATTGCCGTCGGCGTTGTCATTGCGGCGGCAGCCGGTGCATTCGGCTATGTGTACTGTTACCCGAATGTTTTTCCGGGCGTGACTGTCGGACCGATCGCGGTCGGGGGCATGAACCGCGATGATGCGGCAAACACCATCGAGGACCAGAGTGCGCCGCTGTACGAGGGTAAGAACGTCACGGTGACGATTTACGGCTCCAACTATGATATTCCGGTCGATAAGGTGCTGAAAAACGTGGACGGCATCCAGTCCGCCGAGAACGCCTATGAAATAGGCCGTACCGGCAATCCGCTCGAGCGCGTGCGCGATATCATCGGCGCAATGCGCGGTCACAGAGAGGCGCAGATTGCGGCAACTGTAGATGAGGAAAGCCTGCGCGGCACGCTTAACGAAATCGCGGACACGGCGCTGACCGAACCGGTCAATCCGACTTGGGAACTGAAGGACAGCAATCTGATCGTGCATTCCGGCAAGCCGGGCGTCAAGTTTGACACGGATGCGGTAGAGCAGGCGCTGACTGATCAGATCCGCCTGATGGACTTTGAGCCATATGAGGTCTCGACCGATGTGACAGCCGCTCCGGCGATTGACGTTGACAAGATTGCAGCCGACATTATCGGTGACCCGGTCAACGCTACTGTCAGCAAGGAGGACGGCAAGACCATCATCGCCGGCAAGGCAGGCGTGTCGTTCGACACCGATAAGGCCAAGGAGATCATTGGCGACGGCTCGCAAGAGACCTACACCATTCCTGTGACGATCACCCAGCCGTCCATCACGGCAGAGGCGCTCAAGGCGAAGCTGTTCCACGATACACTCGCGCGTACGGCGACCAATCTCGATGAGGGCAACGCACCGCGTACGAACAACATCCGTCTGGCGGCTAAAGCCATCAACGGCACTATCCTCAATCCGGGTGACGAGTTTTCCTATAACGGCACGGTTGGCGAGCGCACAGCCGCACGCGGTTATCAGGAGGCGCATGCCTACTCGGGCGGCAAGATTATTGACGAGTTCGGCGGCGGTGTCTGCCAACCGTCCTCGACGCTGTACATGGCCGTGCTGCGTGCCGATTTGAAGGTGATCGAACGGCATAATCATTCGTTTACCGTGTCCTACACACCGCTCGGTGAGGACGCAACCGTGGATTACGGCAATCTGGATTTCCGGTTCGTCAACAATACGGCGTATCCGGTCAAGATTCTTGCCGAGCAGACCGATGGTCAGATGATCATGACCATTGTCGGCACCAAAACGAGCGACAAGACGGTCACGACCCGCACAGAGGTGCTCGAGACCTACAAGCCGGAGACCGTTACAAAGACGGACAGCTCGATGGAGGCAGGCGACAGCCGCGTGGAGACCTCGGGCATCACGGGCTACTCGACCAAGACCTACAAGCAGATTACTGAAAATGGCAAGACGACCGAGGTGCTGGCCAACAGTTCCACCTATTCCAAGCGGGATGAGGTCGTGTACGTCGGTGAATGATAAAGAAAACGGAGAATTTTATGAACAATTTTACAGCTGAGACCCGCAGACAGCTTAAGCGGGAGCAGAAGACGCGTGTAATGGAAAACCTTGGCCGGTGTATCGGCATCCAGCTGATGTACCTCGTGCCGTATGTGCTGCTGATGGTGATCCTGTACGTTTCCGTGTTCGGCAGAGCGTTCGCGCTCATCGCAGGCGGCGTCAGCGCAAACGATTACCAGTTGATGGCGGCACTCTCACGCGGATTGAATACGGTATGGCTGTGCATTGCGCTTATGCTGGCGATCACGGGCCCCCTGCAGTTCGGCCTTATGCACTTTTACATCGGTCTCGCACACGGCGAGGATGTAACGGTGGGTATGCTCATGTACCCGTTCACCTCGCTGAAAAGTGTCTGGGCGGGCATCCGCATGGTGTTTACGCTGTGGCTGCGCGGCATTATCTGGTCGATCGTACCGACCGTCATCTATTCGGCAATCGTATTTTCGGTTGCTGTGGCTGTCTCGGATACGGCACAGTATCAGGTAATTGCGGGAGCGCTGCAGGTTGTGTACCTGCTGGTGATGATTCCGATTCGCGTTAAGCTGCAGACCTACAATGCTGGCTGGCTCCTGCTCGCGCAGGACGAGAACCGCAGCGCATGGGCGGCTACGCGCGAGGCTTCATGGGCGTTCCGCGGAAATCTGATGAAGCTGTTTGTGTTCGACCTCAGCTTTATCGGCTGGTATGTACTGATCGCCGTTGTTCTGTGGGGATGTATCCTGCTCGGTACGGTCGGCCTGACTGCGATGAGCACCGGCATGGCGATTGCGGTGTTCGCGGCGGCTCTGGTGGCGGCGCTATGCCTGACCGCTGTGCTGAACGGTTTTCTTTCGGCGTATATGGAAAGCTCGTTCGTGCGTGTGTATGAGCATCTGACCGAACCGTCGGCGGAGTTTTATCCAGAAGGGTAAGCATCCTGCCGGGCAACCTGCATTCGTGGAGGTTATGCGGTGATAGCATCAGGCAAACGACAGGATATCATTTATGAACGTGTGAAAAGCCTCGGAGATGTATGCTCCGAGGCTTCAGTCTGTCAAAAAAGTATTATTTGAATTTTTACGCTTCGTGCGGCAGCACGCATAAAATAGAATTTGCGAAGCAAATTCATAAATTCCGGGAGCATGTATCTCGGAATTTATACAAGGGAAGAAAAAATGTGCCCGTAGGGCGCGGTTTTTCTTCAGTATTCGCTCGAAAGCGTGGTTTCGAGCGAGAGGCTGCTCGGAAAACGATAGTTTTTCGACAGCCTCAAGCCTCGGAGATGTATGCTCCGAGGCTTTTCCTATTGTATCGTACCCGCAGATACGCTATAATAAACCTATCTCCGGAAAGAGAGGGAACCCTGATGTTTGAATGGTTTACAGAATTTATGGAATCACCGCTGGGAAAGCTGATTTCCACGGGAATACTGGCCGTGGCGGTGCTGCTCCTGACGCTGGCGGCGGCCGGACTGGTCAATCGGCTGATGAAAAAGCTGGTTGACCGTCACCGGAAAACGAACAGCAGTATTGCGACCGTCTTAGGATTTGTGCGATACATAGCGGTTGCTGCGGTGTACTTTGCGGGCGGCATGGTCATCGTAGGTGCGATTCCGGTGCTGTCGAGTGCGGTGCGTACTCTGCTGGCTACCGGCGGTGTGATCGCGGTGGTTGCCGGTCTTGCTGCACAGGAAGCCCTCGGCAGCGTGGTCAGCGGCGTGATGATCCTCGCATTCAAGCCGTTTAAGATGGGCGATGTCGTGCGCTATGTCGATAATGACATCACCGGCTGCGTTGAGGAGATCACGCTGCATCATACCGCAGTCCGCACGTTCGAGAACAAGCGCGTCATTATCCCAAACAGCAAGATGAACAGTGCCATCATCGAGAACGCCGACTATGCGGACAGCAAGGTCTGCGTGTTCCTGACAGTGGGGATTACCTACGAAAGCGACCTCAAAAAAGCCAAAGAGCTGCTCGCCCGCGAGGTGCGGAAGCAGCCGGCCTTCCTCGATATTCGCACCGAGCAGCAGAAAAAGGACGGCGTGCCCGATGTGCCGGTCGTTGTGCTTGAGCTGGCGGATTCCGCAGTTGTTCTGCGTGCATCGCTGTGGGCGAAGGATAACGCCACTGCATTCGCGCTCAAGTGCGCCGTGCTCGAGGGCATTAAGCTTACCTATGATGCAGAAGGCATTGATATTGCATATCCGCACATGCAAGTCGTAAAAAGTGAGGAATGAGGAGGCAGAAGTGAGGAGCGGACAATGATTTCCCGTGTTGTCGGGCGGCCGGTGGTCTCCTGCGCAGCGGTAAACCGCAACCGAAACTCCTGTCTCCTGCCTGTAAGAAATCGCAAGATATTGTAAGACAACCACCCGCATTCCTTTTATAATATGGTCAAAGAGCAAAGGGAGGAACATAAGATGAGGAAATTACGCGTTGGTGTAATCGGCATTGGCGACATCAGCAATGTTTACCTGAACAATCTGAAAAAGTATGACGCAGTCGAGGTGGTGGCGTGTGCCTCACGCGGACTGGAGAAGGCACAGCGAAAGGCGGAAGAGCACGGTATTCCCAAGGCATACGCCTCCGGTATGGAGCTGATCGCTGACCCGGATATTGACATTATCCTCAATCTGACGACGCCGCAGGCACATTATGAGTATAATCTGGCAGCCTTGAAGGCGGGCAAGCATGTCTACACGGAGAAGCCGCTGGCGATGACGTTTGAGCAGGGCAGGGAGCTTGTTTCGCTTGCTAAGGAGAAGGGACTGCTGATTGGCTGCGCGCCGGACACCTTCCTCGGCGGTCGCTTGCAGAACATCCGCGAGCTGATCGACAGCGGCAGACTGGGCCGCATCACGGGCGGCGGTGCGTGGTTTGTCGGTCACGGGCACGAGTTCCACCATCCGGCTCCGGCATTCTTCTATCAGCCGGGTGCAGGCCCGCTGTACGACATGGGGCCGTACTACGTCACCGCGCTGCTCAGCCTGCTCGGCCCGGTAAAGCGCGTTTGCGCAATGGCCACCAAGGCAGGAGAGACGCGCACCGTGCCGTCCGGCCCGAGCAAGGGACAGGTGCTGCCGGTGGACGTGGATACTCATATCAACGCGATTCTTGAGTTTGTGTGCGGCGCACAGGTGACGCTGACCTGCAGTTTTGACGTCTGGGATTCCGAGCTGCCGCGTATGGAGATTTACGGTACCGAGGGAACCGTTCTCATTGACGAGAAGGATCCGATTTCCGGTCCTAACCTGTTCGGCGGCGATACGCTCATGCGCACGCCCGACCAGTACCGCTGGGCGGATGCCGAGCGCCGTCCGGAGAACGTAAACGCGCCGTGGTCGGTCGTGCCGAACAGCCATCCGTACAATTCGGTCAGCCACGCCGAGAACCCGCGCGGTATCGGTCTGGTGGATCTCGTCTACGCGCTCGAGGAGGGCCGCAAGCCGCGTGCCTCCGGCGAGATGGCGCTGCATTCGCTTGAGGTGATGGAGTGCATCCTCAAGAGTGCGCATGAGCACATCTTCTGTGAGCCAACGACTACATTTGAGCAGCCGAAGCCGCTTGATTGGCAGTAATTGAAGTAAAAGCCCGAGAAGGATTTTCCGTTCTCAATTGCACCGCATGTCTACCTGAAAAAGACACCCCCGGGTGTCTTTTTTATTCCGCAAGTCCCATCGTGCCGTTGCCTTCGGTGGTGATGCAGGTCAGATCATCGCGGACATACAGCACGACATCGGGTTGATAATCAGCGATATAATCAAGAATATTCTCGCCGTCATAGTGGCGGTAATCCAGGCTGCGCATTTCGTCGCACGAGGTATACAGGATGCCCTCCAAGGGGTTCGTGAACGAATCGCCGATGACAAGCACGCGCGGCAGACCGGGACGGTTTGTCTTAATAATGGTTTCGCCAATGTCGCCGCCCATGTAGTAATCATACACGTTGTTGAAATTTTCGTTGACTACCGTGCTCTCAACCGGCTGGCCGCTATCCTCTCGCGCAAAGGGCACGGGCGTGCCAAGTGTGAAGCGGTACAGCTTGTCATTCGTAGGGTACTCACCGAGCAGCTTGCGGGAGCGGGAACCGAGGAACGGCCGCTCAATCTGCTCGATGGTCACATCGGTGGTGACAGGTGCGTCTATGCCGAGCGTCTGCAGGTGCTCCATAGTGCGCAGATAGGTCTCATACGCGCCGTAAAAGTTGTAGTGATGGTCGGTTTTGCTGTAATATTTCTCCGGATCGGTGCAGAGATAGTCAGCCATGTTCAGGCAGTCAATGCCGCGCGCATCCAGTCCGGCGAGGAAGTCCGTGCGCATGGAATCATCCGTGTAGGTGCCAGACGTGAGGTACGACGGATACTTGTACCGCAAAGCACTGCTCTGCTCGGGAATGGACAGATAGACAAACCTTGCACCGACAGTCTCACACACCGTGTTTACCTGCGAGAGCGCATCCAATACGGTCTGCATGTCCTCATGGTTGTAATCGGTGCGCGGCTTGCCGTGATAGGGCAGCAGCGTATCACCCGCGATAACCGTGTTGCTGACGACCGGATTGTGCAGCGCAAGCTCCTTGCGGACGTTCAGCCGCAGCAGCGGAACACGGCAGGCAAAGTGGTCGCTGATATAGGTTTCCACATTGGGAAAAAACGTACCGTCCAGCACGGTATCGACACTCGGCACCGGAAAGACCGCCAGCCTGCGGTTTTCGTAAAACGAGCCTTTTTCCTTCGGACTGAATACGCTGACAGCCGAAAAAACGACCAGCGTACCGCAGAACAGCACGGTTTTGACAATATGCTTTGCGTTTTTCATGTCTCAACCCTCCTCAGAAGCGGAAGTAGATAAATGGGTTGTAGCTGCTGGCGAGCAGGCGCATCAGGCACAGCGTGAACAGGACAGCCAGCACCGGAAACTCCAGCACGCGCCATACACGGGAGGCCTTGAGACGCGGAAACACCGGCGCGGACAATACAACACCGAACAGCAAGTATGGCCAGAACCGCAGCAGATATTCGATTACGAACCGGTTGAGCGGCACCGCCGAGGTGAACATGCTGCCGAGATACTGCACTGCCAGTCCCATCGAATCGCTGCGGAAGAACACCCAGCCGATGACGATAAAAAACAGCGCATAGACATGCTGCAGCACGGACGGCAGGCGCGTAATCCATCCGGCGAGGAATTTCTTTTCCAGAATGAGCAGGATACCGAAGTACAGACCCCATGCCATAAACGTCCAGTTGGCACCGTGCCAGAAGCCGGTCAGGGTCCATACGGCAAGCAGATTGAAAATGTGCCGTGCGGGCGAGCACCGGTTGCCGCCGAGCGGAATGTACACATAGTCGCGGAACCAGGTGGACAGCGAGATATGCCAGCGGCGCCAGAACTCGGTGACCGACTTGCTGATGTACGGATAGTTGAAGTTTTCGAGGAACGCAAAGCCGAACATTTTGCCGAGACCGATCGCCATATCCGAGTAGCCGGAGAAATCGAAGTAAATCTGCAGCGTATAGCCAATCGCGCCCATCCACGCACCGGCAGCGGACAGCTCGCTCGGTGCATATTTGAATACGCCGTCCGCAATCTGCGCGAACACATTGGACAGCAGTACCTTTTTGCTGAGCCCGAACAGGAAGCGGCTGATACCCTCGGAAAACTGCGCAAACGAGTGTTTTCGCACGGCAAGCTGCACGTTGACATCGTGGTAGCGTACGATCGGGCCTGCGATAAGCTGCGGGAACATGGAAACGTATAGCGCCAGCGAAAACGGATCGTGCTGCGGCGGAACCTCTCGGCGGTATACGTCAATGACGTAGCTGAGCGCCTGAAAGGTGTAAAACGAGATGCCGATCGGCATGACGATATCCGGCACCGGAATACCCAGTCCGAACAGGCTGTCCGCTGAGCTGATGAAGAAATTCAGATACTTGAATACACCCAGCAGGCTCAGATTAGCGATAACGCACAAAATAAGCAGCGGTTTTCTATATGTACTGCGCATGGACAGACCGAACAGGTAGTTCATCAGTATCGAAAAAATTAGCATGCCGATCAGCCTTGGCTCTCCGTAGAAATAAAAGAACAGGCTGAATAAAAGCAGCACCGCGTTCCGCACTCGGATAAATTTCTGCGGCACGATATAATAGCAGAACAGCGCCGCCGGCAAAAAGAAAAATAGAAAAATCAGACTGCTGAAAACCATGTAGCAAACATCCCTGTATGGTAAAATTGCTGTCAGAAAGGCAAAACAACCGACAAAAAGCACCTTTAGTTTACCATGTTCTGCGCGGATTTGCAATCATGCATCAGATAGCCGCATCGTTTCTGAATTGTTGTTTACTTTTCCTAAGAACCATGCTATAATAAAGAAAATCTATTGGCTTTTTCAATCAAAAGGAGGAAGATAATATGAAAAAGATGAGAATCGCACTGGCATCCATGCTGGTTGCTGCCGGCATTACGGCAACAGCCGGTGCGGCGAACTTCACAAACTGTGCGGACCGCCTGAAGGACGTGGGACTGTTCCAGGGCACGAATCAGGGTTACCAGCTTGACAAGGCACCTACCCGTGCCGAGGCTTCGGCAATGCTGGTCCGCCTGCTGGGCAAGGAGGCTGAGGCGGAAAAGCTGACCTACACCGCACCGTTTACCGATCTGAAGGGCTGGGAAAAGCCGTATGTGCAGTACCTGTACGATAACGGCCTTGCCAACGGCATGAGTGAGACTGCCTATAACCCGACCGGCAAGTGCTCTGCACAGATGTATACCACGTTCCTGCTGCGCGCACTCGGCTACTCGGATGCCAAGGGCGATTTTACCTATGCCAAAGCACTGGATTTCGGTGAGCAGGTTGGCCTGGTGGACGATGTCAATTGCAGCACCAAGAATTTCCTGCGTGACAACGTAGTTGCAATGAGCCTGACCGCGCTTGATACCGATGTCAAGGGCAGTGACAGCATTCTGCTCGATAAGCTGGTTGCAGACGGTGCGGTTGACAAGACCAAGGCTGCTTCTCTGGGCGCATTTTTCGCAGACGCGGACACATTCAACACCGCTGCGAAGAACACCTCGGCGGAGTCCAAGATGGCTATGGATATGAACATCAAGGCAAGCGTTAAACTCGGCACCACCAAGCTGCTCGATATGTCCATGCCGATGACGATTAAGGCCGATATGAACCTCAAGGAGCTGGACAAGTCCGTGATGGCATTTGGCGGCAAGCTGAACATGACGATCGACCCGTCTTTGGCGAACGGCGGCGATACCAGTATTTCGCAGGATATTAACTATTACTTCACCAATGGCACTTACTACATGGATATGGGTGCACAGGGCAAGTACAAAATGGCGATGTCCTTTGATGATGTGCTGAACGGCATGGAGATTTCTGCTATGAACAGTTCTGTTCCGGTCAGCGCGATCGAGAGCATTACCAAGGGCAGCGGCGGTATGACCGTTAAGTACAACATGAACAGTGTCTTCAGTTCCGACCTGTTTGACGAGCTGCTCGGCGGCATGCTGGACGGTGTTTCCATCAAAACCCGCGATATGAATGTTACCGCGAAGGCAGTCAATGGCATGCTTACCGATACCGCGATTTCCGGTACGGTTGATATTACAGCAGAGGGCGAGACCATCAGCGCAACTCTGAACGCAGCCGCTAAGGTAACCGCTACCGGCGATGCGGTTAAGATTACGCTGCCGACCGATCTGAGCAGCTATGTCGATCTGCCGACCGAGATTAACTGACGGCTTGACAATTCCGCATCTTTTATGATAAACTTATCTCACTAAAATTTGTGTGGATTTTTACAGCATCTCAAGATGTTCTTTTTCGCCGCACGACCGGGATTCCGGTCGTGCGGTTTTTTATTTGCACAAAAGGGAGGAACCGAACGTGAACCAACGCTTTATGCGGGAAAAGCCGATACTGCCGCTGTTGCTCTCAATGGCGCTGCCGATGGTGGTTTCCATGCTGGTGAACTCGCTGTACAACATCATCGACAGCCTGTTTGTTGCAAAAATAGGAGAGGACGCGATAACAGCGCTGTCGCTGGTCTATCCGGTGCAGAATTTGATAAACGCGCTCGCTATCGGCTTCGGCGTGGGCATTAACGCAGTGATTTCGTATCATCTCGGTGCCGGTGAGATCGACAAGGCGGACGCGGCGGCGACGCGCGGTATTGCGTGCTCAGTTATCCACGGCGTAGTGAGCATGATCGTGTGCATCACCGTCATGCCGCGTTTCCTGCGGCTGTTCACGGATTCTGAGCAGGTAGCGGAGATGGGTACGCAGTACGCGTCTATCGCGTTCGCGTTCTCGGTGATTATCATGGTCGGTCTCGCGTTCGAGAAGATTTATCAGGCGATGGGTCGCATGCAGGTGACCATGACAGCGCTGCTGTTCGGCTGTGTGACAAATATCGTGCTGGATCCGCTGCTCATCTTCGGTATCGGGCCGTTCCCGCAGCTCGGCATGCGCGGCGCGGCACTCGCCACCGGCATCGGCCAGCTGGTAACGCTGGCGTTCTATCTGGTGATATATCGGCTGCGGCCGGTGTCCGTGCATATCACACGCAAGGGGCTGCACGGTACTCGAGGCATCACGGCACGGCTGTATGCGATCGGCATTCCGGCGGCACTCAATCTGGCGCTGCCGTCATTGCTCATCTCGTGTCTGAATGCGCTGCTGGCTGAGCTCAGTCAGGCGTATGTGGTCGTGCTCGGCATCTATTACAAGCTGCAGACTTTCCTGTATCTGCCTGCGAGCGGCATTATTCAGGGTATGCGTCCGGTGATCGGTTACAACTACGGCGCGGGTGAGCGGGAACGCGTCAGCCGTATTTTTCAGGTAGCGCTTGCGCTGTGTGCGTGCATTATGATGATCGGCACTGTGCTGTGTCTGGCGTTCGCATCTCCGCTGATGGCACTTTTCACCGAAAATGTCCGGACGGTGGCTATCGGTGCACATGCGCTGCGCATTATCTGTGTGGGATTTCTTGTTTCGGCGGTTTCGGTTACGGCATCCGGCGCACTGGAAGGACTCGGAAAGGGTACGGCGTCGCTCGTGATTTCGCTGTGCCGGTATACCGTGGTCATTCTGCCGATCGCGGTCGTGCTGTGTAAGATTATGGGTGCGAATGGCGTTTGGCATGCGTTCTGGGTGACGGAGTTTATCTCGGCAGGAGTGGCATTGGTCGCTTGGAAGCGAGTATAACTGCGCTGACGCCGCGCGGGCGCCTGCCGCGCCCGCGGCGGTGGGCAAGAGGGTAGACACCTACGGTTTCTACCCTCTTAACTCCCGTTTCCTTTTGTTTCCGAGTCTGGCGCAGACCAGAGATCGGCGACCGCTTCGAAAAGGGGAACGGCAGAGGATTTTTTCTACCGTAGGGGAGCACAGTGTGCTCCCATTTCTTTACCTATTCGCAGTGTCAGATAGCGTTCTGCTATACAGCTCGGCTATTCTACGCTGGGTGCGGCATAACAGTGCCGCACAATTCGTCAGCGCGTTATGATAGATAGGGCCTGCGAAGATAAATTGTATCAAACGCCTAATCCGTAGGTGCCGTGCGGTATAACGTGTTAAAGAGTTTCGCAGCACGGGTATCCCCGGGGGACTCGCTCTTGCCCTGTGGGCAATTCACCTTGTGTTGCGCCTGCGGAGACTTTCCGGTCTGTGTAGCAGTAATGTATCTGACCCTGCGAACAGGTTTCGAAAGACACGGTAGTAAAAATCCTCTGCCGTTCCCGATTTCGAAGCGGTCACATGGAGGCAATCTGCGCCGGACTATCAAACAAGGGAAAGGTAGGAGTCCAAAGAGGAAGGGAAAACGTAGGTGTCCCTTCCTTTTTGCCACGCAGCGGGCGCCGCGACGTTCCCGCTGTCCCCGTGGGCGGCGAATCCCCCCGTTGAATCTCAGTGAAAAACACACCGCCCGTCAGGGACGAACACGCTTGCGCAGTTCGAGCCCCCCGGGTCAATCGGTGCAGGGAAACGACAGCTTTCCTATTGACACAGTAGGCATTCCCCGTTATACTTATAACTAAGCGAAAAACTGCACGAAAGGGAGAAAAAACTTGCTCAATCAATTTTCGAGAACCGAGCTGCTGCTTGGCAAGCAGGGCATGGAGCGCCTGTACAACGCGCGTGTTGCGGTGTTTGGCATCGGCGGCGTGGGTGGCTACACGGTAGAAGCGCTGGCGCGTTCGGGTGTCGGTACACTTGACCTCATCGACGATGATAAGGTGTGCCTGACCAACATCAATCGCCAGATCATCGCTACCCGCAAGACGGTCGGTCAATACAAGGTAGAGGCCGCCGCCGAGCGTATTCACGATATCAATCCGGACTGCATGGTCAACATTTACAAAACCTTTTACACGCCTGAGACCGCTTCTCAGTTCGATTTCACCCAGTATGACTACGTTGTAGACGCCATCGACACCGTAACCGGCAAGCTCGAGCTGATCGAGCAGGCAACCAAGGCCGGTACGCGCATCATCAGCTGCATGGGTGCAGGCAACAAGATTCACGCCGACAAGCTGGAAGTGACGGATATTTATAAGACCTCCGGCTGTCCGCTCGCGCGTGTTATGCGCTATGAGCTGCGTAAGCGCCGCATCCGCAAGCTCAAGGTCGTGTACTCCAAGGAGCCGGCTATGACGCCAATCGACGATATGGCGATCAGCTGCCGCCAGAACTGCATCTGCCCGCCGGGCACTGCCAGAAAATGCACACAGCGCCGACAGGTTCCGGGCAGCACGGCGTTTGTGCCTGCTGTTGCGGGTCTTATCATCGCAGGTGAAGTTGTTCAGGACTTGACCGGCGTGGAGAATAAAGGATAACACAGGCAAAACAAAAACCGTCATCTCAAATGCATGAAGTGACCCCAAAAAGTTAGACAATATTTTGAAGTA
>NZ_JAQCWA010000013.1:0-76505 GCF_027684505.1 Butyricicoccus sp. AF18-9LB
AACCAGAAGCGTTTGTCAAGAACTTTTTTCAAATTCTTTTTTGAAGAATCAAGTCGTTCTAAATCAAACTTTTCGGTTTTGCGCTTGTCTCTCAGAGACAGCTTTAATAGGATACCAAATCCCAGAGCATTTGTCAAATACTTTTTTCGTTTTTTGCAAAAAATTTTGCTGCAAACGAAAAACGACGGCTCATGCCGTCGTTTTCTCTTTCTCCCGATGTTCGGACAAAATCAGACCGCCGAGCGCCAAAACCGTGCCCAGCCACATGATCGGCGTCATGGTTTCGTGCAGAATCAACGCTGAGCTTACTATTGTAATAACCGGCGTTGCATAAATGTACACGCTGGTTTTCACCGGACCGAGCAGGAAAACCGCGCGATTCCACGTCACAAAGCACGTTGCAGACGCACAAAGGCCCAGAAACAGCAGATTTGCCAGATGAACCGGCTGCGTCCACACGCTCAAACCGGACGGAAACCCTTCAATCACCGCAGGAACGAGCAAAAACAGCAAACCGTATCCAAAAATGCGGCAGGTAAGCGGAATGGTACGGTAGCCCATGTGACCAAGCTGGCGCACGAGCACCGAGTACACACCCCAGACCAGAGCCGCGCCTACGCCGAGCAGTGCACCAATCGGGCTGAAATGCAGCTCACTGACGCCCGCGAGCGACACGAGCGCGACACCCGCCATCGCACAAACAAAGCCGAAAAAGAACCATTTGCTGAGTTTTTCGTGCAGCACGACCGCTGCGATCAGCGCGGTAAACAGCGGCGCTGCCGCTACGATAACACCGACCAGCGACGCGGAAATGTACGTCAGCGCAATATTTTCCATCAAAAAGTACAGCGTAACGCCCGAAAGACCGGCCAGTGCAAACAATCCCTCATGCCACCGTTTCTGCGGGCGCATGAGGCCCTTGCCCACGATGAGCAGTGCCAGGAAGCCGAGCGTGAACCGCGCTACCATAATCTCCAGCGGCGTGAACGCGCGCAGCAGCACCTTGGTGGAGACAAATGTCGTGCCCCAGACAAGCACGCTGAACGCGCCGAACAAATGCCCCTGTATTCTGCTATTTTCCTGCATGATATTCTCCTTTTCAGCGAAAACAGGCGGTTACGGCTTGACCCAGTTCTCCTGTCCTGCGAATGCGTTATACGGTGCCGGATTGAAATGATTGATCAGACCGCTTCTGAGCACAACCTGCTGCCGCTCAAATGCCAGCGGAATGAGCGGCATTTCGTTCAGAAATGTCGTGTACAGACCCTCCGTATTCTCGCCGCTGCGGTACGCCGTGATGGCATTGCTCATGTCCTCACTCGAGTACGATCCATAGTTCAGTCCGCCCTGCGGAGACAGCAGCGGGCGCAGATCGAAGTCCGGCGTCAGCTGGGTTTCGCCGTAGTACGCGTCGAACGATCCGCTCTGCAGCATGGAAACATAGGTATCATACGGCTCCTCATCCACCGTGACATTGACGCCGTTCAGTGAATTCCACGAAGCCGCGACCTGTTTTGCCGCCGCTACCTTAAACGCGTTGTCCGAGTTGACGAGCAGGCGGAACGAAAGCTGCACGGTCGCCGCATCCATCACTATCGTATCGGTTACTGCAGTATCGGTCGAGCCGGAACCGTCCGTAGAATCGGTCGAATCGCCGGAGTCCGTATTCTCATTGTCCAAAAGCACAACTTCCCCGTCCGAAACCGTCGAATCGGTCCGGTTTTTCGGTGTGCGCACGGTCAGAAAATCCACCTTGTAATCGGTATCGCTTGCCCGGCCGCTCGTATAATAGATAAAGTCGCCGTCCTCGTCGTAGTAGCCGTCCTCCTCGGAAGAGTCCGAAGAAGTGTCCGAATCATCATCGGAATTGTCCGTAGAATCCGAATCTCCGTCCGAAGAATCGGTATTGCCGCCGCTGCCGCCTGCCGAAGCCGCACCCTCCTGTGCCGCCTCGCGCAGCAGCTGTGCCGCAGTCATCAAATCCGCCGACAGGCTGTACGACACGCCGGTGTCCGCCGGCTGCGGATTGATCGGCAGCACCGCCGGATCGGCATAATCCTGCAGCTGGGTTGCACACAGACCCTGACGGCTGATCGCCATAGAAAGCGCCTGCCGCACTTTTGCATTCGTGAACTGGCTGTTATTGTAATTCAAACCGATATAATGCAGCATAGCACTGCTCACCGGAACGGTATCGACCTCGCCGGTGAATGCGATATTCTGGTCGTCCGGCGCAATACGGGCGCTGCGCATGATGGATACATCGCCGGTGCGGAAGCTGGTGTCCGCCGCATCCGCGCGCGTCATTTTGACCAGCGTAATGTGCCGAATGGTGCCGAGAAAGCCGCCGTGCCAGTTCTCGTTGGCCTCCAGCGTCCATGCGGCGCCGTTCTGAACCGGCTTGTACGGTCCGGTGCCCTCGGCGAACTCTCCTTCGTCAGTCGTACCCGCCCGATAGATCGGAATATCCAGCAGTTTCGGGAAGTTGACGTTCGGCGACGCAAGCGTAATGCGGACCATGCGCTTTGTCACCGCTTCGATCGAGGAAACCTCGGTCAGTCGGTTGTGGTACGGCGAACTTTCGTTTTCCAGCACAGTCTTGAGACTTTCGGCAACATCACTTGCCGTCAGCTCCGCACCCGACCAGAACTTGATGCCCTTTTTTATCGTAAAGCTGAACGTGGTTCCATCGCTCGTATAATCCTCGCACAGCTCGTTTTCGAGTGTAAAATCGCTTTTTATCTCAAAAAGGCCCTCGTAAAGCGCCTCACGCAGCATGCTGTTGACCTCGGTGCCGTCCATGACCGGATTGAGCGTTGTGCCCGAGCGATACCACGCCAGACCGAAATACGCGTCCGACACATCCACGTTGTCTACCGGTGCGCCGTCGCCGTCGTTTCCCTGTCCAAATGGGAACGTGCAGCCGCTGAGCACGACCAAAGCCGCCATTGTCAGTGCCAGCGCACGTTTTTTCCAACTTTTCATTGTATTGATCCTTTCGCTTACAGACAGATCATGCCGCCCTGCACGCCGCGCACGCCGTGCGTTACGCGGTGCGACCAGAACTCATCCGAATGACACATGGTGCAGATGCCGCTGTCGATCACATTTTCTGCCGAAAGTCCAGCATCCTGCAGCAGCTTTACGCCAATGCCCTGCAGGTCCACATGGAATTTCGGACCTTTCTCCATAATGAACGGATGCACCTGTGCACCGAGCAGCTCTTCCATCGCTTCCGGCACATCCGCATCCGTCTCGAAGCACTCCTGCCGGATGGACGGACCGAGCACGGCGATCAGGCTTTCACGTTTTGTGCCGAGCTGCTCCGCCATCACATCGACGGTTTTCGGCAGGATACCTGCCGCCATGCCGCGCCAGCCGGAATGACACACGCCTGCGGTATGCGTCGCCGGATCATATAATAAGGTGACAACGCAGTCCGCGTAAAAGCCGATGATGGGCGTGTCCGCGAGTGCGGTCACGATCGCGTCCGACTGCCATTCCATCGGGCGGTGCAGACCCATGCCGACCTTGTCCTCGGTCACGACCGACACCTGCGTGTCGTGGATCTGCTTGGTGAGCGTCATGCGCGTCTCATCCACGCCAAGCGCCTCGCCCAGCAGGCGATAGTTTTCGCGCACATTCTCCAACTCGTCACCGCGGTTGAAGCCTAAATTCAGGCTTTCGCACGCGCCCGTGCTCACACCGCCGAATTTGGTGGTGAAGGCATGCCGCACCGGAATCCGTCGGCAGGTATAATATACGAAAGAACCGCGCTGTACGCGACACATAGACTCGTTCATAATCGTTCCTCCTCGTCTCTTCCATGAGGGAATACAGAATTATTATAGCAAATCGCCCTGCCGTTCACAAGAGCGCACACCGGCCGTTTTCAAAAAACGCCAAAAACCGCGTATGTCAGCTTGTCTTTTTCTTGACAGTTTGACGAATAGGCTTTACAATTAAACATAGTATAATACCTGCTGTAACAGAGCCGGTGCCAATGGTGAGCACGGCTTTTTTCAAAGGCATTATCTGATTGAACCGATAGCTTTATTTCTATCGGAACCGCATTTTTCTTTTGACAGCGCAAAACTCTGATTTTTTCGAGCGAAGCTTCGCTTTTTCGGCGTATTCCGCCTTTATTCTTCGTGCAGTGCTCATGCGTGCTGCGCGTGTTTCACCGCGGAATCAGCCTGTTTTCTGCCGAACCGTCGCTCTGTTGAGAAACAGCACCGCAGATCTGCGGTATTGTCTTGGTTTTGTGCCGTCTCCCAAAATTCGTAAATAGGAGGACACACCAACAGACATGAGCAACATCATCATACCGATCATCACCGGTATCGTGTGTCTCGCAGTAGGCGTAATCATCGGATTCCTGTATCGCAAGAGCGTTGCGGAAAAAGAGATCGGCTCTGCCGAGACCGAGGCCACCCGCATCATCAACGAAGCGATCAAGGCCGGCGAGACCAAAAAACGCGAATCCATACTCGAGGCAAAGGACGAAATCCACAAGCAGCGCGTCGAAGCCGACCGCGAGCTGAAGGAACGCCGCAATGAGACCCAGCAGCTTGAGCGCCGCCTGATTCAGCGCGAGGAAGCACTGGACAAGAAGAGCGATATGCTCGACCGCAAGAATGATGACCTTAGCCGCCAGCTGGACGCAAGCCAGAAGGAAAAGGAAGAACTCGAGCGCATCAAGCTCGAGCAGGTAGAAAAGCTGGAACAGATTGCCAGCATGACCCGCGACGAAGCACGCGATATGCTCGTCCAGTCCATTGAAAACGAAGCGACCCACGATGCAGCCGTCAAGCTGCGCGAGATCAATCAGCGCCTGAAGGACGAGAGCGAGCAGACCGCCCGTGAGATCATCTCGACCGCAATCCAGCGCTGTGCCGCCGATCAGGTATCCGAGGCAACCGTTTCGGTTGTTCCGCTGCCGAACGACGAGATGAAGGGCCGCATTATCGGCCGAGAGGGACGCAATATCCGCACGCTGGAAACCCTTACCGGCGTAGACCTCATCATTGACGATACGCCCGAGGCGATCACCCTGTCCTCGTTCGATCCGGTTCGCCGTGAAATCGCACGTCTGGCACTCGAAAAGCTGATCGTTGACGGTCGTATCCATCCGGCCCGCATTGAGGAAATGGTTGACAAGGCTCGCCGCGAGGTGGAGCAGATCATCAAGAGCGAAGGCGAGCGCGCTACCTTCGAGACCGGCATTCACGGCATTCATCCCGAGCTGGTCAAGATCCTCGGCCGCCTGCGCTACCGCACCAGTTATGGTCAGAACGTCCTGCAGCACTCCATCGAGGTGGCTCACATTGCCGGCATGATGGCCAGCGAACTGGGTCTCGATCCGGTTCCGGCACGCCGCGCAGGCCTGCTGCATGATATCGGCAAGGCCATCGACCACGAGGTTGAGGGCAGCCACGTTCAGATCGGCGTAGACCTTGCCAAGAAGTACAAGGAATCCCAGCCGATCATCCACGCCATCGAGGCACACCACGGCGATGTGGAGGCAAAGACCATCGTAGCATGTCTGGTTCAGGCAGCCGATGCCATCTCCGCTGCACGTCCGGGCGCTCGCCGCGAGAACCTGGAGAACTATATCAAGCGTCTGGAGAAGCTTGAGAGCATCGCCAACGAGACGCCCGGCGTTTCCGGTTCGTTTGCCATTCAGGCAGGCCGCGAGATCCGCATCATTGTCAACCCGGAGAAGGTTTCGGACGACAAGATGGTGCTTCTTGCCCGCGAAATCGCCAAGAAGATCGAGAACGAGCTGGATTATCCCGGCCAGATCAAGGTCAACATGGTACGCGAAACGCGTGCGATCGACTACGCAAAGTAAAAAGCATCCCCTGCAAGTATCGCTCTTGCAGGGGATTTTTTCGCCCTTTTTCCGCTTTTAATCTTTATTGCAGACGATGAACCGTACACCGTTCTTCACATTTTCCGCTTTGCAGGTCAGGCCGTGCAGCGCAAGGATTTTCTGCAGAATGGCCAGTCCCAGTCCGTGTCCGCCTGCGCGGTCGCGCGCCTTATCGCCGCGATAGAACATCTCGAACAGGCGCGGCAGCTCGGTCTCCGGAATGGGTTCGCAGTCGTTCTCGACGGTCAGCAGGTGATTGCGGCTGTTCGTCAGCCGAACGGACACGCGCCCGTTTTCCGGCGAATACTTGGCGGCATTCTCCAGCAGACAGCCGACGGCACGCCGCAGCAGCGTTTCGTCGCCGCGGATGCGCACACCGTCCGCAATATCGACGGTCAGACGGCGTTTTTCAAACAGCGGTGCATACTCGGTCAGCATATCGTTTACAAGTGCGGTCAGATTGAGCGTTTTGCGGTTTTTCAGCTCGTCCGTGCGGTCCAGACGGGTGTAATCCAGCATTTCGCGCACAAGGCCGTTCATCCGCGCCGTTTCCTGCTCGATGGCGGCAAGATAGCGCGCGTTTTCCTCCGGTGAAATGTCCTGCGCGATGGCCTCGGCGTACCCGCCGATGAGCGCAAGCGGCGTTTTCAGGTCGTGGCTTGCCGCCGAGACAAACTGCTGTCGTTTGTCCTCGAGGTCGCGTTCGCTGTCCCAGCGGGTGTGCAGAGTCGCCGCCATTTCGCTCAGCGCACGGTTTAGCTCGCCGATTTCGTCTCCGCGGTTCAGGTCAGGTTTGAATTCGTCGAATGCGAGAATGGATACCCTATTGGCTTCTCTTGCCGTATCAACCAGTGGGTCGGACACCATTCGACGCACAATTTTATAAAAGAGGAACAGGAAAATCAAGTACAGCGCAATCGTGATAGGCAGCATAAGGCGAAAACAAGTACCGTATGCGTTTTCTCGATTGACCAGCGCCGCCGTAGCAAGAAGCACCTCGTCATCATACGGCATCCCCTGAAACGTGCCGACATACCGTTTCGAGGCCCGTACTTCTGCCCATTCTTCGTCCGGTATGTTTTCGCCGTCTATCGCCCGCAGTTCGGTATCCAGATAGCGCAGTGCGTCAAAGTAGCCCTCCATCACTTCGTCCGTGCGAAATGGCCATTTCCCCGGTATGTATGCACCTATGTACTCGCCTCCGTCGGAGCAGAACTGATTTGTTTCCTCAACCGGTGTTTGCGCCGTCCATTCCTCATAAACAATCTGAATTCGATTCGGGAAAAAGACAAATTGTGTATCTGTCTTGACTTGTCGGCCATAGACTGTAATTATAGGCTCAAGGTCGTGATCGTGATTGAATGCCTCGTTCATTTCACGCAGCGATTGCTCGGAGAAATCACTTAAATCAATGCCATAGCAGCAGCCTGTTGCCGGACGATACTTCAGCATCAGCGGCGATCTAATCAGAACCCGCTTATGATTTTCATCATAATACCGTATGATATAGGGCGTATCTATACCATCTCTCCACAGGTTGGCGCGCAGCAGATCGTATTCCGCTGTGCCTTCTGCCGGGTAGCGCGCTGCATCGCCTTTCAGAACTTCAAGGTCACTCATCAGCAATCCCGTACTTGCTCTCATGCTGGCATTAGCTTCCTCTCGAGCTTTATCCTGCGCAAGCTTTGCCACTTGCCACACCCACGGCACCACAAACACCGCCAGAATCACCGCCACGATCGCAGTCAGCCTTGCCGCGATGCCGATTTTACGAAACCGCTTTTTCATGTTGATCCCCCCAATCGGTAGCCCTTGCCGTACACCGCACGGATATGCTGCGACGCTGTGCCGAGCGCTTTACGCAGGCTGGCAATGTGCCGGTCGATCATGCGCTCGTCCCCGTCGAAATCCGTGCCCCATACCCGCTCGATGAGCAGGTCGCGCGACACCGTGCGTCCCTGTTCGCGCAGCAGCAGCTCGAGGATTTTTGCCTCCTTGGGACGCAGATTTATTGGGTTGCCGTCCACCGTTACCGTGCCGGACGCCGTGTCCATCAGGATATTCGCGTAGCCGAGCTCACTCGCGCCCAGCCGCAGACCGCGGGCCCGCCGCATGAGCGCCTGCGCCTTTGCCACCAGCACCGGAAACGAAAACGGCTTGGTGATATAATCGTCCGTGCCCGCGCGGAACCCTGCCAGCGTGTCACCCTCCTGCCCGAGTGCCGTGACAAAAATAACCGGTACGTCGCTCTCCTGCCGCACGGCTTCGCATACTTCGAGACCGTTCAGGTGCGGCATCATCACGTCCAGCACCAGCAGGTCGAACGACTGCTCCTGTGCCAGCACGAGCGCCTGTTCGCCGTCATACGCCGGTGTCACCGCTACGCCTGCCGCCCGAAAGAAATCCTGCATCAGCGCGGATAACGCCTTGTCATCCTCTGCTAAAAGAATGTGTCCTGCCATTTGAGGTGCCCCCTCTCTATCTGTATCTCACTGTTACGGCTATCCTTTTCCTGTATTTAGTATAGCATAGAATTGTCCATTCTTTATCCAATGAAAAAAGCCTTTCCGAAATTTTTTCGGAAAGGCTTTTGTATAGTTCGATTTAGACGGCTTCTTTACGCCTGCGGCGGGATACAGCCCACGCCGTCCAGAATAAAGTGCGGACGGTATGCGTAATTTTCCACATCCTTGCGGGTAGTGCAGCCGGAGAGCACCAGAACGGTGTCCAGACCGGTTTCGATGCCGGCAACGATGTCGGTGTCCATGCGGTCGCCGATCATGGCCGCCTCGTGCGAATGCACGCCCAGCAGGCGCAGACCGGTACGCATCATCAGCGGGTTCGGCTTGCCGACATAGTATGCCGTCTTGCCGGTGGCCAGCTCGATCGGCGCAACCAGTGCGCGGCACGCCGGAATGATGCCCTGCTCGGACGGGCCGGTCAAATCGGAGTTGGTAGCAATCAGGCGCGCGCCCTTGTTGATCAGATCAACGGCCTTGAGGATGGTCTGATAGTTGTAGGTGTTGGTCTCGCCCGCAATAACGTAATCCGGGTCAACATCGTTCATCACGATGCCCGCCTCGTACAGCGCACCAACCAGACCGGGCGCACCGATAACATACGCAGATGCGTGCGGCTTCTGGCTGGCGATGAACTTCGCGGTAGCCAGCGCGGAAGTGTAGAAATGCTCCTCACCGATCTCCAGACCCATGCGGGCCAGCTTCTGCTGCAGCTCAAGCGGCGAACGCTCGGAGGAGTTGGTCAGGAAAAGGAAGCTCTTGTTTTCACGCTGCAGCCAGTCTACAAATTCAGGTACACCGGGCAGCAGACGGTTGCCGTGATAGATAACACCGTCCATATCGCAAATGAAGCCCTTCTTGTCGCGAAGCAGCTCTAATTCTTCGTTCATTATGCTGATCTCCTTTCGGTAGGCGACCCATGCTGAAACAGCATAGCCGGAAATCTTTTTGTCCATTCTTATTATGCGTAAAATTTCCGCGAACGTCAAGAGCCAACCGAGGAAAAAATGTTAAATCCTCGTAAAGAGCTGAAAAGAGAGCGGAGAGCGAGGAGTGGAGAGTGAAGATTTTCTTCTCCGGGCGTATACCAAAGGACACAGGCGGCTCTGCCGCTGTGTCATTTTTAACAAACACCCAAAAGGACCCGGAATCGATAATTCCGAGTCCTTTTGGGTGCAATAGCCCTTACAGGCGCAAGCCTGTCAAGGGTGTCCCCTCGTTCCAAAGGGCACAGCCCTTTGGAACGAAGCGCAAGCCTTTACGGCTCGAGGCGGTTCATATCACGCGGGAACATAGAAGCCTCGCGGATGTTGTTCAGCCCCAGCAGCTGCATGGTCAGGCGCTCCAGACCAATGCCCAGACCGCCGTGCGGCGGCATGCCGTACTTGTGCAGCATGGTGAAGGACTCAAACAGCTCGGCGTTCATCTTGCGGGCCGCCAGCTTGTCCATCTGCTCCTGATAATCGTGGATACGCTGACCGCCGGTGGTGATCTCCAGACCGCGGAACAGCAGGTCGAACGACAGCGCCAGCTTCGGATCCTCCGGGTCGTCCTTCGCGTAGAACGGACGCTTTGCGGACGGGAAGTGCGTTACAAATACGAAATCAGAGTCGTGCTCCTCCTTTGCCCACTGGCACAGCAGCACTTCTTCGTCCGGATTGAGGTCGTAGCGGTTCTTGGACTTGTGACCGAACTTCTCCTCCATGATCTGCTTGGCCTCGTGGAAGCGGATAGTCGGGATCTCCTTGATCTCCGGAACCTCGGCGTTCAGCATAGCGAGTTCCTCAGCGCAGTGCTCCTTAACGTAAGCCATAACGGACTTCAGCATGCCGGTCTCCATTGCCATTACATCGTACATGGAATCAATATAGGCCATCTCGAAGTCCAGACCCATGTACTCGTTCAGGTGACGAGAGGTGTTGTGACGCTCTGCACGGTAAACCGAGCCGATCTCGTATACACGGCCGAATGCACCGGCAAGGTACTGCTTGTGGAACTGCGGGGACTGTGCCAGATAAGCCGGGGTGCCGAAGTAATCCAGCTTGAACAGGTTTGCGCCGCCCTCAGCGCCTGCAACTACAATCTTCGGGGTGTGGATGTGGGTGAAGCCCTGCGACTGCATGTACTGTGCAAAGCCGTCAGCGATCGCACCCTGTACGCGGAAGATCGCCTGCTTGCGCGGATGACGCAGCGTGATCGGACGCAGCGGCAGATCAACATCGAGGGACAGGCCCATATACTTCTTGCCGAGCGGTACCGGCAGCTGGTCGTACGGCTTGCCGAGGATGGACAGTGCGCTCAGAACGACCTCAACGCCATGCTCTGCACGCGGCTCCTCACGAACGGTACCGGTAATCTCGAGTACCATTGCGTCCTTGATGTCCGAACGCTTGATGCCGCCGATCTCGTCACCCTGGAAGGTGCACTGGATCAGACCGCGCTCAACGCGCATTACAACAAAAGAAAAGTCAGACATATCGCGTACACGGTGAACCGTGCCGCGGAACGTGACCTCGCTGCCGACTGCTTCGCAGACGCGCTTTACGGTGTCAACGTACTGACCCGCTTCATGAATCATTTCCATAATATTACGCCTCTCTATTTACAATTTTCAGATAGAGTTATTGTAGCATGGATTTAATGCCGTGACAAGGTTTTACCAGTGAAATCCACGCTGTTTCGACAATTTTTCTTATCGTTTCAGCCGGCGGAGCACCGCCTGTACTTCCTCGCGGCCCTCACCGCTGACGATAATGCACACTGCATAAACGCCCGCACCGACCACGACAGCCGCGCCAAGGCGAATGAGATTGCCGACCGGCAGCAGCGTGCATGCAAAGGCCGCCGCACCGCACAGCAGCGCCGAAACGATGATGCGCACCAGGCTGACCGATGCCACGCGGAACAGGAATCGGCTGCGCACGCGCACACAGGTAATGATAAAATAGGACGCAAATGCGACCACCGAACCGAGCGCACCGCCGGTAAATCCAAGCGTTTTGAGCAGAATGACACTCGAAACCACCTTGATAACCGCTGCAATCGCGCTGTTCTGCAGAACGTGTACGGTGGACTGCTCCAGCTCATATGCCTTGTTGGCGTATTCGGTCAGGCCCATGAACAGCATGGCAAGCGCGGTATACGCGATGACCGGCGCACCGGCAGCGTACTTCGCGGGGAACAGGAACCGGCTGAGCGGCAGCGCAACCGCCGTCAGACCTGCAACCGCAGGCACGGCGATCAGCAGATACAGCCGCACGCCCTGATCGAGCAGCGGCTTTGCTGCGGCTTTGCCGCCCTCACGCCAGCCGCGCAGCACAGCAGGATACACGCCGCGCATAATGCCGACCGAGATCATCGTGAACAGACCGCTCGCGATCGAGTTGTTATTCGAGTAGTATGCGTACAGAATGTTGCCGTAAAAGCCGACAACGAGGTATTTGTCGATCTGGTTGAGCAGCGCCACCGAAATGGAAACGCCCATCAGCGGTACGCCGTATTTGAGGAACCTGTTCAGCAGCGGCTTGGAGAAATATTTCAGCCGCACAACAACCGGCAGGCTAAGCGCAAACACCGCACCGATGGTGGCTACGCCGTCCGCAATGGTATTGGCGAAGATAGCCGGGAACGGCGACGGATAATTCGACTTGCCGCCGACAAGCGCGAATGCAACCGCGAGCTTGAGCACCGCCGAGGTCAGCGACCACAGGATGGACGCTTTTACTCTGCCGAGCTGAATCAGCGCCGCATTGAGCACCTGAAACGCCGTGTAGGTGCAGAACATCAGCGCGCCGCCCAGATAGACCGGACTCTGCGTCACAGCCGCCGTAATGCAGCAGCCGATGGCAACAAGCACGCACAATCCCACATAGATGGTAGAAACCGTGGAGAACAGGCCGCGTCCTTCATCGGCGCGGTACTCCTCACCGACATAGCGGGTGGCGGAATTCGCCATCCAGCCCGCAAGGATGAGGTACAGCAGCTGTATCGTGGTGTTGGTCAGGTTGAATGCACTGACCGCACCCTCCACAAAGATGTGGGAATACAGCGAGGAACACCCGATGACGAGCAGTCCCTCGACCACCTTGGCCGGCAGGAACAGCATGGCATCGCGCGTCATGGTATTTTTAGAGGACAAAAGAAAAACCCTCACTTTCCGTCAGATAAAATCAGTATACCATGTTCTGAGCAAAAAAACAAACTTCGTTTGCCAAAATACTGCCGAAAAAGACGACATTTACCGCGTCCGAGTTTTGCAATCCCCCTGTTTTCATGGTATACTGATTATACTTGTCAAGTGGAGGTATTTGACTTTGCGAATCATGCATGTAATGGGCGGCGGCGATGTAGGCGGCGCCAAGACCCAGATTATGAATACCGTGACCGGACTCAACCGCAATAACGATGTGATGCTTATCTCGTTCCGCGCAGGTCCGTTTGCGGATGAAGCGCGCGAACGCGGCATTGATGTGCGCGTGATCGAGCGGCACAATCCATTCCGCGCGGCACGGACCATGCGCGACCTGGTAGATGCGTTCAAGCCCGATATAATTCACTGCCACGGCGGCCGTGCCAACCTGATGGGAGCCATGGTGCGCCGCAGCCGTCAGGTGCCGATCGTCACGACCGTGCACTCGGATTACCGGCTGGACTACCTCGGCAGTCCGCTCAAGCAGTACACGCTCGGCACGGCGAATGCCATTGCCCTGCGCTTTCTCGACTTCTATCAGCCGGTCGCGGACCGTATGGCGCGCACGCTCATCGAGCGCGGCTTTGACCCGGAGCGCATTGTAAAAATCTACAACGGTATGGATTTTGACCGTCCGAAGGGCGAATTTGACCGTGTGGCCTATCTGCGGGACACCTACGGTGCCGAGATTGAGGACGGCGACGTGCTGTGCGGCATTGCCGCGCGTCTGACCGCCGTCAAGGATATTGCGACCACCATCCGCGGCTTTGCCGAGGCGCTGAAATCCGCGCCGCAGCTGCGCCTGTTCATCGCCGGCGACGGCGAGGACGAGGACATGCTCAAAAAGCTGTGCGACCAGCTCGGCGTGCGCGAGCGCGTGACATTCTGCGGCTGGGTATCACCGGTCATGCCGTTCTTCCGCGCGATGGATATCAACCTGCTGTCCTCGGTGTCCGAAACCTTCCCGTACTCCATTCTCGAGGGCGTTTGTGCCGGCTGCGCGACCATCTGCTCGGATGTCGGCGGCATGCCCGAGCTCATCGACACCGGCGAAAACGGCTATATCTTCCCGGTCGGGGACGATAAGCGGCTGGCGGAATATCTGGTCCGTCTGGGCAACGATGCCGCGCTGCGGCAGAAATTTGCGGATGCGCTGTACGAAAAAGCCTCCCGCGATTTCTCGCGCGACAAGATGTGCGAACGCCAGATGGAAAACTACCGTCACCTGCTGGCACGGTTCCATCGTCCGAAAAACGAGCGTGAGAGCATTGTCATCTGCGGCGCGTACGGACGCGGCAACGCCGGTGACGATGCCATCCTCGAGGCCATTGTGCAGGAGATGCGCCAGCTCGATCCCGAACGCACCATCTGCGTTATGTCGCGCAGACCGAAGGAAACGCGCCTGATCTACCGCACGAACGCCATCTATACTTTTAATGTGTTCTCCGTCCTGCGCAGGTTCCGCCATGCCGCGCTGTATATCAACGGCGGCGGCTCGCTCATGCAGGATGTCACGTCCACCCGCTCGATCTGGTACTACTGCTACACGCTGTACGCCGCCAAAAAGCGCGGCTGCAAGGTAATGATGTACGGCTGCGGCATCGGTCCGATCAACCGTCCGGGCAACCGCCGGATGGCCGCCAGAACCATTGATACATCGGTTGACCGCATCACGCTGCGCGATGACAATTCCCGCGCACTGCTTGCCGAAATGGGCGTTACCCGGCCGGATATCCGTGTTTCCGCCGACCCGACCATCATTCTGACGCCGGCGCCGCGTGAAATCGTCAATATCGCCCTCGAGCAGAGCGGCATTGACCCGAACGGAAAGTATATCGGCTTCGGTCTGCGCAACTGGAAGGGTCTGGACACGGCTCTGCCCGAAATCGCGGCTGCAGCCAACTACGCCTATGAAAAGCACGGCCTGACGCCGGTTTTCGTACCCATCGAGTTTCCGAGCGACCTCATGCCCGCAGAACGTGTCGGCGCACTGCTGCACTGTCCGTGGCACGCCGTGCGTACCCGACAGCCCATCGAAGTCACCATCGGCATCCTCTCCCGCATGAAAACCGTGGTCGGCATCCGACTGCATTCGCTGATGTTCTCCGCCGGTCAGGGCGTTCCGGTCGTCGGCATGAGCTACGATATCAAGGTGGACGGCTTCCTGAAATATATCGGCAGCCGCACCTGTCTGCAGCTTTCGTCCGTCAAGGCGGAGCCGCTGTGCCGCCTCATCGACGAGTGCGTCTCCGGTGCGCTCGATAACGAGGTGCACCGCACCGCGGAAATGCTGAGAGAAAGAGAGTCCGAGAATGTGAAGGGTGCAGCGAAGCTGCTGAACATTTCCGAAAACTAAACCGCAGGGCGGGCTACCTTGCGATATATGATAAAACAATCCACTAAAGGGGTTATATAGATATGAAGAACCACATCGTCTGTCTTTCGACAACGAACTACCATCCTCTGCCGACGCGCAAGCAGAACGTGATGAGCCGTCTGCGCAACAGCGAAATCCTGTATTTTGATCCCCCGGTGTCGCTCATCGCACCGCTCAAGGACAAAAAAGCCTCCGCCTATATCGAAAAGTACAAGCAGCCCGGCGAAAAGGTCGAGGGACACGAAAACATCACTGTTTACGCACTGCCGCCGGTACTGCCGTTTTTCAACAAGTTCCGCTGGATCAACAAAATCAACCAGAAGCGGCAGGCGGCGTTCATCCGCGAAAAGATGCGCGAGCATGGCTTCGGTGACGAGACCGTGCTGTGGTGCTACTCGCCGTCCTCGTGCGATATTGTGGAGCACCTGCCGCACTCCAAGCTGGTATATGACTGTGTAGACCGTCATTCCGCATACAAGGGCCACATCAATCCCAAGGTTGTGGACAAGATGGAATGCGATCTGGCCAAGCCTGCCGATCAGGTATTCGCAACTGCGGTCGGTCTGGCAGAGACACTGGAAAAGATCAACCCGACCACCCAGATGATCCCGAACGGCGCGGCTTACGAGATTTTCTCGCGTGTACAGACCGAGAAGGACACCCTTCCCTGCCCGGAGGACATGAAGGATCTGCCGCATCCGATCTACGGCTTTGTCGGCATGCTGCAGGAGTGCATCGACTATGCACTGATCGAAAAGCTGGCGAAGAGCCGTCCGAACGCGACGATTTTCCTGATCGGACGCACGCTGCCGGGTGTTGACCTGACCAACCTCAAGCAGTACCCGAACATTGTATTCCACGGTCTGGTGCCGCAGCCCGAACTGCCCGCATATCTGGCGCAGATGGACGTCTGCCTGAACGTATTCCGTGCCGGTGCGCTCTCCAAGGACGTTTCGCCGCTCAAGTTCTACGAATATCTGGCAACCGGCAAGCCGATCGTTTCCACGCGCGAGCCGCTGCAGGTCGAGGATTTCAAGGATGTGGTCTACATTGCCCGCAATCCCGAGATGTTCCTGCCGCTGTGCGATGCCGCTGCCAAGGAAAAACGTCCGGCATGGACGGAAAAACGCCTTGCCTACGGCGCGCAGTGCTCGTGGACCGAGCGCGTGCACCAGATGGAAGAGGTGCTTTATAAAAAGGGCGTTCTGCACGAAAGTGCAGAGGAGTAAAATTTATCTTTGGGCATTTACACGAATCCCGAAAAAAGCGGGTAAAATACTTGCATTAACAAGTTAAATTAGCTAAAATAAATATGTATCGTCACCGTTGGTTTTAAGAAAGAGGTGTACACATGACCGGCAGCGTATTTTTGAACCAGACTGCAGCTGAACAGTTTTTCGTTCTCGGGCATTCGTGCATTCTCTCGGGCATCGGTGCACATAAATGAGCGATTATAGGGCACGGGTATACCCGTGCCCTCATTTGTTTTTGTAGGAGGAATAACAAATGAAAAAAGTTCTCGTTGTCATGGGATCCGACAGTGATCTCAAGGTAATGGAAAAGTGTGTTGACCGTCTGAAATCGTTCGATATTCCGACTGAGGTCCGCATCTGCTCCGCGCACCGCACCCCGGCAGCTGCCGAGCAGCTGGCGAAGAACGCGGCAGCCGAAGGCTTCGGCGTTATCATCGCGGCGGCAGGCAAGGCCGCACACCTCGGCGGTGTACTGGCGGCTTACACCACGCTTCCGGTAATCGGCGTGCCGATGGCCACCAGCGTGATGGGCGGCATGGACAGCCTGCTCTCCATCGTGCAGATGCCCAAGGGTATTCCGGTGGCAACCGTTGCGATCGACGGCGCAGACAACGCCGCCATCCTCGCAGCACAGATGATCGCCCTGTCGGATGACGCACTGGCACAGAAGCTCGCGCAGTTCAAGGCCGATATGGCAGCGGAAGTTACCGCAAAGGACGAAAAGGTTCGCGCTCAGTTCGCGTAATCTATATAGGTATCTCTGATACCGCATCCCCGCAAGGTAAAGGCATTGGGGCCGCTCCCATTGGCAGCTTCGATGTACAACCTGCAAACAACATTGTTTCAAATTAACACTACTTATACAAATGGAGGAATTGGACATGGAAAAGAAAGAACAGCTGTACGAAGGCAAGGCTAAGAAGGTATTTGCTACCGACGATGCAAATCTCGTAATCGTTGACTACAAGGACGATGCAACCGCATTCAACGGTGAGAAGAAGGGCACCATTACCGGCAAGGGCGTTATCAACAACGTAATGAGCAATCACATGTTCCAGCTGCTCGAGCAGCAGGGCGTGCCGACCCACTTTGTTGAGCAGCTCTCCGAGCGCGAGACCCTGGTAAAGAAGGTCTCCATTGTACCGCTGGAGGTCATCATCCGCAACATTTCCGCCGGTTCCTTTGCGAAGCGTTTCGGCGTGGAAGAGGGCATCGTATTCGACGAGCCGACCATCGAGTTCTCCTACAAAAACGATGAGCTTGGCGACCCGCTCATGAACGCTTACCACGCGATCGCACTGAAGGCTGCTACCCGTGAGGAGATCGAGACCATCAAGGCAATGGCCTTCAAGGTAAACGAGGTTATGAAGCAGTACTTCGATACCCTGAACGTCATCCTCGTTGATTTTAAGCTCGAGTTCGGCAAGACTGCGGACGGCAAGATCGTTCTCGCGGACGAAATCTCTCCGGATACCTGCCGCCTGTGGGACAAGACCACCAAGGAGAAGCTGGATAAGGACCGCTTCCGTCGTGATATGGGCGGTGTCGAGGAGGCATATCAGGAAATCATGAAGCGCGTTATGGGCAAGTAAGCCCATCCGCAAGGCAAGATTCGGACAAGAAAAGGCTGAAGAATGAAATATCGTATTTTAAGAAAAAGCAGCACTCCGTTTGACAAGGTGCATGAGGAGTGCGGTGTATTCGGTATCGCAGCGCCGGAAGGCAAGGAGATTTCCGCCGCGCACGACGCGTATACCGCACTGTTTGCTCTCCAGCACCGCGGTCAGGAGGCTGCCGGTATCGCCGTAAACAAAAACGGCGTGATCCACTGCCATAAGGACACCGGTCTGGTCAGCGCCGTGTTCAATCAGGAGATTCTGGACAACATGCCCGGCTCGATGGCTATCGGTCATGTGCGCTACTCCACCACCGGCGATACCCGCCGCGAGAATGCGCAGCCGATCTCCATCACCCATGTAAAGGGCAATCTCGCGGTTGCGCACAACGGCAACCTCGTAAACGCAGGCGAGCTGCGCCGCGAGATTGAGCTGGACGGCGGCATTTTCCGTTCCTCGAACGACACCGAGGTGCTGGTATACACCATCGTTAAGGAACGCCTCAAGTGCGGCTCTATTGAAGAAGCCGTTATGAACACCATGCACCGCATCGAGGGTGCCTACTCTCTGGTCGTTATGTCTCCGCGCAAGCTGATCGCGGCACGCGACCCGCACGGCTTCCGTCCGCTGTGTATCGGCCTGCTGGACAACGACTGCTACATTTTCGCTTCCGAGACCTGCGCTCTGGACGCGCTCGGCGCAAAGTTCATCCGCGATGTAGAACCCGGTGAGGTCTGCGTTGTCGAAAACGGTGAGCTGCGCTCCATGCACTGCGGTATCGAGTGCAAGTCCTCCGCGTGCGTATTCGAGTACATTTACTTTGCCCGTCCGGACTCCATCATCGACGGTGCATCGGTTGAGCTGGCCCGTCAGGAGGCCGGCAAGTACCTGTCCATCGAGCATCCGGTCGGCGCTGACGTGGTTATCGGCGTACCGGATTCCGGTATTCCGGCAGCGATCGGCTACGCAAAGTTCTCCGGCATTCCGTACGGCGTGGGTCTCATCAAGAACCGCTATATCGCCCGCACCTTTATCCAGCCGGGCCAGGACAAGCGCGAGCGCTCGGTGCGTCTCAAGCTGAACGCCCTGCGCACCGCCATTGAGGGCAAGCGCGTGATCATGGTCGATGACTCCATCGTCCGCGGTACGACCTGCGGCCGTCTGGTAAAGCTGCTGCGCGACGCAGGCGCGGCTGAGGTTCACATGAGAATTTCGGCGCCACCGTTCCGTCATCCCTGCTTCTTCGGCACGGATATTCCGGAGCGCAACCAGCTTCTCGCCCACAACCGCACGGTTGAGGAGATGCGCGAGATCATCGGCGTGGATTCGCTCGGTTTCCTGTCGCTCGAGGCCTGCCGCAAGATCGCAGTCGGCTGCAAGCTGGGCTTCTGCGATGCATGCTTCTCCGGCGAGTACCCGATTCCGGTACCCGAGCAGGTGGATAAGAACATGTTCGAGATCGAGATTCCGCTCCCCGCTAACAAAGACTAACTTTTGAATTGAGAATGGAAAATGGAGAATGGAGAATTGCGGTACGGCGCACCGCGCCGCATAAAATAATCGCGCATTGCGCGAATCCGCAATTTTCCATTTTCAATTCTCAATTTTCCATTTTTCCCGTTCATACGATAAATGAAAGTGAGATGTAAAACATGAGTGTAAGCCGTTCTGAAAGCTACAAGGCTGCCGGCGTTGACGTTACCGCAGGCTATGAAGCGGTCAAGCTGATGAAGCCGATGGTAGAAAGCACCTTTACCAAGGGCGTTATGGGTACGCTCGGCGGCTTCGGCGGCCTGTTCCGTCCGGAGTTCAAGGGCATGAAGGATCCGATCCTCGTTTCCGGTACGGATGGCGTCGGCACCAAGCTCAAGCTGGCGTTCCTGATGGACAAGCATGACACCGTTGGCATCGACTGCGTTGCCATGTGCGTAAACGATATCGCCTGCTGCGGTGCACAGCCGCTGTTCTTCCTCGACTATGTTGCAGTCGGCAAGAACCATCCGGAGAAGATCGCACAGATGGTTTCCGGTATCGCAGAGGGCTGCCGTCAGGCAGGCTGCGCGCTGATCGGCGGCGAAACCGCTGAAATGCCGGGCTTCTATCCGGAAAACGAGTACGATATGGCCGGCTTCTCTGTCGGCATGGTCGATAAGGAAAAGATGATCGACGGCACCGGCATCAAGGCCGGCGACGCGCTGATCGGTGTTGCCTCCTCCGGCGTACACTCCAACGGCTATTCTCTGGTTCGCAAGACGCTCGGCATCAACGAGAAGTCGGTTCGCCGCTACATCGACGAGTTCGGCAAGACCCTCGGCGAAGAGCTGCTGACCCCGACCAAGATCTACGTTAAGGCGATCCAGTCCCTGATGGGCAAGGTTGAGGTTAAGGGCATCAGCCATATCACCGGCGGCGGCTTCTATGAGAATGTACCGCGCATGCTGCCGGCAGGCATCGTTGCCAAGATTGAGAAGGCTGCTATGCCGGTTCCGCCGGTATTCGACCTGATCGCAAAGACCGGCAAGATTCCGGAGCGCGACATGTACAACACCTTCAACATGGGCGCCGGTCTGGTTCTGGCCGTTGCCGCTGAGGACGCTTCCCGCGCGGTTGCAGCAATTTCCGCTGCAGGCGAGCAGGCTTATGTTATCGGCGAGTGCGTAAACGGCGCCGAAAAGGGCGTAGAACTCGTTTAAGTAAATTGAAAATGGAGAATTGAGAATTGGCGCTATCCTTGCGCGGGTTTTGTCCGCGCTGTGTGGTTCAGTGCAAAGCGATGTGTTGAATAATCGCGCTCTGCACGAATCCGCAATTCTCCATTTCATTTGTTTTTTGGAGAAAAATAAATGACAAAAATTGCAGTTTTGGTTTCGGGCGGCGGCACGAACCTGCAGGCGCTCATTGACGCACAGCAGGCGGGCAAGATCGAAAACGGACAGATTTCGCTCGTGGTTTCGTCCAACCCGAAGGCGTATGCACTCGAGCGTGCCGCAAAAGCGGCTATTCCCTCCGAGGTGCTGCGCCGCAGGGACTTTTCCGACGCGGAAGAGTACGGCAAGGCGCTTACCGCTCTGCTGGAGAACGCAGACATCGGTCTGATCGTGCTCGCAGGCTTCATGACCGTCCTGCCGGACAGCTTCTGCCGCCATTTCGAAAACCGCATTATCAACGTACATCCCTCGCTCATCCCCTCCTTCTGCGGAGAGGGCTTCTACGGTCTGCGCGTGCATGAAGCCGCGCTGGCAAAAGGGGTAAAGGTTACCGGTGCGACCGTGCATTTTGTATCCGAAGTGGTAGACGGCGGCGCAATCATCGCGCAGAAGGCCGTTGAAGTGGAAGATGGCGACACACCGGAGACCTTGCAGAAACGCGTCATGCAGAACGCGGAGTGGATTCTTCTGCCGCAGGCAGTATCCGACTTCTGCGCAGGCAGACTACGCGTGGACGGCGCTATCGTCCATAAAAACTGAACAGGAGTGACAGCATTATGAGCAAGAATGTTTTTGACATCAGCCAGGAGCTGATGAGCAACGCATATCCCGGCCGCGGCATCATTCTCGGCCGCACCCCGGATAATAAAAAGAATGTTATCGCCTACTTCATCATGGGCCGCTCGGAGAACAGCCGCAACCGCGTGTTCACCGAAACCGAGGACGGTATCCGCACCGAGGCATTTGACCCGTCCAAGATGGTCGATCCCTCGCTGATCATCTATCATCCGGTGCGCCTGTACAACGGCACCCTGGTCGTTACCAACGGCGACCAGACCGATACCATCGTGGACTATCTCAAGCAGGGCAAGAGCTACTTCGAAGCGCTCCGTACCCGCGAGTTTGAACCGGACGCGCCCAACTACACCTCCCGCATTTCGGGCGTTGTCAATCCGGACGGCTCCTACAGCCTGTCCATCCTCAAGAACTTCACCTCGGACCGCACCGCCAACAAGCGTTTCTTCTATGAGTACGATAAGCCGGTTGCCGGTCTGGGCCATTTCATCCATACCTATCAGTGCGACGGCGATCCGCTGCCGCCGTTCCGCGGCGAGCCGAAGTGCATCCGCATCGAGCTGCCCATTCACGAGTTCACCAACCTGCTCTGGAACAGCCTGAACGAGCAGAACAAGGTTTCGCTGTTCGTGCGCTACGTCGATCTCGAGACCGGCGAAGTTGAGCAGGAAATCCGCAACAAGAACGCAGAATAACTGCGGTCTGATGAGCAGAAAGGACTATTTATGAAAGAATTAGCCTTAAAGTACGGCTGCAACCCCAACCAGAAGCCGGCCCGCATTTTTATGACCGAGGGCGAGCTTCCGATTGAGGTACTCAACGGCAAGCCGGGTTATATCAACTTCTGTGACGCATTCAACTCTTGGCAGCTCGTCCGTGCGCTGAAAAAGGCGACCGGTCTTCCGGCAGCAGCGTCCTTCAAGCACGTTTCTCCGGCCGGTGCGGCGCTCGGCAAGCCGCTGACCGATATTGAGAAGCAGATGTACTTTGTTGACACCGACAAGGAGCTGTCTCCCATCGCATGTGCGTACATCCGCGCGCGCGGCG
The DNA here is from genome assembly GCF_027684505.1 of Butyricicoccus sp. AF18-9LB. Classification (NCBI taxonomy): domain Bacteria; kingdom Bacillati; phylum Bacillota; class Clostridia; order Eubacteriales; family Butyricicoccaceae; genus Butyricicoccus; species Butyricicoccus sp. AF18-9LB. Next base: position 22,380 of record NZ_JAQCWA010000013.1, read on the forward strand.
CTGACCGTCTGTGCTCCTACGGTGACTGGGCGGCGCTGTCCGACACCTGTGACGCAGACACCGCTTCCTACCTCGCACACGAGGTTTCCGACGGCATCATTGCGCCGGACTTCACCGCTGAGGCCCTCGAGATCCTCAAGACCAAGCGCAAGGGCGGCTACAACGTTGTCAAGATCGACCCGAACTATGAGCCGAAGCCGATCGAGCAGCGCGACATTTTCGGCATCCGCTTCGAGCAGGGTTACAACAACTACGAGATCAACGAGAGCCTGCTCACCAACATCGTTACCGAGAACAAGAATCTGCCGGAGAGCGCAAAGCACGACATGATCCTTGCGCTCATCACGCTCAAGTACACGCAGTCCAACTCGGTCTGCTACGTCAAGGATGGCATGATCATCGGTGTCGGCGCAGGTCAGCAGAGCCGCATCCACTGCACGCGACTCGCCGGCAACAAGGCCGACAACTGGTTTGTTCGTCAGCATCCGAAGGTTCTCGGTCTGCAGTTTGTTGACGGTATCCGCCGCCCGGACCGCGACAACGCGATCGACGTTTACACCTCGGACGAGTATGAGGACGTACTGGCTGAAGGCGTATGGCAGAAGACCTTCAAGGTAAAGCCGGAGGTGCTCACCGCTGAGGAAAAGAAGGCGTGGATTGCAAAGAATACCGGCGTAACCGTTGGTTCGGACGCATTCTTCCCGTTCGGCGACAATGTAGAGCGCGCACGCAAGTCCGGCGTTGAGTACATTGTACAGCCGGGCGGCTCCATCCGTGACGACAACGTAATCGAGACCGCGAACAAGTACGGCATCACGATGGCGTTCACCGGCATGCGTCTGTTCCATCACTAATGAAACTGCTGAAAGGCTATTATGCCTACTTAGCCGTATCCGGCGGACTGCTGCTCGGTCTGGCCGCGCAGAACAACTGGGCACTGCAGATGCTGGCATTCGCGCTGGTGTCTGCCGGTGCGCTGTCCGTGCAGAATGCGTCCCGCTGGTACATGCGCGCAAGCATTGCCGCGGACGTGACGATGGCGTTCAAGCTCATCCTCGGTCCGGCAGTCATCCCGCCCTGTCTGCTGCGGATTGTGCTGCAGTATGCGGCGCTCGTGCCGCTGCTGCTCACCGGCTGCATGCTGCTGATGGGTGTCAAAGACCAGATGCACAAGATCGGCCGCAGCACCCTGCCCGAATGGGTTTTGCTGGTGGTCTGGAGCACAGGCTGCATCCTTACGCTGCTCATCGCGCCCGGCTGGCTGAATGACTATCTGGCGCCGCTGGCGGCAAAGGCGGCAAACACGCTCCTGCCGATCGGCTATGTTGCACTTATTGTAGAAATGTTCCGCGCACAGCGTGTGTATTTACAAACGGAGGAACAATAAATGAAAGTTTTGGTTATCGGCGGCGGCGGCCGTGAGCACGCCATCGTCCATACATTGAAGAAGAGCCCCAAGGTGGACCACATCTGGTGTGCGCCGGGCAACGGCGGCATTGCCGCTGAGGCAGAGTGCGTTGCCATCAAGGCAACCGACATTGACGGCATGGTTGCTTTCGCCAAGGAGCACAAGCCGGATCTCGTTATGGTAGCACCAGACGACCCGCTTGCACTCGGCATGGTAGACGCACTCGAGGCCGCAGGCATCCGTGCCTTCGGCCCGCGCAAGAACGCTGCCATCATCGAGGGCAGCAAGTCCTTTGCGAAGGATTTAATGCAGAAATACAACATCCCGACCGCGGGCTACGCCGTTTTTGAGAACTCCGCAGACGCGATCGAGTACATCAAGAAGAACGGTGCGCCGATTGTTGTCAAGGCGGACGGTCTTGCACTCGGCAAGGGCGTTACCGTTGCTATGACCGAGGAAGAAGCCATCGAGGCAGTCAAGGACGCGATCGACGGCGGTGCATTCGGCGGTGCCGGTGCGCGTGTCGTTATCGAGGAGTTTCTGACCGGTCCGGAGGTTTCCGTGCTCGCCTTCGTTGACGGCAAGCACCTCAAGACCATGCCGTCCGCACAGGATCACAAGCGTGCCTACGACCATGACGAAGGCCCGAACACCGGCGGTATGGGCGCATTCTCGCCGTCCCGCTTCTATACCGACGACATTGCCGCCGAGTGCATGGAGACCATCTTCAAGCCGACCGTCGCGGCCATGGAGAAGGAAGGCCGTCCGTTCAAGGGCGTGCTGTATTTCGGCCTGATGCTGACCCCGAAGGGCCCGCGCGTTATCGAGTACAACGCTCGTTTCGGCGACCCGGAGACGCAGGCTGTCCTGTCCCGACTGGACACCGACCTGTTCGACATCTTCAATGCCGTTATCGACGAAAAGCTCGAGGACATTGACATCAAGTGGGCGGACAACGCCGCCTGCTGTGTCTGCATGGCGTCCGGCGGCTATCCGAAGTCCTACGAAAAGGGCAAGGAGATCACCGGTCTGGACGATGTGACGGATTCGTTCGTATTCCACGCAGGCACCGCTGTCAAGGATGGCAAGCTGGTCACGAGCGGCGGCCGCGTGCTTGGCGTAACGGCAGTTGCCCCCACGCTCGACGAAGCGATCCTCAAGGCGTATGCCGATGTCAAGAAGATTCACTTCGATAAGGCGCATTATCGCACCGATATCGGCGTAAAGTAAAAAATTGAAAATGTAAAATGGAGAATGGAGAATGGCGGTATCCGGCTGTGCCGGATTATTCAATACGCGCAATGCGCGTTCCGCAATTTTCCATTTTCCATTCTCAATTCTCAATTATTCATGAAAGAATGAGGAAAAAAGAATGAAAATCGAACAGCAAAATCAGATTTTAGGCTGCATGAACGATGTTCTCAACCAGAACGGCTTCCGTGCGGAAATCATGCAGAAGGACGACGCACCGACCATTCTGCGCTGCGAGGCAATGCGTCAGGGCAAGGTTGCCAAGGACGTTGTGATTGAAGCCTGCTTCATCCCGATGCAGCTGCCCGCAGAGGACATGGGTCTGCTGCAGTTCTTCGTTACGCTGTTTCAGGGTGCCCCGGAAAGCAACAAGGTGCAGCTTCGTCATGCATGCGATTACTGCAACAACTTCTGTGCGCTCGGCTCGTTCGGCTTCTTTGAGGAGGCCGGTCAGATTTACCTCAAGCACAACACACTGGTGGACGGCTCTCTCGAACTCGAGAAAATCATTCCGTTTGTGGCGGATAACATTTCCGTGCTGATTGCGGCAGTCTCCCGCTTCATCGACGGTCTGGCGCAGATTGCCTATGCAGGCATGACGCTCGACGCTGTTATCGAGCAGGACTTGTTCCCGAAGCTCGGCTAATTGCAAACAAGAAAACACCGCAGAGTAATGCTTAACCGTCGTAAGGAACTATAAGTCCTGCGGTTAGAGCAGAGAACGGTGTGACCGTTAAGGTCACGCCGTTTTTTTGCGTCCAAGGGTAGATTCTGCAATCATGGGTTCTGCCAGTGCGGGGATTTCCACATGGTCCCTTTCAAGAATCCGCGAAATCTGCTCTGGGCCTTTGCCGTCAATGCAGAGGTCAAAGACGCGCTTGACAATCTGGGCAGCATCCTCATCCAGAATCCACTTGTCCTTGCCGCTGCTCGTTGCCCTATCTGCCGTGTTCGTCCAAAGGGCGAATGGGACACATGACATGAAAGTGCGGATTGAAAATGCCGACGTCCTCCTTGTCGAGAGAATGAACGGCAAAGTCCACTACCATACCCCGGCTCACAAAGTTCTCCAACAAAAATTGCCTTGCCAGAGCGATGTTCTCCTGCATGGAAAACTCGTTCTGCAAGGCAATGTCTAAACTGTACGCAAGCTGTGCTTTCTTTCCGCGTTCGGCTTTCTCCACCACGTTCCAGAGGGTTTCACGGTCTGCATACTCCGATGGCGCATGCGATGGCAGCAGGATTTCAGAGCAGATCACGCACAGTCTGTGTCGATTTACTCCGGCTCATCCTCATCGAGCAGCGTGAGTACATCAATCGGCACGTCATTCTGCGTCACCTGCACATGCACATGGGTGCCGAGTGCGGATTCTGCGGGAATGCTGTCCGCGCACACGCCGAGCGCCTCACCGGCGGAGACAACCTGCCCTTCCTGCACGCGTACATCGTCCATGCCGCAGTACGACGAGGTCAGGCCGTTATTGTGCGTCAGTGTCACGCAGGTGCCGTACAGACCGTCCTCGGCAATCTGCTGTACAGTGCCGTCGGTCAGTGCGAGCACGGTTTCGCCGGCTTCGGCAGAGAAGTCTGTGCCGGCATGAACACGCCAGTCACCCATGGTCGGCTGGAACAACAGCGTGTCACCCGAAAACGGCGTCAGCACAGCTCCGGACACCGGCCGCACATACACGGGTGCGCTGACCGTCACCGCCGGTTCCGGCTCTGCCGCCGCGACCGGCTGTTCCTCGATCACTGACTCGGGTTCCTGCTCCTGCTGCGGAACGGTGGCCGGTTCGGTCGGTGCTTCGGCGGTCGAGTCGGCCGGTGCGATGATAGGCATGCCGGTGTCCGGCTCGACCGCGTTCTGCCGGTGTGCATTGCCCCAGATCACCCATGCGGATGCGGCGATGATGAGCGCACACAGCGAAAGAATGGTGTAGAATCCGCGGGTAGAGAGCGCCGCGGTGTGTTTGGATTGATATTGCTTCATGTCCCTTTACCTCCGTTGCTGACAGTATGGTCGGCTGCTGCGGAAAATATACGCGCCGCCGAAAATTTGCCGCACAGCGGACACTTCATCGGCAGATGCCGGATAGCCCACAAAAGGGGGGACGTCTGCGGATTGTACCCAATCGCCGAATGTGGTATACTATAGCAGTTCAGACAAATACTGCAACAAGTGCGCGCATACAGCACGCAAATACCATCGTCAATTTCACTTGACATGCGACAGCATGCCTGCGTAAAATTTCCTTGCTCTTTACGCGCTGTACACACTGCTTTTGCTGCATTATTCATCTGAACTGCTATAAACAAAGAAAAGAGAAACGCAAGGAGGGTAAAGACTATGGAACTGGCTGACTTTTTCGCGATTGACCGGCTGTCGCAGCACGACGAGGAACTGCTGATCGAATCCGCGATGCAGATGCAGCAGATGATGCTGCTGTACGAATCCGGCATCCGTGAGATCAAGACCAAGCTGGATATTCTAAGCGATGAGTCGCGTATTTCGGGCAAGCCAAGCCCGATTGATGCCATCAAGAGCCGCATCAAAAGCCCGCGCAGCATTATCAGCAAGCTCAAGCGGCGCGGATTCCCGATCACGCTGCAGTCCATGATAGACAATCTGAACGATATTGGCGGTATCCGCGTGATCTGTCCGTTTATCGAGGATATTTACACAGTAGCGGACATGCTCATGCGGCAGGATGACTTGACGCTGATCGAGAAGAAGGACTACATTGCCAATCCCAAGCCGAACGGCTACCGCAGCCTGCATCTGATCCTCGAGGTGCCGATTTTCCTCGCGGAACGCACGCAACCGGTACGCATAGAACTGCAGATTCGCACGATGGCGATGGATTTCTGGGCCAGCCTGGAGCACCAGCTGCGCTATAAATCCGATGTGGAGATTCCGGAGCATGTATCCGATGATTTAAAGAAGTGTGCGGATGTTATTGCGGAGACCGATCAGGAGATGCAGCGTATCGCAAAAGAACTGAAAGTGCTGTAAAAGGAGAAATTATGCAATACATACCCATTATAACCCTGATTCTGGTTGTTATTCTGTTGGGACTGGTCATCGTCCTGCTGACCCGCAAGCCGGAAAAGCCGGAGCTTCCGCAGCAAATTGACCCAACCGCATCCATTACTGCGCTCGGTACGCTCGTGACACAAAACCTGCGCGAAGGCCGGGAAGCACAGAGCAATCAGCTTTCCGCGATGGACAAGAGCCTTGGCGACAAAATGAGCGGTCTGACCGATCAGCTCGGTCGGTTTGAGACGCGTCTGCAGGGCTTTACGGCGGAAACAACGCAGAATCTGACCAATATCCGCGAAACCGTGGACAAAAACCTGCACACCTTCACGGGTGAGACAAAACAGAATCTGGAAACCATCCGCAGCACGATGGACAAGAATCTGCACACGTTCACCGGCGAAACCAAACAGGATTTGGAAACTATCCGCGAAACGGTAGATAAAAATCTGCACACCTTCACGGGTGAGACAAAACAGAATCTGGAAACCATCCGCGTTACAGTGGATAAAAACCTGCGTGCCATGCAGGAGGACAACAACAAAAAGCTGGACGATATGCGTCAAATTGTAGACGAAAAGCTGCAGAAAACGCTGTCTGAGCGCATGAATGAGTCATTCAAGCTGGTCAACGAGCGTTTGGAGCAGGTTTACAAGGGCCTCGGTGAGATGCAGACGCTGGCACAGGGTGTCGGTGATTTGAAGAAGGTGCTCACCAATGTCAAGACCCGCGGCATTGTGGGCGAGATTCAGCTGGGCGCGATCCTCGAGGACATTCTCGCGCCCGAGCAGTACGAGACCAACGTGGCGACCGTGCCGAACAGCCGCAATGTGGTCGAGTATGCGGTCAAGCTGCCTGTTGAGGACGGCAGCTTTGTCTGGCTGCCGATCGACTCCAAGTTCCCGGGAGACACCTACGGGGCGCTCCGTGATGCGTACGAGGAAGGCTCGCGCGAGCAGATTGACGCATGCGTCAAGCAGCTGATCGCCACTCTGAAATCCGAGGCAAAGGACATTCACGACAAGTATCTTGCACCGCCGCATACGACCGAGTTCGGCATCATGTTCCTGCCCTTCGAGGGACTGTACGCCGAAGCTGTCAGCCGCGGCATGGTGGAGATTCTGCAGCGCGACTATCATGTCAATCTGGCCGGTCCGAGCACGATGGCGGCGCTGCTGAACAGCCTGCAGATGTCGTTCCGCACGATTGCGATTCAGAAGCGCTCGGGTGAGGTCTGGAGCGTTCTGGGTGCGGTCAAGACCGAGTTTGACAAGTTTGAAGCCTGCCTGACGCAGACGCAGAACCGACTCGATCAGGCGAGCCGCGAGCTGGATAAGCTGGTCGGTACGCGCACGCGCGCTATCCGCCGCAAGCTGAAGGGCGTTACTGAACTCAGCGAGAGCGAAACGCAGAAGGTTCTGGATATCGGCACCGATTCGGAAGAAGAGTGAAGCGCTGAGCGGAAAGAGATTCTCAACCGCTTTCTCGGCAAAAGAAAACACCGCAGAGCAAGGCTTAATAGTGATAAAGTACTATTTAGCTTTGCGAGGGGCAGAGAACGGTGTGACCACAATGGTCACGCCGTTTTTCTGCGTCCAGGGGTAGATTTCGCAACGACTCCATCCCAAATTTTGTGTGTCCACAATCTCTACTACGCCGCAATCTAATTTCCCTCGCTCTATCATTTTGCATTACCTATTTCATTTACCTCATATACGAGAAAAAGCCCAGCTTTTGCTGAGCTTTTCGACTCTCGTACTTCGTGCGGCAGCACGCATAAAATAGAATTTGCGGAGCAAATTCATAAATTCCGAGAGCATGTATCTCGGAATTTATACAAGGGAAGAAAAAATGTGCCTGCAAGGCGCGGTTTTTCTTCGGAATTCGATCGAAAGCGTGGTTTCGATCGAGAGGCTGCTCGGAAAACGTTAGTTTTTCGACAGCCTCCGGTTATTTCGTTTGAAATAACCGGTTTTTCTTATTTTCCGATTCTGTTAAAAGTTTTTGTTCCGATTTGCGAGGGGCAATATACAGATACTGCCGCCGTATCGGCGTATGAGCCGAATATCTGACTTTAACCCCCAAAGAAACCCTATCTGTCCAACAACAGACAGGGTTTTCTCACTGTTACAGCACCTTTTTTTGCCGCCCGGAAGCTTTGACAGATTGAGCGTAGTCGCGGCCAAGCACGGCGCTGCACAGCTCTACCACGGCTGCGACCGGTGCATAGCAGAATACATCGTCGAAGCCGGTGCCGCCCTTTTCAATACCCATTTCGCGGTGATAAACACCCATCTTGGTGTGATAAGCGGCGTTAAACGCACCGACCGAGCAACTCATCGTCTCCGCAAGAGACGCCTCGCAGTAAGCGCGGGCTGCAGCGTGAACTTCATGCCCGGCTTGAATTTATCCTGATGCTTCGCGCCAACCTTGACGATATCGCCCGTGAACTCGTGCCCCATGACGGCCGGATGCTCAGCTACATCGGGATGCACGCGCTTGTGCCCGGTGCCGAGGATGGCACACTTGTAGGCGGACATACAGATGCTGTCGGATACGGCCTTGACCAGAATCTCATCATCGCGGATTTCCGGCAGTTCAAAGGTGTCCAGACGCAGGATCATTCGCAGCATGCAGACGTACAGCTCTTGTTTTCATAATAAAACTCTTCTTCACCATATCTTAAAACACGATAGATTTCAACAATTACAGCTTGGAAAAGCGTACTTTCGGAAGCAGCGCCTCGATAACCGAGCGCTCGGCGGCCTGTGTGCCGCTGCACATGACATTCGCGGCTCCGGTTGCAGTCGAGAGACGGACAGCGTCCTCTTCGCTCATATCCTGCGACTCGGCATACGCCAGCGCGGCCACCACGCTGTCACCCGCACCGACCGTACTGCCGACCGGAATCTTGAGTCCCTCAGCGTAAATCGTGCTGCCCTTGCGCAGATACAGCGCACCGCGGCCGCCTAGCGAGATAACCACCCGTTCGATACCGCTCTCCAGCAGCTTTTGACCTTCTGCGGTCAGTTCTTCGATGGTTTCCAGTTTTCTGCCCGCCAGACGCGACAGTTCATCATCATTCGGCTTGATGAGGTACGGCGCAGCCTTTAAGCCTTCCGCCAGTAAAGCGCCGTCCGCATCGAGGAACACCCGCGCACCTGCGTTTTTGCATGCACTCGTCCACACGCGGTAGGTTTCCTGCGGTGCGCCCTTCGGCAAGCTGCCCGCCAGCACCACAATGTCGCCTGCGTGCACCTCTGCCAGAAGGTCGTTCAGCAGCGCATCTAAATCTGCATTCGTGACGGTCAGACCCGGCTCGTTGATGTCGGTATTCGTGTGGCCGATCCGGTCGATGATTTTGATATTCGTGCGGGTCTGCCCCTCAACGAACCGGAACTGCGTGGTGAAATTCTCGTTTTCGAGCAGCTTTTCAAGCATTCTGCCGCTCTCACCGCCCAGAATGCCGACGGCGCGGCTCTCGCCGCCCAGTTTGGCAATCACTTTGCTCACGTTAATGCCCTTGCCGCCGGGATCCGTGCGCATTTCCGTGATGCGGTTGACCGTGTCAAGCGCCATACCCGGAATTTCTACCGTTTTATCCAATGCGGGGTTGAGTGTTACCGTATAGATCATGGAATGACCCCTTTCAGATATTTGAAACTGTTGAAACGAAAGCTATAATCAAAATAACAACAGTCCATATAAGCGTCAATCTGTTATTTCAACAAATAATCCCTTTCGTTTTTGTAAGGAATCACAAGAGCACATTCTCCCTGTAAATTCTGTTCTGCGTGCAAAAAAAGCGGCAATGCAGATGGAGTGCCCCAAAAAGTTAGACAATCTTTTGAAGTAAAAATTGTTCAAGCTGCCGAAAGGGCTTGTTGGCTGTGAACCGCAGTCGACAAGCCCTTTAATTTTGCCTTGATTCTGCGGTTGTTGTAGTAGTCCGGATAGTCAATAAGTTCCTGCTTGAAGTGTTCCATGGACTGAATTTTTTGCAGATACAGCAGTTCACTCTTGAGCAGTCCGAAAAAATTCTCAATCACAGCGTTGTCTAAACAGTTGCCCTTCCGGCTCATGCTTGGACGGATACCCTTTTTCACGAAGCATCCACTGGTATTGCTTGTGCTGGTACTGCCAACCCTGATCCGCGTGCAGGATTAGATTTGTGTTGTCCGGAATTTTTGCAAATGCCTTGTCCAACATCGTTGTCACCATGCTTAATACAGGTCGATCCGAAATCGTATAACTGACCAAATCACTGCTGTGCAAGTCAAGAATGGGCGACAAATACAGCTTTTCCCGAACAGGCTGAACTCCGTCACATCCGTTACCCATTTCAGATTTAGCTTCCGCTGTGATACGGCGATAGCCGTACCTCGAGCATCGTTTCGACCACCAGTTTCTTGAATTCCGGTGTGTATCGTTTGTTCAGTACTCCTTTTGGCATTAAAATCACCCCATCGGTTAGATAGTATATCACACTGTCTAACAAATGGGGTGCTGTTCAATAACCTCTCCTGGTTTTTCCTGTTCCGAACGCAAAGGGTCTCCCGCCATTCGGCGGGAGACCCTTTCTCATCTTATCGGCTTATTTACCGGTCTTTTCACACAGCTTCTGCATGATAACAGCTACCTGTGCACGGGTGGCCGTGCCCTGCGGGTCAAAACGGTTGCCCGATTTGCCGCTCAGCAGACCAGCCTTCTGCATTCTGGTTACAGCGTCCTTCGCGTAAGCGCGGATGCTTGCGCTGTCGGCAAATGCAGCTGCACTGCCGGTTTCCTCTACCTTGGTGCCGGTGGCGGTCAGGTAATTGTCCATGATAACCGCAGCCTGCTCACGGGTGATGAGCGCATTCGGATTGAAATGCGAAGCGTCCACGCCGGAAACGATCTTATTGGCTGCTGCCCAGTTGACGTATGCGTTGTAGTACATTTTGCTGTCTACGTCGGCAAACTGGCTCTGGGTGTTGTACGCGGAGATATCTGCGCCTGCCATACGGCCAAGCACGGTGACAAACATGCCGCGGGTCATGCCCTCGTTCGGGGAGAAGGTGGTTGCGGTCGTGCCGTTGAACAGCGCCTTATCGGTCACATATTCGATGGCATCCTTTGCCCAGTGGCCCGCGATGTCGGTAAAGGTACTTACCGTACCCTCAATGACCTTAACATTCTTGCCCACGGTGCCGTAGTTGTCGTAATCCACAGAGTAATCGTTGAATACATCATCGGATTCGTAGCCTACTGCATCGGTGAAGGTGCCCTCGTTCCAGTCTGCCAGCGTTGCCCAGGTATTGGTATTGCCGGCCTTGACGGTGTACGCGTTGATAACCGGAATATCGGTGGACTTCTCTGCAACAGAGGAGTTCAGTACGGTAGTAACGCGAACATACTTTGCACTGCCCAGTGCGGAAATATCAACCGTGTTCTTGCCGTTCTTCAGCTCTGCGGACTGGGAAGCCTTTACGGTCTTGCCGTCGTCCGAGGTCTCAACGGTTGCGGTTGCAGAAGCCGCGCCGGTAATCTCTGCGTTATAGGTAAACTGTGCTGCACTGCCGGTCATTGCGCGCCACTCGGTGGTGTGCGTGCCCTTGGTGACGATATTCTCCGGTGCGTAATCCAGCCATACGACCAGCTTGTCGCTTTCCGGACCCTTTGCAGTCGGATTTGCGTAAATCTGCTTATTCTCCTCTGCGGTCAGCTTGGTGGTGTAGAAGCGGAGCTGGCCGATGTCGCCCGTCAGCATGGTGTGCGTCTTGCCGCGGCCGCGGCCCGTCAGCAGATGACGGTGGAATGCAAAGCCGGAGTACATGGACTTGCCTTCCCAGTTGCGGATCTCAGAATCAAAATCCGGTGCATCGATGTGGCCGCTTGCCTTGGTATCCTCGTAGCTGTCGCCGCCGGTTGCACGATCAAAGCCGCCGGTGTACTGTACCCACTTGCCGAGGGTAACGCCGCCGCCCATATTCTCGTCGTCGTTCCAGAAGTACTCGCCGTTATCGTTGTTAAAGCCAATGCCATAGGTAACCATGCCGGTCTTGCGGACTGCCATGCGGAACAGGTAGTTGGTGCCGTAGCTGATGGAAGCGCCCTTCATCAGCAGCGGGTTGTGGTCCCACTCATCGCCCGTTGCCAGACGGTCGATGTTTGCCCAAACCATGCCGGTAACGCCGTTGTCTACCACATAGTTCTTGTTATCCGGAATTTCCACATAATCATCCACGCCGTCCAGGGACAGACCCCAGCCGCCGTTGTACTTAACGAGCGTCGGATTGCCGCGGATGATGCCGTCGTTGCCCTTGCCGGACTTATCCTTTACGATCGGGGTGCCCTGCATGGAGCCGAGCACGGCAACGGTCTTCTCTGCCGAGTTGCCGACCTTGACGGCATAGCTGCCGCCTGCCGGTGCCTTGTAGGCAAACTCAACCGTGCGGGTCTCGCCTGCCTTGAGCGCAGTCTTCTGCGAGGTAACGGCTGCGCCGTTGATGTACAGCACTGCCTCTGCGGTGCCGTCCTCATTGCCGATGTTCTGCACATCCGCCTTGGCGTAGATGACATCGCTGGTCGGCTCGCTTACCGTGCCGCTGCCAAGCTGCAGGCGCAGGTTGCTGTAGGTGTAGGTCGCCTTGCGGAAGGTAACATTGACAGTCTTGGTGTAGCTGTCCAGCTTGAGGGTATGCGTGCCGAGTGCAGAAAGCGTCAGCGGTGCGCTCAGCGTTGCGGACTCTCCGGGATTCAGACCGACAACACGCTCCTTGCCGCTCTTGCCGAACTCATACAGCCAACGGTCGGTGCCGTTGTCCTTGACACACATGGAGGCGGTCGCCAGACCCTTGCCGACATTGGTCACCTTTGCGGATACCGTAACAGTGCCGTTGGACTGAACGGTGTCCGGGGTGATGGAAATATCGCTGTACGCCAGCTTGGCGCCGTCCTTGGACAGCGTAACCGTCTCAAATACCTTCTCGCCGTCGCTGCTCAGACCCAGGTTCTTATAGGTCAGCAGACCGTCCTTGACGGTTACTTCGAGCATATCGCCCTTGCCGGTTGCAAGCAGGTTGGGATAGTTGTCGTTTAGGCGCTGATCCGGCTTGCCGGTGTCGATCTTGCCGTCACCGATGCGGGCATCGCCCTGGGTTACATACAGGGTATCCGCGCCGCGCTTCGGGTCAGCAGAAGCATAGCGGGAATACAGATGGGTATGGCCGCTGAACATGATATTCACGTTGCCGTTCTCCACGATGGAGGGAACGTACTTGCGGGTCAGGTCATCCTCGAACGGATGGTGCATGGTAACAACGCGGAAGTCAGCCTTCTTGGCATTGTCGGTTGCAAGATCGGCCTTGAGCCAGTCGAGCGACTCGTTTACAACGGCCTTGGTTGCCGCATCCGCCTCGCCGCCGCCTGCGGTGGAGTTCAGCTCGAACAGGGACCATGGGTTGCTGTCCAGCATATCGAAATGCACCGGACCGCAGTCAAACGCTACGTTGCGTCCGGTCTCGTTGGACTTATACTGCTCCTTCTGCACCTTGGTGACATACTCATCAAAGTAGGCACCGTAATCGTGGTTGCCGCTGTTGTAGATAACCGGCACATTGTGCAGGAACGAGCCGACATTCTGGAACCAGTACGGGAACTGATCCTTCTGAGAGCCGGTGCCCTCTACCATATCGCCGGTATGCAGGATAAAGTCCGGATCGAACTGTGCGATCACGTCGGAAACCTTGGTTGCCGTTTCAAAGCGATGGCTGTCGCTGACAACCACAAAGCGGATCTCATTCGAATTTTCGGGCAGCGTGCGGAAGTGACCTTCCACAGTCTGTCCGTCCTCGGTCTCAACCTTGTAGGTATAGGTCGTACCCGGAGTCAGATCGGTCAGGCGGGCACGATACATGTGCATGCTCTCACCCTTAAACTTTTCGCCCTCCTCTACCGGAACCTCGAGCGTTTTCTTGTCCGCATCGCTCGTACCGTAGGTAATGGTGGACTTCATCGGTTTATCCAGTTCCCAAACGACAACCATGCCGTTTGTTTTCGGGGTCATCAGGTACGGACCCGTCAGGAAGGAGCCGGTATCCGTCCTTCCGATTGCGAAAGCAGTGCTCGGCACCAGTGTTGCCAGCATCACGGCCGACAGCACACCGCTGAGCAGCCGCCGCATACGCGAAGATTTTTTAGCCATTTTCTTTTCTCCTTTCTCTTCACGGTACGGCTGCTGCCATACCGCCGCGTCTATGTTAAACCTTTTAAGTTAAGGCAATACCGCATAATTGAACAAGAGTGATTTGCGAGTAAATTTTGCGTACTGACGAGGCCCAGTTTTGCGGTAATACTTGATGTATTACCGTGAAACTGCAACAAAGTCAGGACACAAAATTTCTGCAAAGCACCGCGGCAGTGCGACCGGAGCCTGCACAAGGAGCCGCCGCTTTAATTGTGCGGTGTTGCCTTAAGGTTCGCGCGCTGTAAATATGCGTGTCGAAGTACGAAATCAGCCGCGTTCGGTTCTCGCCTGCCCACTCCAGATCGTAGGTGATGAGCTTGACCTCGTCCAGCGGCGGCAGTCCGTCCGCTGCGCGGGCGGTGCTGTTTGCCGGAAGGCGGCAGCTTTTCGCTTCGATATAGCATTCCTCTCCGCGGGAAGAGGTCAGCCAGTCGATAAAGATGCGGGCGTTTTCGCGCTCCTGCTCCGGTGCACCACGCACAAGCGCGCACGCGCCGATCTCATAGCCGGTGCCGTCTGCCGGACTGCGCACCTCAATGGGATAGCCATCCAGCGCCGCGCGGAAGGCGTCGTGCGAGAACACAATACCGACGGCATATTCGCCGTTTTTTACCCGCTCTGCCGGCTCCACACCCGAACGGGTGTACAAACCGACGTTTTGGTCTAATTTTTGAAGATACTCCCACGCCTTGTCCTCGCCGCGCATCTGCACAAGCGTTGCCAGCGTGGTATACGAGGTACCCGAGCTTTTCGGAGTTGCCATCACAATCTGTCCTGCCAGTGCAGGCGACAGCAAATCGTCCCAGCAGGTCGGCATCGGCGTTCCCGTCCGTGCAAACCAGTCGGTGTTGCAGGCGAAGCACAGCGTACCGATGTAGATCGGATTCCACACGCCCTGCTCATCCTGATAGGCTTCGGGCACATCGGTCAGCTCGGGACTTTGATACGCCTCCAGCAGACCGGCCTCTCGCAGCTGAATATAGTTATCCGCCGAGCCGCCCAGCAGCACAGAAGCCTGCGGGTTGTCCCGCTCCTGCTCGAGCCGCGCGGTCATTTCTCCGGCAGGAAGATGAATACAGTCCACGGTGATGCCGGTATCCTTGCGGAAGGCACTGCAGTACAGCAGCGTTTCCGACTCCGGCAGCGGACTGTAAACGGTAAGATGGTCATATGTCGGTGTTTCTGTCCCCTCCTCCATCGCATGATCGTGCTCCTGCGGTGAGGGATCGTTCTGCTGCTGACCCGTACAGCCGCAGAGCAGTCCGGTCAGCAGCAGAACAACAGGAAGAAAACATATTCTTTTCATAGCTTCCACCTCGACACAAAAGGCGGGCAGTTTTTCTCTGCCCCTATACTATAACAGTTTAAGCGGCTTCGCTCTACCGTCCATCATCCGATAAAATTTTACCATTCAAGAAGGCCGTTCCTGAACGGTGAATTTCTTACGATATTATTTTAGGCAGTACCGCATAATTAAGCAAGAGCGATTTGCGAGTAAATTTTACGGACTGACGAGGCGTGGTTTTGCGGTAATACTTGATGTATTACCGCAAAATCACAACAAAGTCAGGGCACAAAATTTCCGCAAAGCGCCGCAGCTTTAATTGTGCGGTATTGCCTCATCTCTCTTCCGACCGGCTGCGGTACTCGCGCGGCGAAACACCGACGTGCTTTTTGAACAAATAGCTGAAATAGTGCGAATCCTGATAACCGACGTCGAACGCAATATCGCTCATGCGGCTGTTGCCCTCGGTCAGCAGATGCTTTGCCGCCTCGATGCGGACAGCGGTCAGATATTCGACAAAGGTCTGACCAGTCTCCTGCGAAAACACGGTGGAAAAATGGTTCGGACTAAAGCCGACCTCTGCCGCCACCATGTGCAGTGAAATACCGCTGTCCGCATAGTTTTCGCGGATAAACTCCTTTGCACGGCTGATTTCCGCGCTGTATCGCACATTCTGATGGCGATAACACAGACGAGTCATGCGGCCGAGCACCTCGGCGGCACAGGCCTTTGTGCCCTCGAGCGTCGCCGCCTGACCGAGCACCGCCTGCGGATCCTCCGGAGGCGGAATGCTGCCTGCCTGCACCTCATCAGCCAGCTGAGAGGCCGTGACGAGCAGGTTCATTAGCAGATAATATCGGTACAGCACGCTCTGCACGTCCTGCGCCGCAGAGCCACCGAAGTAGCCCTCGACAATACGCGGCACGTCCTCGGGGGCGGCATGCCGCAGCTTGTCCGCCAGCGAGCCGCCCGCCGAGAAATCGAACTCGTGCTGCACACCGGCAAAGTCCGTGCTGCCGAATACGCCGTCCTCCGCACATGCGGAGGCCTGCAGCAGTGTATCCTTCGCTGTGCGGTAGCTTTCCGGCAGGGCGCTGACACGGGAGACTGGTGCGCCAATCGCGCACAGTGCGTTCCAGCCCAGCACCCGACAAAGCTCGTGCCGCAGGTTCTGACAGAACTCGTAGGCGGTTTCGCGCACAGTTTCCTCGGTCTCTCCGCGCAACAGAAGCACCAGCCGGCGGCTGCCGCGGAAAAAGGCGCAGACCTCGCTTTCCTCGCCGCACAAACGCTCGGTCAGCGCGCGCACCTGCTCCTGCACGGCATTTTCCGGCAGACGCACGATGCACACCAGATACTGCTTTGCTGTCAGCAGCAGCCCCCAGCGTTCTCCCTGTACAGCCGCCTCTGCAGTCGGTACGCTGCCCGAGAGCAGGTCGTTGAGAAAATGCTCACGCAGTACGTCCTCCTCGCGCTCACTGCGGCTGTTTACGCCTGCCGAGCGAAGCTGCTGCTGCTCCTGCTCAATCTGCTCGGCAACCTGTCCGAGCGTTTCGAGCAGCTGCGCCGAGCTGACCGGCTTGAGCAGATACGCATCCGCGTGCAGCGAAACCGCCTTCTGTGCATACTCAAATTCATCGTGTCCGCTGAGGAACACAATACGCAGCCATGGCATGGTGCGCCGTACAACCTTTGCCAGCTCCAGACCGTCCATAAACGGCATGCGGATGTCCGTAATGAGCACATCCGGCTTCATTTCCATCAGCATAGGCAGTGCCATTTCGCCGTCCGGCGCCTCACCTGCAAATAGAAAGCGTCCCTGCTCCTTTTCAATGCAGTTGCGGATGCCGTCCCGGATGATCTCCTCATCATCCGCAATGAATACACGCATCATAGCGTTTTCCCCTCCTGTTCGTCCGGTACGGTGAAGCTGATGCGTGTGCCGTGCCGGTATTCACTCTCAATCGTCAGTCCGCAGCCGTAATACAGCCGCAGGCGCTGTTCTACATTGCGCAGACCGTAGCCGCCCTTGCCGTCCGGGTCAAGCGGCGCGCCATTCTGCAGCGAGGTCCGTACCTCGGCAAGACGCTCCGGTGTCATGCCCATGCCGTTGTCCTCCACGGCGAAGTACATGCCTCCTGCCTGCCTGCGACCGGTCACGGTAATCTGTCCTCTGCCGCGTCTGCGCTTAATGCCGTGATAAATCGCGTTTTCAACCAGCGGCTGCAGCACGATTTTCAGCATATACCGCTCGTGCAGCGCGGGATCAATATCAATCGTATACCGCATGATGCTGCCGTACCGCACCGACTGAATCTGCAGATAGTTTGCAACGTGCTGTTCCTCGCGCTCGACCGTGATGTAATCCGCGCCGCGGCTGAGCGAGATGCGCAGAAAGCCGGTGAACGCCATCGTCATCTCGACAACCTCGCTGTTGCGGCCCTCTTCAGCCAGCCAGACGATGGTTTCCAGCGTATTGTACATGAAATGCGGCGTAATCTGCGCCTGCAGCGCCCGCAGTTCGGCTTTTTTGATGGTCTTTTCCTGCTCGACCCGCTCATGAATGAGCGCACCCAGCTGCTCCGCCATTGTATTGAGATCGTGTGTCAGTAGATGCAGCTCGTCGATCTCAGTCGGCGGGACGCGCTCGGTCAGCTCACCGGCGGCAATGCGGTTGGCAAACTGCTCCAGCTGCCGCAACGACGCACCGATCGCGCCTTCCAGATTGTCGGATGCCCGAATAGTCAGCCAGACCATCACGCCGACCAGCACAATGAGTGCAAGCGCTGCCGCACCCAGTCCGTGCTGAATGCGGGCGTTGAAACGGCCCATGCGGGCGATCTCATTCTCGATATAGCGGTCAAGCATGCTGCCCGCCAGATGGCCGACGCTGTGAATCTCGCGGTACAGCGATTCGTTGCGGCTGACCGCGGCACCGGCGTCCATCTGCGTTTCCAGCTGATCAACGTAGCTGTCGATCGTGCGGATGGCGCGCAGCGCCGCGTTGAGATACTGTGCCTCGTCCTCTCCGGCACTGTCCAGCATGTCGTTCAGCTCGTGCAGAGCGCTGTCAATCAGCATCCGCTGCCGTCCATCCTCGAAGGAAATGCGGCCGGAAACCACGTTCCACACCTCATCCGGCAGGTCCTGCACCAGCACAGTACGAACCTCGGAGGCACGGGTCGTCAATGCAATATCCGCGCCATAGCGCTGTGTCAGAACAACCAGCAGACCGGCCAGCACGCACACCGGAAGGATCATGCAGACCACGCTGCGCAGCAGCGACTGCCGCAGCAAGCCGTGCAGGCTGTGATGGGTTTTACGCATCGGCCGTTCCCTCCTCCGTCAGCACGGCGGTATCCGCCAGAGCGATATAGGGCTTCCACGGTGCCTTCGCAATCTGCTGGGCTGCGTCTGCGGTCAGTTCAGCCAGCTGCGTATCATCCAGTGCGCCGATTACGGCAACCTCCCCTTTTTTCTGCAGCGCGCGCAGCTCTGCACCGCCGCCAAACGCACAAATCAGCACATCCTTGCCCGGTTTACGGCCGTGGCTGTGCAGATAATCCACTGCACCGAGCGCCATGGCGTCATTCTGGGCGAAAATGTAGCCGATTTCGTCCAGATGGTCCTCCATCTCCTCCAGTATTTCGCAGCCGCGCGAGCGCATGCCGTCGCCGCACAAGCTGTAGGTTACGGTCAATCCGTGTTCCTCCAGAGCCTCGCGGCAGCCGCGTGCAATCTCTCTTGCGTCCGAAGCATTTACTGTGCCGTAAAGCTCCAGTACACCGTCCCGCGGCATGCGCTGCTGCAGAAGCGCATCCGCCGCCTGCTCGGCGAGCGACGCATAATCAAATCCAATATGCTGCAGCGGCACATCATCCACGCCGCGTATCGCGCGGTCTATCGACAGCAGCGGCACAGAGGCGGATTTTGCTTCGCGCAGCACGTTGTCCCAGCCGCTTTCCACCAGCGGCGTAAATGCGATTGCGTCCACCTGATACACGATCAGCGCACGCACGGCTTCAATCTGTGCCTCCTGCGTGCGCTCGACCGGCATTTCCAGCACTTTGAAGCCATGTTCCTCCGCCGCATGTACAAGCGCTTCGGACTGCGCTTCGCGCCGGTCATCCTCTGCCGCCGTGGTGACAATGCCGAGCACCGGCACATGGGCATTCTCTTTTTCCGGCTGTGCCAATCCCTGCAGCAGCCGCAGCATCACAACTGTGCAGAGCAGCAGCAATGCCGCCCCTTTCCATCGTTTCATGGTTTTCTCTCCGTTTCTCTTTCTCTCCTGAATGATTTAATCATATCATACTTTGAAGGAATGAGCCAAATGTATTTAACCATAGTATAAAAACTATCCAAATAAGCGTCCATGATATTGTGCATATTTCCTCGCTTGGACAGAGAAATATCTTCCGGCGCAGTCGGATCTACTTGCATTGGCTGTTGATATGCGGTATAATATGATTACACAAGGAAAGACAAAAGTGCACATCGTGCACGCGAAAAGCCCCGGTGTTCCAGCACCGGGGCTTTTCTATGCCGTTTGGTATGAGGCGACTTATTCCTCAGGCTGACTACCGGTTACTGTTTCTGTCCAGCCATTTGCAAATGTAATATGCAACTACACTCGCCACAACAGAAATAAGGAAAGACAAAGTGATAGACATCGTGCACACCCCCATTCTCTACCTTTTGGGGAGCGGTAGCATAATCAGTATATCATAGCCGCAGCGAATCGACAAGTATCGACAAAAGGAGCGCAGATTGCAAACATCTGCGCTCCTTTTGCACCTGTATTACCGATTATCTTTTTCTGTCGGAATCTCCGTCTGCTCGGCTTCGCGCGCCTTCCTGCGCCGACGGCGCAGGACCGCAACAGCGCCGCCTCCGGCAGCAGCCAGCAGGAGCACCGGCCAGAACATCACCGCACCGACGATGAGCGCGCGAACCGCGTTAACCAGACCGCGTGTTCCGGTCTTAGCCGCCTGCGCGAGCTGTGCGCCGAAGCCGCTGCCTTCTGGCGTTGCGGTCAGCGTCTGAACCTCTTTCAGATCCACATAGAAGGTCGAAAATCCGACCAGATCATCGTAATGGCGCTTAGAGCCGGTCAGCGAGTCGATCTCGTATTCGCAGTCGGCCAGCGCGTTCTCGAGAGAGATAATATCCTCCATCTTATCCGCCTGATCGAGCAGCGCTAGCAGCCGCTCGTGCTTGGTGGTCAGCGTTGCCAGACGGGTTTCGATATCGGTATACTGCTCGGTCACGTCCTCGCTCGAACGCGAGCTGTACACCACATGCACGCTGCTGCCGAGCTGCTCGTAAAACGCCTCAAACTTCTCCTGCGGAATGCGCAGGACATAGCTTGCATGCCGGCTGCCCGCATCGCCGGAAAGACTGCTCGATTCAAGATAGCCGCCTGCATCCGCTGCCATTTTCTCAATATCTGCAGAGGCTTTGTCGAAATCCTGCGTTTCGAGCGTCAGATTAGCGTTCAAAATCAGCTTGGCATTCTTTCTCACCGCAGAAAAGTCCGCACCGCTCTCAGCGGTATCTGCCGACGCTTCCTCGGTCCAGCCGTTCATGTCACCCGGCATACTGCCGCTGTCACCGGCTGCCGCCGATGCCGAATTGCCGACGCTTGCTCCGCAGGCGGAAAGCAGCAGCAAAAGTGCAAGGAACAGGGGGAACAATCGTTTTTTCATAACAGACACCTCGTTTCTTGAGCGGTGCGGCGCACGGCCGCTGTATTTTCTCTTGTTACTTGATTAGACGAGATGCCGTGCGATTTGGTCCCCTCCGTTCTGTATATCAATCAAACAATTTTTAATACCGCATTCTATTGAAATCGCGGTCGATTTTGCGTCTTTCTCTTGCAACCCTGTCGTTCTTCACCTATAATAGAATATAATAAACAAATAAACATTCAGCAAACCAGGCGAAAGCCTGCGGCGCAAAGCTAAGAAGCCGCTTTCGCAATGACTGCGAAGCCAGCTTCACAGGGCCTGTAAAATGGCAGCCAGTTGCCTCGTTTGAGATGCACAGATGCATTACCGATGCAGCAGTGCATCTTTTTTCTTTTACAGAGAAATGCCGGACGCATTCCGGCTTACGGAGGAGTATATGAACAAAATTACAACCAGACTGAAACGGTACAGCTGTCTGCTGCTGTGCCTCTGCCTGCTTATGCCGCTGCTGCAGGGCACAGCCGCCGCTGTGCAGGATTCCTCTGTCGTGCGAGTTGCATGGTATCCGGATTCCGCCTACAACATCACCTGCGAAAACGGCGAACGCAGCGGCTATGGCTACGAATATCAGCAGTCCGTCGCCGCATATACCGGCTGGACCTATCATTACATCGAAGCAAACTGGCTGGATTCACTGAACATGCTGCAAAAGGGCGAAATCGACCTGATGGCCGGCGTATCCTACGCCGAGGGCCGTGCCCAGACCATGCTGTTTTCCGATCTGCCGATGGGCGAGGAAAAATATTACCTGTATGCAAATCTCGCCGCTGCCAATATTTCCGTATCCGATTTGACCACCCTGAACGGCAAGCGCATCGGCATGCTGTCCGAAAGTATCGCGACCACGCAGTTCTGCGAATGGGAGACGCGCCACGGTCTGCACACCGAGCATGTGACCATCACCAGCGACGAGGACGCAGCCGCCAAGATCGCCCGCCGCGAAATCGACGGTTTTATCTCGGTCGAGAGTCCCCAGTGGCAGGAATACGGCCTGTCCGCGATCACCTCGTTCGGCAGCTCGGATGTTTACTTCGTGATCAGCAAAAGCCGTCCCGATCTCAAGGAAGCGCTCGATAATGCCATGCGCCGTATTGCACACGACAAGCCGTTCTATCAGGATGATCTGTATCAGCGCTATCTGTCTGCCCAGTCGGTCGAGCTCCTCTCGACCGAGGAGCAGGACTGGCTCCGGCAGCATGGCGCCATCCGCATCGGTTTTCTGAATCATGACACCGGCATCAGCAACTTTGATATCCGAACCGGTGATGTTACCGGTGTTCTCACGAATTATGTCGTATATGCGACGAATTGTCTGGGGGATAACGCCTTGCATTTCGACCTGCACGGCTTTGACACGCAGCTTGAGCAGCTGCAGGCACTGCAGAACGGTGAGATCGACCTGATTTTCCACACCAGCCAGAACCCGCGTGCCGCCGAAGAGAACGGTCTTGCACTGTCGAACACCGTCTTGAGCTTCAGTCAGGCGGCGCTTACCACGAAGAACTATTTTAATGAGCTTGAGCCAAACACCGCTGCCATCCCCAAGAACGATTTTTCGCTCAAGCAGTACCTTTCCTATAATTATCCCAAGTGGACGATCCTCGAATACCCTTCAGCGAATGACGCGATCAAAGCCATGCGTACCGGCAGTGCGGACTGCTATGTAATGCGTGCCGGTCAGCTGCCGCGCTATATGAAGGACAAAACGCTGTACCGCGTGTTCCTCACACAGCCGAGCAAGACCTCGTTCGCCGTACGGCAGGGCGATACGGCTTTGCTGTCCATCCTGAACAAAACGCTCAAAACCATGCCTTCTTCCCTGCTGACCGGTGCACTTGCCATGTACGACAGTGCGCCCGAAAAGGTCACCGCTGCGGACTTTGTCAAGGACAATCTGACCACTGCCTCTGCTGTGTTCATCCTGCTCTCTCTGCTGCTGTTCGGTCTGTTCCGCAAGGCCCGGCAGTCCGCCAAACAGGCGCAGGAGCTGAACCTCAAGCTGCAGCAGAGCCAGACAGAGCTGCAGGAGGCGCTCACGCAGGCCAAGGCTGCCAACGCCGCCAAAACAACGTTCCTGAACAACATGTCGCACGATATCCGCACACCTATCAACGGCATCATCGGCATGCTGACTATCATTCGCAAAAATAAGGACGACCACGCGCGCATACGCGATTGTCTGCATAAAATCGAGCTGTCCTCTCAGCTGCTTCTGTCTCTGGTGAACGATGTTCTGGATATGGCTCAGCTGGAAAACGGCACCGTTGTTCTGCGGCGCGAATCCATGAATCTGGATGAAGTCTGCGGCAGCATTACCAATTCGGTGCTGTTTCAGGCGGAAGCCGCCGGTCTTACCGTCACCGGTGAGCATGACGATTTTTCCGGTATTTACGTCCGCAGCAGTGCGCTGCATCTGAAAAAAATCCTGATGAATCTATTCACCAACTGCGTGAAATACAATAAGCCCGGCGGTTCCATCCATATGCAGATGCACATGCTCGAACGGACGGATGCGAAGATCACCTGTCAATTCATCATCGAGGACACCGGTCTGGGCATGTCCGAGGATTTCATCAAAAACCATCTGTTCAATCCGTTTGAGCAGGCGGACGAGTCCCCCCGCTCAAGCTATATGGGTACCGGACTCGGCATGTCTATCGTGCATCAGCTCATCGAGCAAATGGGCGGCACCATTTCGGTGGAGAGCAAACTCGGTGAAGGCAGCCGGTTTACCATCGTACTGCCTTTTGAACTCGATCGTGACGCGACCGCAGCAGCTTCGCCGCAGACACCGTCAGATATTTCCGGCGCGCGGCTGCTCGTTGCCGAGGATAATGAGCTCAACATGGAGATTGCAATCTTCCTGCTGCACGACAGCGGTGTACAGACCGTTCCGGTGCAGAACGGCAGGCAGGCGCTTGCAGCCTTCCGGGACTCCGAGCCGGGCAGCTTTGATGCCATTCTCATGGACGTGATGATGCCCGAGATGGACGGTCTGGAGGCTGCAAAAGCTATCCGGGCACTCGACCGGCCGGACGCGAAAGCCATTCCGATTATCGCCATGACAGCCAACGTCTTCAAGGAGGACCGCGAGAAGTGTCTCGCCGCAGGCATGAACGCGCATCTTTCTAAGCCGCTTGATGCCGAGACGATGAAACGAACCATCTCTGAGCAGCTGAAAAAGCTAAATTAAATACAAAAAGCGGAAGAAACCAAGGTTTCTTCCGCTTTTACTCTGCAAATCTTACTCTATTTCCTCATCGTGCTCCATCGCTCCGACAAGCGGCGCTACCATCTGCTTCTTGCGGCTGACGACACCGGGCAGGACGACCGAATGCTCGCCGCAGTCGGTCTTGAAGGCCGCACGGACCAGCTGCTGCGCGCCCTTGCCGACGTAGAGCAGCTCTGTCTTTTCCTCGATAATGTTGGTCAGCATAGCGAACAGCATGGACAGACCGCTCGATGCCAGGCAGCTTTCCATGTACTCGAGCATTTTATCACGGATGCCGGACAGCTCGTTCTCACTGACACTCGTCACCTGCGAAATCGCAATCTTCTGATTCTGCACCTGAAAATACTTGAAATCCATGTGGAACAGCTCATCCATCGAGCGATCGAGCAGACGTGAGCTGGAACGGAACATTTCTGTTGCATACTGCTTGATGTCCAGACCGGCGATTTTCGCCAGCTCTTCTGCAGCCATGCGGTCAAGCGGCGTACACGTCGGCGAGCGGAACATCAGCGTGTCCGACAGGATTGCCGAGCACAGCAGACCCGCGATTTTCGGCTCGATCTCCACGTTGTGCTCATGGTACATCTGCGTGATGATGGTCGCAGTGCAGCCGAGCGGCTGATTGCGGAAGTAGATCGGTCCGCTGGTTTCCACCGAGTCAATGCGGTGGTGGTCGATAATTTCAACAATATTGGTCGAACGAATGCCTTCGGCGGCCTGATCGCGCTCGTTGTGATCAACCAGAATGACCGACGGACGCTCCAAATCCAGCAGGTTGCGCTGTGAGAACATACCGACATATCGTCCCTGTTCATCCATCAACGGGTAATAGCGGATACGCTTCTTGGAAACCGTGCGC
This sequence comes from Butyricicoccus sp. AF18-9LB, assembly GCF_027684505.1. Classification (NCBI taxonomy): domain Bacteria; kingdom Bacillati; phylum Bacillota; class Clostridia; order Eubacteriales; family Butyricicoccaceae; genus Butyricicoccus; species Butyricicoccus sp. AF18-9LB. The sequence continues at coordinate 47,429 of NZ_JAQCWA010000013.1, forward strand.
TTTACATCCTCAACCGTTTCCTCCGGCTCGAAGGTGATAAGTCTCTTTTTCCGCATCACATGCCGCACCGGAACCGCCTGACCGATAACCTTGACACAGGTGTAGGTATCATACGGGGTGGCGATGATGGAAACGCCGTTTTCCGAGGCCAGCTTTCGAATGGTACGCGAAACCTTGGAGCCGAGACCGATGACTATGCAGCCGGCGCTCATCTCAATGGCGCACAGCTGGCTTTCATAGCGGTTGCCGAGAATAACCATATCGTTTTTGCCGATGTAGTCCTCGAGTACGTCCGGATTAGCCGCCGCAACGACCACGCTGCCCTGCTCAAACCGCTGGTCAATGTCGCCAACCTCGAGCGTGCCGTCCAGCACATCGACCAGATTCCGATAGCTGGTCTTGGCCTCCGCCAGCGCATTGGCGTCCTGATCCTCGATGTAGAAGCGCGCGATATCGCCCAGCGTCAGCAGACCCTTCAGGCGGCGATCCTCATCGACAACGGCCAGCGTCTGAATATCATTTTCGTTCATGTAATCCCATGCACGGTGCAGCGACAGCTCCTCGCTGATGCCCGGCACCTCGCGGTACTGCACATCGCTCAGGCGCGGCTCAAACGACTTGATGTAGCGCGGCGGCTCCACGCCGAAGCGTTCGAGCACAAATTTGGTCTCCGCATTGACGTGACCCGCGCGGCAAGCTATGTATTCTCCGCCGGTCAGCCTGCGCTTGAGGTGCGCGTAGCAGATTGCAGAGCAAATGGAATCCGTATCCGGATTGCGGTGTCCGATAACAAAAACTGGGTTCATGCACTGATGCTCCTTTATGTGATAAGGGATGGCTCCCCTTCGGAATCCGTTTAATGGAATGAAACCTTGTGGTTTGATTGTATCATTTAACCGGGGAAATCGCAAGGTATGGAAGAGGAATCCGACTCAAAACCATCTGCGGCCGCACTGCGTAGGCGATGGAGCTGACAGCACGGATTCCGCCGCTGCACCGAAAATCCTGCCGAAGTCCGCTTCTCCGTCTGCTCACCTACCTTTTGAAAAACCGAAAATCGCAGCAGTCACCGCCGCAGCCCAGCGTTTTTGTGCGCGAAAAGCCGAGCTTGTGCAGTCCGCCGTAGGTCACGTCATCCACGTCGCAAAACAGCGGACACAGCTCCGGACAGCCGTTTTCCTGGCACGCCGTGTGCCAGAGACACTTGGTAATCGACGCGGAAAAGTGCGTTTTGTCGTGTTCCTGTGTGCTCTCCCACAGGTCGGAGGTACGCATGATTTTGAGAAAACAATAGCTGTAAATCCGATAAAATCCCGGCACAAACTCCATTTTCGCCGTGAAAGCGTGCTTTTCTGCCGCCACCCAGTCCATCATGTACGTCCGCATGTGCGTAAAGGTTTCCTCCGCAGGCAGCTCTGTCTGCAGCACCTTGTACAGTGCAATGCGCGGCAGAATGGTCTGCATCAGTGTTTTCATCTGGTTTTTGGACCTGTTTGCTGCGGTTTTGATTAACCTATCCAGCATTTTTTCCTGTCGTGAAAACAGCGAGCCGCCCCTGCTTCCGCCGAAGGTCTGTATCAGAAATACCTTGATTTGCTTTTGCTGTTTGCTTTGCATAATTCCTTCATCTCTTTGCTTTTATGGGATTCCAGTGTCAATCCATAGTTAGTTCACCCTAACTATACCACACTGACTTCCAATATACCATCCTGATACACAAAAATCCCTGCCGATAATCGACATAGTATTGCTTTTTCGGCATAGCCTGATCGAGCTTCACTTCCCATATCATTCCGTCAGATACTATGGCGCACATCAAAAACGGCTCTTTCCCGAAGGCAAGAACCGTTTCCCTTTGTCTTACATACCCAGAAACTGTACATACTCTGCGGCGGACATCAGCGGCGCATCCAGTTGTGTACGGGGCTCTGCTGTGACCTCGCCCTGTGCCGCAAACTCATAGCCGGCCTGCTCGGTCAGCAGCGGACTTTTGAACGGGATCAGCCGGTCTGCAAAATTCTTGAGCAGCGCCGTCATGTTCCACGAGTACACTGGCGAGTCCAAGCAGACCACATCCGCAGACTGATATGCGCGAAGCAGCTTCTCCATGTCATCGTGCTGCACGCACTGTCCGATGCTGTAATCGCCAAGATGGTACAGCTCGGTTTCCGCTCCGGCACAAGCCGCGCCCGCCAGAAAGACCCCGAGCATGCGTCCAGCGGCACTCTTTTCGCCCGCTGGACTGCCGTTGAATGCCGTAAATTTCATTGTTTTCTTTCCTCTTTCGTTTGCTGAAACCTATTGCAGCAAGCAAACGAGAGGGAAACAAGGAACGCTCCGTAGCGTCCAAAAAGCTCGCCGGTTTATCCCCTTCCCAAAATCGCATCCAGGTCCTGCTGCGGATTGGTGGTCGGGTGCAGATCGTAGGTCTCCACCAGTGTTTTGACCACGGTTTCCGACAGAAACGCCGGCAGCGTCGGTCCAAGGTAAATATTCTTCACGCCGAGCGCAAGCAGCGTCAGCAGGATGCACACCGCCTTCTGCTCGTACCACGAGAGCACGAGCGTGAGCGGCAGGTCGTTGACCGTGCAGCCGAACGCATCCGCCAGTGCAAGCGCAACCTTGATGGCGCTGTACGCATCGTTGCACTGGCCCATATCCAGAATGCGCGGCAGGCCGCCGATTTCGCCCAGATCGAGGTCATTGAAGCGGTATTTGCCGCACGCAAGCGTCAGAACCAGCGTATCCATCGGCGTGGATTTGACAAACTCGGTGTAGTAATTTCTGCCCGGATGCGCGCCGTCGCAGCCGCCGACCAGAAAGATATGCCGCACCTTGCCGCTCTTGATGAGCGAGATGATCTCCTCCGCGTGAGCCAGCACCGCGCCGTGTGCAAAGCCCGTCATCAGCATATGCCCGCCGTTGATGCCGCTCATGCTGTGGTCGTGCTCGTACCCGCCGAGCGCGAGCGCCTGCTCGATGATGGGCGAAAAGTCCTTGCGGCCGCACGCATCCGCCTCGATATGGCGCAGACCCGCATAGCCCACCACCGAAGTCGTGTACACGCGGTCCTGATAGCTTGGGCGCTGCGGCATCAGACAGTTGGTGGTGAACAGCACCGGCGCGGGAATGTTCTCGAACTCCGTCTGCTGGCTCTGCCATGCCGTGCCGAAATTGCCCGCAAGGTGCGGATGTTTTTTCAGTCCCGGATAGCCGTGCGCAGGCAGCATTTCGCTGTGCGTGTAGATGTTGATGCCCTTTCCCGCCGTCTGCTCGAGCAGCTGCGCTAAGTCGCCCAGGTCGTGCCCGGAAACCACGATGAACGGGCCTTTTTTGATGTCGGTCGGCACTTTTGCGGGCTGCGGCGTGCCGAATGTGCCCGTATTGGCCTCATCGAGCAGCTCCATGCACCGGAAATTCACCTGCCCGAACTCGACGATCAGCGCCAGCCATTCCTCGATCGAATGCGGGCGATTGACCGCGCACAGGCCCTTGTAAAACCACGCGCTCACCTCGTCATCCGTGTAGCCAAGATTCATCGCGTGGTGTGCATAGGCGGCCATGCCTTTCATGCCGAACAGCAGCGTGGAACGCAGCGAAACCGTATCCGTGTCGCCCTTCCACAGCTCCACGACCGCACACGGTTTTCCGCCGAATTTCTCTCGTTCCGCGCGTACCCGCTCGGTGAATTCCGCAATCGCCTGATTGTCAAAATTGACATTGGTCAAGGTGATGAACAGGCCGTCCATCAGCAGTCGGTCGACGATTTGTGTGCGTTGACCGGCCGCAACTGCCGCCTCGGCCAAGCGAATGAGTTCGTACACCAGCTCATCCTGCAGCGCTGCCGTATCCGGCTGCTTGCCGCAGACACCCACGCTCACGCAGCACTTGTTGCCTGCGGTCTGCTGGCACTGAAAGCAAAACATATCTGACATGAAAACACACTCCTTTTACGAGTAGTGTTGCCAAATTTGTCAGAAGGTATGCGTTGTTTTTTGTTTCTTCAGCTGCTTCTGCGCCTCCAGATACATGGGTTCGGTATCGCACCGATCGTTGGTATCCTGCTCAGCGAGATTGCACTCGACGGCAAGGCATCTACTCTGTCCACCGAAGCGTTTCGGTGGGATTGGTTTGGGTAATCTTCCAAAATCATTCGTGCACCAGGACAATCACATTCCTGCATCGTCTACTGAGATAAAAAGGCTGACCGGATTTTGATATGTACCCCCAATACTGGACACCCAGTATTGGGGGTACATATCATTGCTGTGCTTCAGCAAGTGGGATGTTGTTATATGCTCCTATTCATCCTCGTCCGCCAGCTTGGCCACGCGGACAAATTCATCCATTTCGCGTGTGCGCCATTTCTCCTTATGGCTGAAAATCTGGCGGTAGAGCGAAATATAGCAGTCCTCGACCGACAAACGGATCAGCCTTCCCTCTTTTACGCTGTTCTCGACTGCGTACCACGGCAGAAAGGATACACCGCGATCAATCTCAAGCATGCGAATGAGCAGCGAGGTATCACCGCACTCGAGCGACGGCGTAAGGATGGTCCGCCGCGCGGCAAGACGGCGGTTGAGTACACGGCGATAATTATCCTGCTCGGTAAGGAAAAAAGGCTGCGTGAGCAGTTCCTCAATCGTCAGCTCTTTTCCGCCCAGCTCCTCGCGCAGCGATGCAGACGCCACAAATACGATTTCCTCGCGCTGCTCCATCAGCTTGTTCCAGTTGTTGCTGTACAGCGGCTCATCAAGCACATAGATCATGTCCAGCTCGCCGCGTTCCATATGCTCAATCAATTCTTCCGGCTCACCGACCGTGATGCGGATAGACACTTTCGGGTTGAATTTACGGTACAGATGCAGCACCGTCGGCAGCTTGAGACATGCAAGCGACTCAATCGTGCCGATATGCAGCGAACCGTGCAGCTCTGCCGTGGATGTGACCGACATGCGCGCCTGATTGACCTGATTCATCACATCGCACGCATGGCTGAGAAAACGCTCGCCTGTGTCGGTCAGCGCGATACGCTTGCCCATGCGGTCGAACAAACGCGTGTCCAGTTCCTCCTCCAGCTGGCGTATCTGCACCGTTACCGCCGACTGTGAGTAGCCGAGGCTCTCTGCTGCGCGTGAAAAACTCTTAAACTGTGCTACCCGAATAAAGGTTGCAAGCTGCCGAAGCTCCATGAATTTCCCTCTCTCCCCTATATTATCAATATTTTAAATCGAAATGATAAAATATATGAATTTGACTTAACCCATTAAACAGAATATACTAAATCTGCAAAGAGGTCAAGAAAGAAATTGGAGGTTTACCACCGATTTTTTATTTATCCTTTTTACACAAAAACCGCGTCCTATTTTACAGCATTTCGCCTAAAATAAGCGGTTCTTTTTGTGTCCGGAGGCAAAAATCTCGGCAGACTTCCACGGCAGCAGACCAAAGAGGGGCAAACAAACGGTCTGCACCGCAAAGGGTAACATCGCATAACCGAACAGGTGCACTTTCCGCAAAGTGCCGCAGTTCAAATTGTGTGGTGCTGCCCGCCAAAAAGGAGGAAAAAGAAATGAAAGAAAAGAAAAAATTCAAACTCGGATTACTGCCCAAGCTCATCATCGCCATCATTGTCGGCATCCTGTTCGGCCAGTTCCTGCCGGAAGGCTTCTGCCGCTTTGTGGTAACGCTCTCGTCGTTCTTCAGCCAGTTCCTGTCGTTTATCATCCCGCTGATGATCCTCGCGTATGTTACCATGGGCATTGCTAACCTCAAGAGCGGCGCGGGCAAGCTGCTGCTCATCACGGTTGCCATCGCTTACTGCTCGACCCTGATCTCAGGCTCGGCTTCGTTCTTTGTAGCCGACACCCTGTTCCCGCACTTCATGAGTGCGGACGCGCTCGACAAGATCGCCGCAACCGCAGGCAACTCGCTGGAGCCGTACTTCAGCCTGGAAATTCCGGCGCTGATGAACACGCTGTCCGCTGTTGTTACGGCGTTTGTGCTCGGTCTGTGCATGTCCAGCCTGCGCGGCAAGACCATCGGCGACACGCTGTACAACGGCGTTTCCGACTTCTCCGGCATCATTGACTGCGTACTGCACAAGGTCATCATTCCGCTGCTGCCGCTTTACATCTGCGGCACGTTCACCGATATGACCAAGTCCGGCAAGACCTTTGCCATCCTCGGTATTCTGTGGAAGGTATTCATCGTTGTTATCATCATGCACCTGATCTGCATCTGCATCCAGTTCGTAATTGCAGGTCTGGTCAGCCACAAGAACCCGCTTACGCTCATCCGCAACCAGATTCCGGGCTACGCAACCGCACTGGGCACCCAGTCCTCTGCGGCTACCATTCCGGTCAACCTGCAGTGCGCTGAAGCAGACGGCGTTTCCTCGGAAATCCGCAACTTTACGGTTCCGCTGTGCGCAAACATCCACATGGCAGGCTCGATGATTACCATTACCGCCTGTGCGACTGCCGTCTGCCTGATGAACCAGCTGCCGATCTCCATCGGCACCGTTATCCCGTTCATCATGACGCTCGGCATTGCCATGGTGGCGTCTCCCGGTGCGCCGGGCGGCTCCATTATGACCGCCCTGCCGTTCCTGTACATGATCTTCGGCACCGAGGCCGGCGACCCGAGCGGCCCGATCTGCGCCATCATGGTTGCACTGTACATCACGCAGGACTCGTTCGGCACCGCATGCAATGTTTCCGGCGACAACGCGATCGGCGTGATCGTGGAGACCATCTACCGCAGGTTTATCTGCAAATCCTCCGCTCAGTAAGGAGAATCCCCTATGTCCTTTATCAGTGTTTTTGATGTGCTGGGACCGAATATGATCGGTCCCTCTAGCTCCCATACCGCCGGCGCAGCCGTTATCGCGTATCTGGCGCACAAGATGATCGCGCCGCCGCTTAAAAAGGTGGATTTCACCCTGTACGGCTCGTTCGCCAAGACCTACCACGGCCACGGCACTGACCGCGCCCTGCTCGGCGGCATCATGGGCTTTTCGACCGACGACACCCGCATCCGCAATTCGTTTTCGATTGCGACCGAGCGCGGTCTGTCCTACTCATTCACGCCGTGTGAGACCGAGACCGATGTTCATCCGAACACCGTGGACATCCGCATGGAGAATGCCGCCGGTCAGGTGATGACTATCCGCGGTGAGTCGCTCGGCGGCGGCAAGTGCCGCATCGCGCGCATTAACGGCGTTGAGGTTGACTTTACCGGTGAATACAGCACGGTCATCGTCGTTCAGCAGGACAAGCCGGGCGTCGTGGCGCACATCACCAAGGTGCTCAGCGACAAGGGTGTAAACATTGCATTCATGCGCCTGTTCCGCGAGTCCAAGGGCAACACCGCCTATACGATCGTCGAGTCGGACGGTCATTTCCCCGAGGGCATTGAGGAACCGCTCAAAAACAATCCCAACGTCCACGACGTCATGATCATCGAACCGTAAGGAGGAGAGCAGATTATGGATTTCAAAAACGCATCCGAGCTGCTTGCACTCTGCACGCAGCAGCAGCTCCCCATCTCCGAGATCATGCGCCGCCGCGAGTGCCAGCTGGGCGAAACCACGCGTGATGAGGTCACGCACCGTATGAAGAGGGCGCTCGAAATCATGCGCTCATCCGCGCTGACACCGCTCAAAACGCCGGTCAAGTCCATGGGCGGCCTGATTGGCGGCGAAGCCAAAAAACTGGCGCAGCACGCGGCCAAAGGCCGCTCCATCTGCGGGGATGTACTGCACAAGGCGGCGCAGTACGCGATGGCCGTGCTCGAGGTCAACGCCTCGATGGGCCTTATCGTGGCCGCGCCGACCGCAGGCAGCGCCGGTGTTCTGCCGGGCATGCTGTTTGCCTTGCAGGACTGCTACAACATCTCGGACGAACGGCTGATTGACGCCCTGTTCAACGCCGGTGCGATTGGCTACCTCGCCATGCGCAACGCAACCGTTGCAGGCGCGGTCGGCGGCTGTCAGGCTGAGGTCGGCATCGCTTCCGCAATGGCGGCCAGCGCAGCTGTCGAGCTCATGGGCGGCAAGCCTGAGCAGTGCCTTGACGCGGCCTCCACCGTGCTGATGAACATGCTCGGTCTGGTCTGCGATCCAGTCGGCGGTCTGGTCGAGTATCCGTGCCAGAACCGCAACGCGGCAGGCGTAGCCAACGCGCTCGTTGCCGCTGAGCTCTCGCTCGCGGGCATTCACCAGTTTATCCCGTTCGATGAAATGCTCGATACCATGTACGCGGTCGGCCGCCGCATCCCCATCGAGCTGCGCGAGACTGCCCTCGGCGGCTGCGCTGCCACACCGTCTGCATGCGCGAAATGCGGACTGTGCTCTTAAATCAGATCATATCGATACTCTTTTTCGCAGGACATTCCCACCCCTCGGGAATGTCCTTTTCGCATTTCATTTGCCAAATGAAATGATATAATGACGCATCTCTATGGGTAATGCCGGACGGAACCGTGCAGGATGTTGCAAAAATGGTACACATCGCACAGAATATCAACTTCTACGAGCAGGATTACTACACGCCGTCCAACGATGGCTTCAAGGTGTTCCGCACGCCGTTCGGCAACGTCGGCATTGTCATCTGCTTCGACCGCCATGTGCAACCGTGTCGGCACAGAAGGCGAAATGCAGTTTGCCGGCGAATCGCTCGTCATTCATCCGAGCGGCAAGGTGCTTGTCAAAGCAAACGACACGGAGCAGCTGCTCCTCTGCGATATCAATCTGCAGGAGGTGCAAAAAATCCGCAGGAATCCGGACTATCTGCCGCTCCGCAGACCGGATATGTACATCATATAAGCCAAAAATCCCTCCCGATCATAAACCGGGAGGGATTTTTGTATCATTTGATTATCACTGATACTCCGCATTGAGGAACATGGGCTTGATGGCGACAACCTCATCGTATTCCGCCTGCGAGACGGTGACATCCGCATTCAGCGCCTTCAGGTCAGCCTTCACAACGTCGAGCGCCTGCGCAGCGGTCACTGCGCGGCCATCCATGACGGCACGCTGCATGCGGCGCAGCACAACCGGATGTGCATAGCGAGCCGGCAGCGGGAAATTCAGATAGTCCGCAAGGTAAGCCTGCATTTTCTCCTGTGCCTGTGCATCATTCTGCATGATGGAGGCACGGTTGTTGCGTGCTGTCGGCAGGACGCTGAAACCTGCAAACGTGAATATCGCGGCAAGGCCGAACAGCGTAAAATAAATCGAAAACGAGCCGTGACGCATGAAGGAAACGATACCGTAAGCCAGCGCCGCAAATCCAAGCAGTGTGATCGCCATAGCGGCCCAGCGGTAGCTGCCGTTCGTACACTGAAAGTTCCGGCGGCGTTTTGCGGCTGCGCTCAGTCGTTCGGTCAGCTCAGGACGGCGCTCCAGATAGTCGATTGCGTTATCGAGTGCCTGCACGGTTTTCTCCGCCTGTGCGCTCATCGGCGGACGATTGCGCTCCTCTTCCTCCCGGCGGGTCTTCTCCTCGGCAATGCGCTGCTCGGCCGCCGCGCTGACACACGGAATAGACGGGTGCTCAGCTCGGATAACGCTCAGGAAATCATCGACCTGCTGCTCATACTTGAAATTGCACACCTTCTGTCCGCCGTCGAACTCCACGACCAGATAGGACAGCGTGGCGAAAATGCCCTTGCCGGAAAAGCCGCCCTTGCTCATCGCAACGCGCTTGTACACACGCGTTACCACGGAAAACGGAACATAATACCGCCGGTCAATAAAAAAGCTGTTCAAATAAAGGGCATGCCTGCCGATGCCGCACGGACCGATTTTCCGACAGGTTTTTTTATCCTCAGCAAGCGACGCGTCATCAATACGTCCCGCGCTGAGCGGATAAGGTTTCAACATTTTCCGTCACCCCGCAATTATCGTTATGGATGGCCGCAGCCGACCGCACAAAGGAACGGCCGGCTGCAGCAATGCTATTATATTCAAGCAGATTTCTTTGCGCCGCGCTTCTTGGTCGCACGTATGAACAGTGCGAGCAGCAGTGCCGCGAATACAATACCGATCGGGTACGCCACTGCGGTATTGTAAATTACCGTGCCGGCTACTGTCTTGCTGTTCAGCAGGCTGCCGAGGCACTCCGGTGCAAGGATGAAATAGGTGCAGGAAACTGCACTCATGAACGTAGCCGGAACAGCTGCAATCCAGAAGTTCTTCTTTTCGGTAAACAGGTACATAGCTGCTGCCCACAGAACGATCATAGCGAGCGTCTGGTTGGTCCAGCTGAAGTAACGCCAGATAACCGTGTAGTCGATCAGACCGGTCGCATTGCCGATGCCGAGGATAGCACCGATACCCAGTACCGGGATGCACAGCTTCAGGCGGTTTGCATACGAACTCTGATCCATGTGGAACCAGTCGGACAGTGTCAGACGAGCGGAACGGAATGCGGTATCACCGGAAGTGATCGGGCAGATAACAACGCCGATCATGGCCAGAGCAATACCAACGCCGCCCATGGTCTTGGAGCATACATCGTAGATTGCTGCGGACTGACCGCCTGCCAGCGCTTCCGCCAGACCGGTGTTGAGACCGCCGGTGACCTCATACAGAGCACAGCCGGCTGCCGCCCAGATCAGTGCGATAATGCCTTCAGCTACCATTGCACCGTAGAATACAAAGTGACCCTGCTTCTCGTTTTTCATGCAGCGCGCCATCAGCGGCGACTGCGTGGAATGGAAGCCGGAAATTGCACCGCATGCAACCGTGATGAACATGAAGCTCCATACCGGCGTACCGGACGGGTGCATATTGTACAGGTGAGACCAAATCTCCGGAATGGTGTAATTCGGGTTGGTGAAGATACCGATGATAACACCGACCGCCATGATGATCAGGCACATGCCGAACAGCGGGTATACCTTACCGATGATCTTATCGATCGAAATAAAGGTTGCAATAAAGTAGTAAACCAGGATGAGGATCAGCCAGAACAGCGTGGTCGAAAGCACGCCGGACACACCGTTGCTCTTGCACAGCGTAACGATCAAACCGGCCGGGCCGACTGCAAATACCGTGCCAACCATGATCAACAGTACAACCGAGAACACACGCATGATATTCTGCATGGTGTGACCGAGGTACTTGCCGGTAACCTCTGCGATGGAGGCACCGTCGTTTCGCTCACTGATCATGCCGGAGAAATAATCGTGTACGCCGCCGGCAAAAATGGTACCGAATGTAATCCACAGGAATACAACCGGGCCCCAGAGAGCGCCCTGCAGTGCACCGAAGATCGGGCCAAGGCCGGCGATGTTCAGCAGCTGTACCAGAAACAGCTTCCACTGCGGCATGACAACGTAGTCAACGCCATCGTTAATGTGAACTGCCGGCGTTTCCCGGTCATCCGGGCCAAAGGTTTTGTCTACAATTTTACCATAAGTAAGATAGCCGGTGATCAATAATAATAAGCATACGATAAAGCTGATCATATTATCTCCTCCTCTATACCGGCTGCGAAAGCATGACTTTCGCATAAAAATCACCGAAAAGCCTACTTTTGAATTCCTCTTTTTCCCTTTCGGCAATCCCTATTATGAACCTATGATATAAAAACCACAAGGGCAATATGTTATAATTTTAACAAGAAAAATATGCCGAAATTTGTATCCTTTAGAAAAAAATTATCAGAGCAATAAAATCCCCCGACCAATGGCCGGGGGATTCGTTCGCCCTTACGGGAAAGTATTTACTTTTCCAGTTCGGTCCAGTCACGAGTTTCGCGCAGCTTGCTCCACTTCTCGTGCTTGTTTTCCTTGAGGTCGTAATAGTGGCTGTTCGTAGCCTCCTGTACGGCCAGGTAATACCATGCGGAAGTGTCGGAGTTGTCGCTCCACTTGATCATGTCGTTGTGCAGGTCCTCTGCGGTCTCCGGAAGGCGCTTGAGGACGCGGTTTACGAGCGTCATCGCCTCGGCGCGGGTAATCTTGTTATTCGGACGGAAGGTGCCGTCGGTATAACCGTTGATCCAGCCGTTGTTGGCAGCGGCGCTGATTTCGTCCTTTGCCCAGTGGGATGCAATGTCGCTGAAGTCAACAGCGGTCGTGTTGGCCTTGTCGTCAAAACGAGCTGCGATCGCAGCGAACTCCGCACGGGTGATCGGCGCATTCGGATTGAACTTGCCCTGGCTGTCACCCTTTACGATGCCCATAGCGCTCAGCGTAGAAACCGCGTGGTTGTACCATGCGCCGGCTGCTACATCGGAGTAGCTGTTGGTCTTCGTAGAGTTTGCATTGCGGGTCTCATCGGTCAGCAGACGGAAGAAGATGGTTGCTACCTCAGCACGGGTAATGCCGTTCTGCGGACGAACAGTGCTGTCCGGATAGCCTACGATGTAAGCATAGTGGTCATCGCCGTTCAGGCCGGTCGGTACATCATCCGGAATGGTAACGGTGGGCTTGCGGCCGCCGCCGCCACCGCCGCCGGAGGACTTCACCGTATAGGAAACAGAGGGCTTCGGGAAGTCCAGAGGCTTGAGCGGCGCACCGGCGCTGTTTTTGGCGTTCAGAACGGCGCTCTCGTTGGTGAACAGGGCTTCTGCGCCAGAAAGGGCCTTTTCGCCATTCAGATCCTCCACACCGTAAATGCCGGGATCGGTTTCGGGCTTGGTCAGCTTGACGGTATAGGTCAGCTGGACCGGCGCGAAGTTGGAGACGTTCTCATTGATGGTCCAGACGAAGGTCTTGGTTGCCGGGGTGTAGGTAACGGTGTACGGATATTTACCGTCCTTCTTCTTTTCGCCAAAGTTTACCGTATTCTCATCCGAAGCGTCCTTGACGCCCTTGATTTCCTTTGTGCCGACCTTCAAGGTAAAGCTGTCTACACCACCGAACGTAAACTTCTCTCCGATGGTATCGGTCACCTTGGAACCGGCGCTGACGGCGAAGAGGATGTCCTTCTGAATGTCGGCAAAATCGAGGATCTTTCCCTCATTCAGGTAATTCATGAAGCAGTAGGAGTCTTTCGAATTTTCATCACCTGCCATACTATCCTGAGTAGCGATGGCGTATGCGTTGTACCCGGCATTTTTGATCTGCTGCCAAGCCTGATTGGCATAGTAGAACGCCATATCCCGGTTGTTGGCTGTCCGCGGCTCACAGGGCTGTGATTTGAAGTCATCGCTGGGCTTGCCCTGATTGAAATTCAGATCGTAGTCACAGTGGTAATCATAATCATCACCGGTTTTACCCTCGCTGTTTACCGTCTCATTTCTGGCCTTCACATCGGCCAGATATCTCTGCCAGGTGGCCACGTCGGATGTGGTCGTAGGCCGGGCAACATTGACTTCGGGATAGTTATTGGGTTCATAATAACCATTATCCCAGTATCCACCGGCAAAGGCATTGTACGGTTCCGCAGGATGGTAAGAACGGGTAAACGGCGTATCGCTGGCCCAGTTGCCGTCCTTGCTGTACAGATAGGTGGAGCCGTCCGAAACCAGAATCAGGTACTTTCTGCCTGCCGCCACATTGGTGTGCTCCTCCAGTGCTTCCTTGCCCGCAAGCAGTCCGGCATGAATATTCGTACCGCCGGAATATTTGGTTTCCATAGCTTTTTTAATTTCGTCAAAGTTCTTCGACAAATCAAACCACTCGGATTTGAAAGCCTGCCGCTTGAACTTTACAACGCAGACATTCACAGCTGCGCCGCTGTTATCCGTAGCCGACTTCAGTTCTTTCAAAAGTTCAAGAGAGCTTTTTACTACATTTGTGTCCGCAGAGGAAGAACCATCCAGCACGAACACCACATCGGAGGCCAGTTTTTCCTCTGCGCTGGGCAGGGACAGCGTCACATTGGAAGTCCACGTGCTCGTATCCAGCGCCGTTGCGGTCTTGGATCGGGAAACGTCCCAGTCGATGGGCGGAATATCCTCAGTTTCATCATACTCGGTTTTGTAATGGCAATATTTGCAGGTCTTGGTCACTTTGTGGGTCCGGGTGCCATCTCCATTATCTTTCCAATCGCCGTAGCTGTAGGTAAACGCATTGTCCTGCTCACCGGCAGAGTGCTTGTGAGAGACCATCTTGCCACCTTGCCAAACGAGTGTGTCGTCGATGTTTACATCCAATCTGCCGGTGTTGTTTCCAGTCTTTCCGGCAAAACCATACAAACGGGAGCAGGTAGTCTTGTCATACGGCACACCGGAAACCGTATTATTTCCGGAGATATTAAGGATATACTTATAGTCTCCCATGTTGCTGTCGTTGACATTCAGCACTTGCTTCACGCTAAAACCGTTAACCGTGCAGTTCATATAGTTGACTGTGATATTTTCTTTACCTGCACCAGCATCGGTATAGACATTGATGACCTTACCGGAAGAGTTAAAAGTACAGTTGTCAAAGGTCATGGTAGGCGAGCTATACGTCCAGAGCGCATAATCTCCATCCGGGCAGTTAAACGTGGTATTCGTAAACGTTGCAGAAGTATAACCCCAGTAGAAGGTCTTGCCATTGATTATACAATTCTCAACAACCGTTTTATCCGCACGGATAAAGCCCAGATAATTTGCGCTTGCAGACTGGAGCGTCATGTTCTGGAACGTGATCGTTCCCGCGCCGTCAAAGCTGTAATCGCCGTTGTACTCTGTACCGAACTTATCTGGATCGGGCATTGTAGCGCCAATACCCCAACTGGTTTTATCGGCTCCTTGACCCACAAAAGTCAGATCTTTCCCCTTTGTCACAGCGTCCTTCTTGTACAGCGTATATTTACCTTCGCCAAGCACGATGGTATCACCGTTTGCAGCCTTGGTAACAGCTGTTGCCAAGGTCTTATACGCCTTATCTGCTGTCGTACCAACATCAGGCTGCTCGTCATTGCCCTTCGTTGCATCAACATAGATTGTAGCTTCGCCTTCCGGTGTTGTAATTGTAGCTTCGTCTTCCGATGTTGTAATTGTAGCTCCGCCTTCCGGTTCTGTCGATTCAGCAGCAAAGCTGACCGTGGGTAATATACTCATTACCATCATAAGGCAGAGCCAAATACTTAGCATTCGTTTTCGCATAAAGCATCCTTCTTTCTTGTTATAGAGAAGAAGCTGCATCAGGAAACCGGCTGCCATGCGGAAGACGGTCTTCCGTTTAGGCCCCTGGCTTTGCGAAACCGACTTTCACCGATCGTGCCCTTGTCTGCACAACTTACTCCTTAATGAGTAGCACAGATAGTCATTTTTTACAATTTCTTCAGCCAATGCAGAAGTAGTTCAATTTCCAAATAGAATACCCCCTTTACAGCGCATAGCTCTGCAAGGGGGTACAAAGTACCTTTGGCAACCGGCTGCCATGCGGAGAGGAAAAACCTCCGTTTAGGCCCATCTGGCTTTGCGACACCGGTTTTCACCGGCTGTGCCTTTGTCTGTACCTGTATCCCTTTACGGAAGTCATGCACAGAATTTTACGATCTTTTCTGTCGGCAGACACGCCGGACTGCATACACAGTCCTTTGCCTGCGCAGGACAGAAATCCTCCGGATCCTCTTCTTCAGTATACCATAAATGCCCGCGAATAACAAACAAATACTGTAAAAAGCGAAGAAGGATTTCAATCCGGAATCGTTTTTATGCAATAAATCGCCGCTGATCGGACATAAACGCATCCAATCAGGACCATTTGCATACAAAGTAAAACGGAAACGTGTTAAGCCGCAGCTACTGCAAGCGCATCGCTGGTGTTGGTGTAGGTCAGCGGAGATACACAGTCATGCAGGGTTTTTGCGTTCTTCACGCTGCGGGTAACCGCGTAGGTCAGGTCGATCTGATACCACTTGCCGTTCAGGTTTACCTTGTTCCAAGCATGGTAGCTGGAGCCGGCGTAACCCTTGGTCAGTGCACACGGGATGCCCTGGCTGCGGCACATTGCTGCAAACAGCGAGGAAAAATCGTAGCAGATACCGGTGGTGCCCTTCAGGGTAGCGGCGGTATCCGGGATGTACTTGGTGATCTTGCCGCTGGTGATCTCTTTCGCCAGCTTGTTATCATATGTATAACGGCTTGCCATGTAGTTGTAGATGGCGATAACCTTAGCCTCGTCAGTCTTGGCGTTCTTGCAGAGCTCAGCAGCCTTAGCGGATACCGTGTCGCCCTTGGAGAACTGAACCTCGGAAGTGGAGGCCAGATACGGAGCATAGCTGTCCTTAACGGTTACGTTCATGGACTTGGACTCGACCTGCTGATAGGACGTACCGGAAACGTTGCGGTACAGCGTTACGGTGTACTTGCCGTTGCCCTTATCGAGAGAGAAGGAAGCATCCTTGCCGCTCGGGCAATCATAGAATACGGTCTTGCCGCCGTTGTACTGAATACCAACCTTGAGCCTTGCACTCGAGGAGTAGTTTACGGTAACATAACCGTGGGTGGAATTACTCATATCCACAACATCATTTAATGCTACTGCGGTAACGCCCATCGAGAGGGCAGCTGCTGCAAAAACTGCGCATGCAATACGAAAAAGCCGCTTCATATCCGGCGATCTCCTTTCGGTAACTGGCTGCCAGCCCTCTCGATGAGGGGTAAGGCCCTATAGCTTTGCGTCGCCACCTTTCGGTGGGTTTGCTATTATCGTTTGAGATGCGGTCAAAGCGACTGCATCATCTTCTTTTATCCTCACTATAGCGCATCTATCGTGTTTTGTCAACAGGGTTTTACAAAATAAGAAGAAATTATGACATGCTGCCGCAGATTTACCGATAATATGACATTTTTCCGCTTCTTCCGCTCATATTGCAGCGGTTTGTCCGGGAATGCAACTCGCTCCGCAGCGTGAGATGGCGGCAAAAAATCGGTAAACAGACGGCGGCAAGGGAATACCCCTGCCGCCGCTTTCCATCGGTTGATTTGCTTATTTTCTGCCGTACAGTCTGTACAGGAACGTGACGATCTGTGCTCTCGTGCAGTTGTTATGCGGACCGAACAGACCGTTTCCGATGCCGCCGGTGATGCCCTTCTGCTCTGCCCATGCTGCCGCATCAGCGTAGTATGCATCGACAGGTACATCGGTGAAGGCCGCGCTGCCGCTAACCGCCGGACTGCCTGCCGCACGGTACAAGAGCGCTGCGCCTTGTGCTCTCGTGCAGATGGTGCCGGGTGCAAATGTTGTATCGCTCGTGCCCTCGGTAATGCCATTCTCAACCGCCCACGCAACCGCCTTGGCGTAGTATGCATCTGCCGGAACATCCGCGAAGCTGCTCAGCGCCTTCGGTTCAGGCGAACCCGCCGCACGCCACAGGAAGGTTACAATCTGCGCTCTGGTGCAGGCAGCGTTCGGAGCAAACAGCGTGTCGCTCATACCTCCGGTAATGCCCTTCTGCGCCGCCCAGAGGACTGCATCGTAGTAGTAATCCTCCGCGTGCACGTCGGTGAAGAAGTTGAGCATGGTGTTGTCATCCATAAAGACCGCCTTCACCGTGACCTTGCCGGCCGGCATGACGAAGGTGTACCTGCCGCCGCCCTTGTCGGTCAGTTCGAGCGCCTTGCCGTCCTTGTCCAGCGCGGTCAGGCTTTCGAGGACGTAGCCCTTGTCGGGTGCTGCCGTGATGGTCACGGTGTCGCCCTTGGACGCAGACTCGGGAGATACGGTGACAGTGCCGTGCTTTACATCATCTACAGATACCGAATAGCTGGGTGCGGAGAAGCCGCCGCCTCCTCCGCCACCACCGCCGCCGGACGAGCCGCCGCCGGAGGTGGAGTCTGTGATGCGAATGATAATCTTCTTTTCCACGATCACATTGGTGTCTGCGTTGACCGCAGCACAGATCAGGGTCATCGTGCCATCCTGATCACCAAAGCTGAGTGTATTTCCGCTGATAACGGCGTGCGTATCATTCTTTTCCAGCGTCCATCGTACAGAAGCCGGATAGGCCGCCAGCTCTTCCGGAGTAAAGGCCTTGCCGAACTGATCGAGCGTCGTTACCTTAGCTGCAGACAGATCCAGCGTAGTGTTTTTCCGAACGGACGACGGAATTCTGTCTGCGGTAATCGCAGTCAGCCGTCTCGGGGCATTGACCGTCAGCGTAATGTGGTTACTCTCGATGTCGCCGGAACGGGCATAGATCTCGGTAGAATCTTCTTTCAGTGCCTTGAGTGTTCCGTTTTCGAGCGAAACCACATCCGGCTTGGAGGTAACCCATTCAAAGCTGCCGCCGGTCATTTCTCTGCCATACTGATCGTAGCCGGCAGCGGTAAACTGATCTGCAAGAACCGCATTTTCATCCAGCCGCAGGACAAAACCGTCCTTCATATCGGCGCGGATTGTCTTGAGGGTCGGCTGCTGCTCGACCTTAACAACGACATTCTTTGCAGTCTTGCCGGCAGAGGCAGAGGAGGCTTCCAGAATCACATCCGCATAGGAGGCATCCGGGACACTGCCAACCGCAACGAGCAGTTTTCCGTTTTCAATCGTGGCATTGGTCTGATTGGTGTCTGCCAGCGTCCACTCGATGTCCGATGGAACCGCACAGGGATTGCCGTGCTGATCACGGGCCAGCAGAGGGATGCGGGACAGATCATACGCTGCGCCCTCTACTGCGGCGGGAGCGCCGTCATTATAATACAGCTCATTCAGATAGGGCTTTGCCGTCACCTGTACGGGCAGCGGCTGTGCCGTCCGATAGACCGTTTCGCCCTGCTCGTCCTGTCCGACCGGATAATACAGGGTAACGGTATCCGTGCCGACTACAAGGCCGGTGATTGTGCTGCCGCTGATTGCGGCATAGCCCTTATCCGAGGCAAGCCGCCACTCGAACAGGCCATCTTGGAGCATCATGTCCTCGCCGTACTGATCTTTGGCCTCCACATCGAGCGTGCTCAGGTCAAAGGTGTTCGCCGTATCGTCGTTATAGATCAGATCGGGAATCGTGCCGTTCACGGTCAGCGTATCGAGCTGCCGCTCGGGCAGAACCTGCAGCGGTACACGGTTGGATTCCGTGCCGTTCACTACGGCATAGATCTGATAGGTTCCCGGTGCGGTGAACGCAATGTCGCCCGTGGTTTCGTCAACCGTAATGTCATCGTTTGCTTCTGCATACCACTTGACTCTGTCGGTTACGTTGAAGTCGTTGCCGTCCTCGTCCTTAGCGGTCACGGTCAGATTCGAAACATCGGCGGTGTTGCTGCCGTCGTTGAAGTAGAACGGCTCAAAGCTGCCCTCTACCGTAACCGAGGAAAGCACAACGGGCAGGATGGTCAGTTCCATCAGCTCGCTGTTGAAATCATCCGTTGTTTCGATCGTAGCCTTCGGCTGATAGCACAGGAACAGCTGTGCTCCGTCATTCGGCTTGAGCGCATTGAGGACAGGGTAGCCATTGCGGTTTGTCGTGACCTCGGCGTACTCCGAAGCGTCGTTCAGGCCTTCGTCCACAACCGTCCATTCGCCGCTCAGGCGGGGATTGAAGCCGTACCAGTCCACGTCGTGTTCGTTCTTCGCCTCAACCTTGATGCTGTCCAGACGCAGGCTTTGCTGCTCGTACAGCGAGACCTGTTCGGTATCAGGTACCAGACGATCGAGCGCATAGATCGGGTACACCTTCTGCGGGGTGATGACGGTGTTCTTGGAGGTGTAATGGAACGAACCGAAGTACGGCGCGACCGGCTGACCGGAGCGCAGCTGATCGGCTGTCGTCTTGAATGCTCCCTGATACAGGGTGTTCATGTCCAGCTTGTCGGGGTCGTAGCCGGAGACATTCCGGTTTTCGATGCGGGCATCCAGATCCTCGATTGCACTTCTGCCGTTCCGGCCGAAGGTATACTGCTTAAACTCCCGTCCTTTCCATCTATCTGCACTGGTGCCATTCACTTTGGTTACATGATAACCGGTAGCTGAGAGAATCATGGTCTTATATTTGATGTACACCGCGCCGGTATAGGGGATGGTCGTTTGCAGGTCGGTCACATCGACATTGATGTCGAGACCCGTATGCGCCGGCAGCGGTACGGAGATGGTATCCGTAATGGACTGCGCGTAGGACTCCTCCTTGCTGCTCTCGTAGGTCTTTTCCATGCCATAGGAGTAGGAAAAGCTCTGCTCGACCTTGGCGGTGGGCGAAAGCGCGGCCAGAACGGGCACGCTGAATTCGACGCCTACCGTGGTCTCCTCGGTCCAGTTCTGCGAATAGGTATTGGAGACCGTGGTCGAGGTCGTAGTGCTCTTTTCATAGGTATAGCTCTTCTCGACCGTGTTTTCGAAGTCGTTGCGGTTTTCCGCCGTCACCTTGTAGCTGTCCGAGCTGCCGCCCAGATTAAACTGGTAGCCCTTCTGCTCGAGCGACGCCGTTGTGTCGTCCGCCGCGATGGAGGGCGTCTCAAACCGGTCCGCAATGCCTTGAATTTCGAAGTCGTAGAACGCCTGCACATAGTAGCCGTAGCCGGTGCCGTGGTAGCCGTTGTACTGGCCAGACTGAGAGGAATATCCCTGGGTTTCATAAGTGGAGGCATAAAATACGGGAAATTCCCCTTCCGGCAGCTTGTCGATGACTCCGGAGCCATCCCGAAGACCGGAATTGTCAACCGCCTTAGTTACTGCATCACGCAGACCCTTGTCGGTGTATTTCAGATTGTCTGCGCTGTAGCTGTCCGCTGTAAAGTCCTTGTAATCAAAGTATTTTCTGCCTACATCGTCATCCGCATAAAACTGTGCAGGCAGAATATCGTTCGCAATAGCCGCCCACTGCTCCGCAAATTTGGGATTCTGGATCATCTCCTGCAAAATCTGCTCCTGTGTGCCCGGCAGATTGTAGGTGTCCGAGGCATCAAAGATCTCCCAGTCGTTTTCTGCCGTCACGGCTGCCCCGGCTGTTGGGGGCAGCATCCCTATACACATCGCCACCGCCAACAGGCCGCATAAACCTCGCCGTCGTATCATCTGCTTTTTACTCATACCATTTTCCTCCTTTTCTGTGGTGTTCCTGCTCCGCCATGGAAAACAGCTCGTTATGGCTCATCTCCACATCACCGAAGCGGACAAAAATACCGTTTGTCACCGCGCTGTTCCACACCTGCGGGTCGGAAAGTGACCGGAATCGGAATTTATCCAGATAGGGCTTCATATCCAGCAGCAGGCGGCTGCCGGAGATAAAATCGACCTGCAGAACGTGGTCGGTCAGCGGCTTGACATCCTTTATATATTTCCGGTCCAAATGCGTGCCTCCTCTCGCCTACACAAAATAAAAGGTTCACCGTACCTATAGGATACGGTGAACCTTTCCAAAAAACCATTCACAAGTTGTTAGTTTTTATCCGCAAGCAGGTCGAGCAGCAGCTTGCGCTTCGCGCGCGGCTCTCCTGCTATCTGCAGTTTGGTGTAGATTTGATTCACATACTGCCGGATACTGCCCTCGGACAGATACAGCTTTTCCGCGATCTCACGGTTGTTCAGCCGCTGTGCCATCAGCCGGACAATCTCATATTCCCGCTCGGTCAGCGCAGACAGGGCTTCCGGACGGTCAAATCCGGCCTTTCGCCGCTCTACGGCTTCTCCCAGTTCGATGATCTGCGCAACCGTTCCGGTTTGCAGCCGCTCTGCCAGCAATGGCTTGAGATAGCGATAATTCTCCGCAAACGGAATGACAAAGCCGTCCGGTTCCGCGTCGGTCAGTGCCTGATCGAGCTGCGCCTGTGCCTCCGCATGCTTACCCAGCATTTCATACGCCGCTGCCGTCTGGATGCGGATATGCATTGCGACCAGTGCGTAGTGCATGCCTTCGCACACAGCAAGCAGTCTTTCGCTCCGGCCAACGACACGGGCGTAGTCGCCCTGTGCCAGACCGACCTGATTTTCGATCATCTCGATCATCGGCTTGCCCGGTGCAAGTGTATGCACGGTTGAAAGCCTGTGCGCGCGGAAAACCTCCGGAATCTTGTCGGTTTTGCCAAGCAAAGCGTAATAATACGCCGCAATCGCGTTCCATAGGTTCAGCCAGGAAGCATTGTGCTGCCGCAGCAGCTCCGCGTGCCGCTCGGCAAGCGTGCAGTGATACTTCATCTCCGCAAACAGCGACAGCCGCCACGCCAGAAAATCACAGCACAGCGCCATATTGGCCTGCCCGTTGTCCTGAATCCGGGCGCACGCGCTTTCGAGTTCGATATGTGCATCCGTTAAGCGTCCCTGCAGGAACGCCGCCTCGGCACGCATGATAGTCTCGGCACCCTGACCGTGATTGCCGGTGATTTTATAATAGTGCGGCATGCACTCATCCATCTCAGCAAGCTCGCTCTGCAGCTCGCCCGGTGCGCGGTAAAACATCATCAGCACGGACGGTGAACCGAAGGTCCAGCCGCCGCCGGACTGGATGCTGATCGCCTTCCGCGACATCTGCGCGCTGGCACTCCGGTGCAGGCGGCTCATGGCGCTGATATCGTTATAGCAGAGGAAGCTCATGATCAGGTCGCATTCTCCCCGCAAATCGCCTTTTTCCTGTGCGGAAAGCGCTGTATTTTCGGAAATCGCCGTCAGCAGCAGCTCCTTCAGCTCCAGCATTTTCGGAATATTGCGCCAGTTGAACATACTCCGCATCAGCACCAGAATCGCCAGCGGATGGCTTGCGAGCACCGCTGCCGGGCATTCGTCCAGTGCTGCCAGCACTGCCTTCGGGTGCAGCGAGGAAAGCAGAATGCCTGCATCCTTCTGCAGCGTGCGCAGCATCGCATCGTAATCGCCGTTTTGCCGGTACTCGATCATGGCATGCAGATACAGCCGATGATCCTCATACCAGATGCCGAGCCGCCCGCGGTAGACGGTCTGCCGCTCCTTCGGCATGGACAGGAAGGTGTGCAGCGCGCATTCCTTCATCATGTGATGAAACCGGTAGGTCACGCCGTCCGGCAGACGCTTGACAAACGCATTCTGCCCGGTCAGCGCGGCAAGCAGGTCCTCGGCGTGCGCGTCTGCCATGACGAACTGCGCCATTTCGACCGTAAATTCGTCGGCAAGTCCCATCACCGCAAGGAATTCCCGCTGTTTTTCGGGCAGCGGATCAAGCATCGCAGCCGTAAAGATGGATGAAATATCCGAATTCGGGTCCGGCAGCACACCGTGCTCGGAAAACATCCGCAGATTCAGATAAACCGCCGAAAACCAGCCCTCGCTATAATACAGCAGCGTATCTATCTGCTCATCGGAAAGCGCGGTTCCGCACCGCTTGGTATAGACCGCCAGCTCGGTATGGTTAAGCCGAAGCTGCGCCGTGCCGATCTGGTACACCTTTCCGCCCAGCCGGACAAGCTCTGCCGCCGGCAGAAACAGGTCACGGCTGGCTAAAATCAGATGAACATTGGGCGGCAGCCGTCCGGCCAGCGCACACAGGAATCCCGGTGCGCGCTTGTCGGTCAGCAGGTGAAAATCGTCAATAAAAATATAGCAGGACTTCTCACCGGTCAGCGCATGACACAGATCGTCGATCAGAAGTCCGCCGCTGGCTCCGTCGGTCGGACAGTCGTACTCACGCAGAAAGGCAAAGCCTGCACGCGCAAAGGCGTCCTGCACACTTTTCCAGAAAATCGCAAGATTGCCCGAGTACACACTGATGCGCACAATGTACGGCGCTTCGGCTCTGGCACGTTCCGCGAGATACCACTCCACCGCCGTCGTTTTGCCGTAGCCCATGGGTGCAACCACGGTCGTCATGGCACAGCGCGAGATTGGCCGCAGGCTCTCCTGCAGTCGCTCAGATATGTAGATCGTGTTCAGATTCCATTTCGATTTTGGCATGGCGCACCTCCGAATACTGTAATGTGCTCTCCTGTCCGTTATACTGTCTAAATTATACGGGATTTCAGAGCGGGTGTAAACCGTGTATGCTGTTAAGGCAGCGTGCATAAATAAGGGAGCCGCCTTCCGGCAGCTCCCCTGCAGCTGATGTTTTTATACCTTAAATATACGGTGCAGCAGCGCATGCTGAACAGCAGTGCGTATATATGCCCTCAATTTGCGCGTCAAGCCGCTTTTCCAACCGGCAGTGTTACCAGAATAGTCGTTCCCGTATCTGCGCTCTGTTCAACGCGCACTGTGCCGCCATGCAGGCGGACAATCTCCTGCACGAGCGCCAGTCCCAGTCCCACGCCGCCCATTGCGCGGCTGCGCGACTTATCCACGCGGAAAAACGGCTGAAAGATGCTGTCCCGGTATTCCTCGGCAATGCCCGGACCGGTATCCCGCACGCGGATTGCCGCCTGACCGCCTTCCTGCTCGACAGACACTTCCACCGAACCGCCCGTGCGGTTGTACTTGATCGCGTTCTCTGTCAAATTGAACAGCAGCCGATACAGCAGCACATCGCTGCCGATAAACTGCACGTTTTCGCCTGCTTGCGTCAGTGTAATACCGTTTTTCTGTGCCAGCGGTGTCAAATCGACCAACACCTCCTCAACCATCGGTGCAAGGTCGATACGGTCGGTGCGCGGCACCGACCGCAGGTCGCTCATCTCAAGCAGGGTACGCACAAGCGCACTCAGGCGCTCAACCTGCTCCTGCTGAAAATGCAGCAATTTCGCAGTTTCTTCGCTCATCTGCCGATGTTCTGCCGCAAAGAGCTCCAACCTTGTCTGCATCAGCGCCAGCGGTGTCCGCAGCTCATGGGCGGCGTTGCCCGTAAACTGCCGCTGTGCATCGAACGACTGCGCCAGCCGGTCCAGCATGGCGTTCACCGACTCGCTCAGCTGCCGGAACTCGGCAGTCGTATCCTCCGGCAGACGGGTGTCCGTCAGGCTTTCCTCGTTGATCTGTTCGGTCTGCTGTGCAAAATCCTTCAGCGGCTTCAAAGCCTTTCCGCTGAAGAAATACGCGATAATGGCACTCAGCAGTGTCACCAGTGCGGTGATGTACCAGCCTATGCGCTCAAAACGCACCTTTTCTTCATTGACCTGCTGCGAAAAGTCACTAAAAAATGCCTGCATATTCTCTTTGGGTATCTGAATGGTCATTTCCTGCTGGTTTTCCGTCTTGTATTCCACCACAAAGCCGTTCAGCGCATCCATGCTGCCCGAGCCTGAGTAAAACAGCAGCAAATTCAGGCTCACACACGCCGCCGCGATGAGCAGCGCGGTCAATATCGTAATGCGCCACTGGACAGAAATTCGTTTGCTCATTCGCCCGCTCCTATCTCGTAGCCCTGTCCGATCTTGTTGCGGATCGGGTCGTATCCCAGTGCCGCACGCAGTTTTTTCCGCAGCATGGAGATGTGTACGCGGATGGAATTGCTGAAGCTGTCCACGCTGCTGTCCCAAACGTGCTCGATGAGCTCCTCCTGACTGACCGGCCGCCCGCGATTGAGCAGCAGATATTCCAGAATGCCGCTCTCCTTGCGCGTGAGCGACAGGGCCTGTCCGTTCGCCGCAGCGGCGCGGCTGCGTGTGTCAAATGTCAGCCCGCCGCACCGCAGGCACACATCCTGCTGGACGAACCGGCGGCGTGTCAGGCTGCGTACCCGCGCCTCCAGCTCCTCCAGATGGAACGGTTTGGACAGATAATCGTTCGCGCCGGCATCCAGTCCGTCCACCTTGTCGGAAATTTCGCTTCGCGCCGACAGGATGAGCACGCCGGTCTCCTGATCATGCTCCCGCAGGGTTCGCAGAACGGTCATACCGTCTACCTTGGGCAGGTTAAGGTCGAGCAGCACCAGATCGTAGCGCTCCACCGCCAGCAGCTCGAGCGCCGCCTCCCCGTCAACGCAAGTGTCCGCCTCATAACCGGACAGGCGCAGTTTTTTCGCAATATCTTCGCACAGATCACGCTCGTCCTCTATCACCAAAAGCCGCATGAGCTTTCCTCCTTTGTGTTTTCATACCTTTATTATACCAGACAGGGATAAAATTTGTGTTAACGAAATCTGTTGCAAAAAATTTTTTGTTTTTTAGCACCTTAACACAGATTTTATCTCCCGTGCGGTATACTGGTGTCAACAACTTCGAAAGGGGCATAACAATGCTGAAGCACAGAACCGCCGCCCAGCTCTTCCTGCTGGCAGTCGGCATTGCAATGATCGGGTTCGGCCTATGGAGAGGCGAAGCCGATACGGTATTATCAAAGGCGATCCGCCTGTGTATGGAGTGTGTTGGGATTGGATAAGAGAAATATTCCGGTTTTAGCCCGCTTTCGCGGCTGGATACAGGCAGCAGCCACCCTACTGACCAATATCCACCTGCCGAATTTTTTGCAGGGCAAATTATATCAGGGCGGCGGCAAGGCGGTCTGCGTGCCCGGCCTGAACTGCTATTCCTGTCCCGGCGCGGCGGGCGCGTGCCCGATCGGCGCATTTCAGGCGGTCGTCGGCTCGTCGAAGTTCCGGTTTTCGTATTACATCACCGGTATCTTGATCCTGCTCGGCGTCCTGCTCGGACGGTTCATCTGCGGTTTTCTGTGCCCGTTCGGCTGGTTTCAGGAGCTGCTGCACAAGATCCCCTCGCCTAAGCTGTCCACCAAAAGGCTGAAGCCGCTCCGCTATGTGAAATATGCGGTGCTGCTGATCATGGTGGTGCTGCTGCCCGTCCTCATCACAAACGAGCTCGGCATGGGCGACCCGTTCTTCTGCAAGTACCTGTGCCCGCAGGGCGTGCTCGAGGGCGCGCTGCCGCTGGCGGCGGTCAACTCCGGCATCCGTGCCGCGCTCGGCGCACTGTTTACCTGGAAAGCAGCCGTTCTGCTGACCGTTATCGTGTGCAGCGTGCTGTTTTACCGTCCATTCTGCAAGTGGCTGTGCCCGCTCGGCGCCTTTTACGCCCTGCTGAACCGTGTTTCACTGTTTCAGATGCAGGTGGATACGCATAAGTGCGTATCCTGCGGTGCGTGCGCCAAAGCCTGCAAAATGGATGTGGATATTACAAAAAACCCCAATCATGCCGAGTGTATCCGCTGCGGTATGTGCATCAAAGCCTGCCCGACCGGTGCCATCTGCTACCGCTACGGTCTGGGCGATAAAACCCAAACGACTGACAAAGGAGAAACTATCTAATGAAAAAGAATCGACTGATCGCATTTGCCCTGTCCGTAAGCCTGCTGCTCGGCGCATCCGCCTGCGGCAAACCGGCAAAAACCGTCTCCGAGCTGATAGCGGAGGAAAACGCCATCCTCGACCAGCACCAGGAGCTGTGGACAACGGCTCTGAATTCGCTCGACAAGGACAATCTGTCGCAGAGCACCCAGAGCACCAACTACGCCGATGTGCTCGATCTTGCGATTAAAAACGTCAAGGACCAGCTCTCGGACGAGGACTACAAGACGCTGACCGACGATGCCGCCAAGGTCCGCAAGCTGGAGGACCAGCTGCAGGCACTTCCGCCGGAAACAGCAGAGGCAAACACCGCCTCGGCCGGTGATACGTTCCCGTCCTTCGAGGGCAAGGATCTGGACGGCAATGCCGTGGACAGCAGCCTGTTCGCAGACAATGCGTTCACCGTCGTGAATTTCTGGTTCAGCGGCTGCAAGCCGTGCGTGGCTGAACTTGGTGATCTGGACAAGCTGAATCAGACTGTCAAGGCGCAGGGCGGCGAGGTTATCGGCATCAATACGGAAACGCTCGATGACAATGCGGATGCCATTGCTACCGCTAAACAGATTCTGCAGACCAAGGGGGCATCCTACCGCAACATTACCTTTGCATCCGGCAGCGAGGCAGGCAAGTTTGCACTGAACATCATGTCATTCCCGACCACCTATGTTATCGACCGGAACGGAAAAATCGTCGGTGAACCGGTACTCGGCGGCATCACGAACGAAAACAGCATGAAGCAGCTGCAGGAGAATATTGACACCGCGATTGCAAACGACGGAAAATAACACCCGAGTGTGATTGCCGCTGCAATCTGCATCATAAATATACACAGCGCAGATTGTGCCGAGAAAGGCAACGGAGATTAGCAGGGCCAAGTAAGCGCAAAAGCCGCAGACTTTCGTCTGCGGCTTTTGCGTGCCTGCGGAAACATCCACGAAGATATGCACAAACCTGTGGATAAATTTGAGGACGGAACTTTTCCTTGTTTCGCCTATATGATATACTAAAATTATACAAGCGCAAATCGCAGGAAAAAGAGAAACACGAGGGATAAACATGGGACTGTTTTCAAAACCGGAGGTTGTGATTGCGAAAGAATCCAGCAACGCAAAGGAGTATCTGCGGCAGCTGGAGGAGCTGGCGGAAAAGGCAGCCGGAGAAAACGCGAAAAAAATCGCAAAAGAGATTGCCGTGGTGAAAGCCGGTATTATCGGTGAGAATAATATTCTGTTTGAGCTGAAAAACAGCGGTATGGATATGGTTGTGCTGCACGATTTGTATATTGAAAGCGTGTCCGGTGCCTCGGCACAGATTGACTTTCTGGTACTGACTCCAAAGATTAACTTTGTGTTGGAGTGCAAAAATCTGTTCGGCAATATCG
Source organism: Butyricicoccus sp. AF18-9LB (assembly GCF_027684505.1). NCBI lineage: Bacteria > Bacillati > Bacillota > Clostridia > Eubacteriales > Butyricicoccaceae > Butyricicoccus > Butyricicoccus sp. AF18-9LB. The sequence goes on from NZ_JAQCWA010000013.1 coordinate 75,832, forward strand.
AGATCAACAGCAAGGGCGATTTTATCCGCACAATTCGCTGCGGCGGTCGGTACTATAAAGAGGGAATTTATTCGCCGATTACGCAGAATCAGCGGCATTTGCAGGTGCTCAAGGAGCGAAGGAGCGAAAATGACGGCAAAATCCTTGCCGCATGGAAGAATTACTTGTTTAAGGACTTTTTTAGGGGCTTAGTCGTGCTTGCCAACCCGAAAACTGTTGTCAACGACCGATATGCGAAGAAAGAGGTCAAGGCACAGGTCATTCGGGCAGACCAGTTAATTGAAACGATACAACGAATGAATAAGGCGTCCAAGGAATCGGCTTCTTCTTTGAAAGATTTGAAGGGAATGGGTGCGCGGTATCTGCAGATGCACATTGAAAGGCCAATCACCTATATCGAAAAATTCAAGCAGGAGGAGCTGGAGGACCAGCCTGTCGCCGAGCAGCCTGCGCCTGCGCCGTCGGAGGGAAAATGCTGTCCGAAGTGCGGCAAGCCGCTTGTCATGCGGGAGGCCAGACGCGGCGCGCATATCGGCGAAAAATTCTGGGGCTGCACAGGATTTCCTCAATGTCATTTTATAAAGAAAATCGTGAAAACCGAAAACAAATAAACAGAAAAGCGGCATGACTTGCTGAAGTGACCCCAAAAAGTTAGACAATATTTTGAAGTAAAA
>NZ_JAQCWA010000014.1:0-72159 GCF_027684505.1 Butyricicoccus sp. AF18-9LB
GGATAAATTGTACCAAACGCTTAATTCGTAGGTGCCGTGCGTTACAACGTGCCAAGGATTTGCGCGACACGGGTATGTCGCGCCTGCGTAGATGAACCCACATATGTAGCAGTAATTTATCTGACGCTGCGAATATGTCGGGACATGGGAGCACACTGTGCTCCCCTACGGTAAAAAAAATCCTCTGCCGTTCCCCTATTTTCGCAGCGGTCACATGTCGGCAATCTGCGCCAGACTCTCCAAGGGAAAGGGGAAATTCACAAGAGGGTGGAAACCGCAGGTGTCTACCCTCTTGTGCCCCCGCCGGGTAGGCGCACTCCCCGCTGAGGTTCAGCGAAAACCTCCCCGCCCGTTAGGGGCGAACACGCTTACGCAGTTCGCGTCCCCCGGTCAGCCGGTGCCGAAAAGACCGCCTGCGCGGTTCGCATCCCCCCGGTTGCCCTATACCGCGAAAACGAAAAAGGCACCGCTCACGCGGTGCCTCTCCCTTCTGCGGATATGTCGGCTGCTCAGCAGCAGCAGTTGCCGCAATTACCGCAGCCGCCGCAGGTATTATCACCACAGGTACCGCAGGAACCGCAGCCGCCGCTGCCCTGACCGCAGCATACCCAGATCAAGATGATCAGGATGATGATCCACCACCAGGAATTTTCGCCCCAGAAGCCGTTAGAAGAACACATACTGTCATTTCCTCCTATCAAAGATTTCATTACATTCTATGGTAAGAGGCCGAAAGTGGTTACACATTCTCCATTCTCAATTTTCAATTCTCAATTTTCGCCAATACGCCGTCCTTGTGCAGACCGATAACCTTTACGGTGACCGGATGATTTTTCTCCGCCTTATCCTCTATATATACAGGAAAGCCGTAGCGTCCGTGCGCCGCCCACAGGCCGCCGGTCGGGTGCTCAGGCAGCGCGTACAGCGTGCGGCCGACAAACTGCTTTCGATAGGCAATGCTGAGCGTTTCTGCCACCTGTTTTGCCCGCTCGGCGCGGGCGGTTTTGGTCTGCTGATCGAGCTGACACGGCATGGCGGCCGCCTTTGTGCCCTCGCGCACAGAATACGGGAATACATGCACGGACGCGAACGCGCATCTCTCCAGAAAGGCCAGCGTCTGCGTAAACTCGTCCTCAGTCTCGCCCGGAAAGCCGACAATCAAATCGGTCGTAACCGAGCAGTCCGGAAACGCACGTCTCAGCCGCTCGACACACTGGTAAAATTCCTCACTCGTGTAGTGGCGGTTCATGCGCCGGAGAACGGTATCGCAGCCGCTCTGCATAGACAAATGAAAATGTCGTGCGAGATTGGCAAAGCCGGCAAGCCGTTCACAAAACGCATCGTCCACCGCCCGCGGGTCGAGGGAGCCGAGCCGGAACTGCACGTTCGGCTGCGCGGTCAGCAGCTTCTCTAACAGTTCGGTGAGCGGCACCTGCGGCTTGAAGTCTTTGCCGTAGGACGCGATCTCGATGCCGGTCAGCACGATCTCGTGCACACCTGCGTCAGCCAGCCGCGCCGTCTGCTCGAGCGCCTGCTCAACCGGCAGAGAGCGCACCCGCCCTCTCGCATACGGAATGATGCAGTAGGTGCAGAAGTTGTTGCAGCCGTCCTCGATCTTGAGCAGCGCGCGCGTGCGGCCGTGCGGAATACCGGCAGGCAGAGTTTCAAAGCCGCTGTCCTCGCTCTCATGCACCTGTACGGCCTGTCCGCTGACGGCCTGCTCGCACAGGTCGATCACCTGCGCCCTGTCCCTGGTACCGCAGATGAGGTCGATCTCACCGGTGGCGCGGACACGCTCCGGGTCGGTCTGTGCAAAGCAGCCGCACGCCGCGATAACTGCGTTCGGATTGTCTCTCCGCAGCTTGTGGAACGCGCGGATATTCTTATGGTCGGACACCGATGTTACCGTACAGGTGTTGACGATTACGGCGTCCGCGTCCTTATCAACAATCTCGTGTCCGCGCGCCTGCGCCAGCTGACTGAGCGCCTGCGTCTCAAATAAATTAACCTTGCAGCCCAAGGTGAAAAAAGCAAATTTCACAAATGTACATTCCTTTGCTCTCAGCGGCCCGACACGCGCTCTGTGAACGCCTATATATAATAGGTAACACCGCATAATTGAACAAGAGCGATTTGCGAGGAATTTTGCGTACTAACGAGGCGTAGTTTTGCGGTAATACTTGATGTATTACCGTGAAATTACAACGAAGTTAGGACACAAAATTACCGCAAAGCGCCGCGGCAGTGCGACCGGAGCCTGCACAAGAAGCCGCAGCTTTAATTGTGGGGTGTTGCCTATGGTGTTTGATTGGGTTACAGCGTCTGTAACCTTACTCTCGTGCGCGTGCGGCCGCTGTGGATTTTCGCTGTCGATTCCTGCGTTTTTTTCGCGTTTGACAGGCTCTATTTTATCACAAAAATGCGAAATTTCAAAACAATGTTTGACAAACCTGTTCAAGCATGCTATACTGTAACCGTAATGTAACTTTGGAATGTAACCATTTTGTAACTATAAGGAGTGCAGATAATGCCTACCACCAAGAAGAATAACCTTCTGGAATACAAGGGTCACCCGCTGATGCGTAAGGAAAACATCATCTATTACGGCTCGATGAGTGACTCTCACATCATTATGATGCAGATCCTCGAATCTAGTGATTACAAGGGTCTGCCGGTTGCAAAGCGTGTATCCGTACAGCTTCAGCAGACCGATCCCAACGTACGTATGAAAGAGCGTATCGTCAAGAAAACCGAGAAGAACAGCATGTGGGCAGCGATGGATATTGCATCCATCTGGCTCGGCAGAGCACTGCACACGAAGTAAGACTTCCCCGCAGCTTGCTGCGGCAGTGTAAAGGCTGTTTTCTCCCATTTTGAAACGGAGGCTTCAATTTCATGTCTTTTTCTAAAAAACTCGCTCGCTTCGCACTTTCCGGTGCACTTGCGATGTCGATGGTCCTGCCGAACTCGCTGGCAGTATTTCAGGCCAAGGTAAACGCAGATTCGCTTTACCTGCGTCAGTCCCCCGGCGGTGCAGTGATCACGACCCTCTCCAAGGGTACCACGGTTGCGGTACTGAATAACAGCTCCAGCTGGTACAAGGTATCCGTAAACGGCAAGGAAGGCTACGTCAGCGGCGAGTACCTGACCGGCACCACCGCAACCGACGTTGCACTCGGCACCGGCACTGTAAAGTGCTCGAGCAGTGTAAATTTCCGTTCGGCGCCGAACACCTCGTCCACCTCTTACGGTGAGCTGAAGAACGGCACCAAGGTAAATGTAGTCGGCGTAAGCAGCGGCTGGTACAAGGTTACATACAATGGCAAGACCGGCTATATCCATCCGGATTATATCACGCTCGCAAGCAGCTCCGCCGGCACCGCCATCGCTCCGTCGAACACCGTTACCTCTACGACCGGCACCGCCGGTACGGTGAAGTGTTCCTCGAGTGTAAACCTGCGTTCCGAGGCCAATACTTCCTCTTCCATTCTGGCAGAGCTGAAGAACGGCACTGCAGTTACCGTTGTCAGCACCGCAAACGGTTGGTGCAAGGTAAACTGCTCCGGCAAGACCGGCTACATCAAGCAGGATTATGTATCGACCACCGGTTCGGCATCCAATAACACGTCCGCGTCCACCGGTACGGCAGCAGTAGTTAAGTGCTCCTCTACCGTAAACTTCCGCTCTGCGGCAAGCACCTCTTCCACCGTTCTCGGTGAGCTGAAGAACGGCACCGCTATTACCGTGCTGAGCACCTCGAACGGCTGGAGCAAGGTATCCTACGCAGGCACGACCGGCTACATCAGTGCGGACTACCTCGTAACTGCTTCGTCCGGTACGGCGATCACCCCGTCGAACACCGCAGCTTCTGTCTCGATCAGCGCAAAGCGCCAGAGCGTGCTGAACTATGCTGCACAGTTCCTCGGTGTTCCGTATGTATACGGCGGCAGCACGCCGAGCGGCTTTGACTGCTCCGGCTTGACCTCTTATGTATTCAAGAACACGGTCGGCTCCATCCCGCGTGTCGCTCAGGCTCAGTATGATGCAACCACCCGTGTTTCCCGCGACGATCTTCTGCCGGGCGATCTGGTATTCTTCGGCAGCAGCACCTCGTCCATCAGCCATGTAGGCATTTATGTCGGCAGTAACCAGTTTATTCACGCACCCAGCACGGGCGATGTGGTTAAGTACTCGTCGCTGACTGGCAGCTATGCGACCCGCTATCAGGGCGCAGGCCGCGTAATTTTTGAGTAAGGTTACATACCAGAAATCCCTTCGGTTTTCCGAAGGGATTTTTCTTTTGCCTGTTGAGAGCAGTTATCCCAGCAGCACCGCTTCCCCGTCCTGCCACTGTATGGTCTGCGGCGTGAAGTCCCGCTGTTCCATGCGGATATTCCACTGTGCGGCGAACGCATCGGAGAGTGCCTGAGCGGTCTGCTCGGGCAAGGTGAAGCCTTCCAGCTTGATGGTCCGGCAGGTAAGGCTGAGTTTGCCGTTTGAAACAGCTGCGCTCCACGCGCCGTACAGCTTGCAGCGCTCCGGCAGAAACAGCAGCGCCGTGCGCAGCTTGCCGGGTACCAGATTGCTTTCCGTCAGTGCTTGACGGGTTACGGCTGCCGTCACGGCAATCGTGCCGTCACGGCTGATTTTGACCGCCGTGTCCTCGACCGGAAACGGCAGCGCTTCGGTCAGCACAGACGCGATATCGTCCTCCGTGATGTGAAATTCCATTGCATCGCCCTCCTCAGGTGCGGCAGGCGCCGTTCCGGTATCCGCCCTGCCCATCAGCATATTTCCCAACATCAGCAGGCACAGGAGCAGGCATACGCCTAAGATTACGGTATAGACTGCGCTTTTTTCCTCCTGCATGGCGGGTGCCTCCTTTTTTTGCTTCTTGCAACAGCTTATGCGGGATTGGGGTTTATATGCGTGCTATCGGATACGGAATTGGAGCCAACCTTTGGCTATGAGGTTCGCCGCACCCGCGGCACAAGGCAAATTGCCCTAAGGGCAAGAGAGGCCACACTGGGGTGCCCCGCCGTGCAACCCATCTGAACATTGCTTTACCGCAGGGTCAATCTCCATTTTCAATTCTCAATCACTGCTCCGGATACGAAAAAAGCACCGCTTTCGCGGTGCTTTCAGCTTGTCGAAAAAGCAATATTCGATTTTTATGCTTCGTGCGGCAGCACGCATTCAATCGAATTTGCTTTGCAAATTCATAAATTCCGGGAGCATGTATCTCGGAATTTATACAAGGGAAGAAAAAATGTGTCCGCAGGACGCGGTTTTTCTTCGAGATTCGCTCGAAAGCGTGGTTTCAATCGAGAGGCTGTTCGGAAAACAAAGTTTTTCGACAGCCTCAAAGCACCGCTTTCGCGGTGCTTTTCGCATTTCTTTAGAAGAACTTATCCTTAATGCCGAGTGCAAAGATGATGAGCACGATAATCGGCAGGATATAGCTTACATAGAAGCGGATATTATCCTTGACCTTGAATCCGCCGCCTTCGTTGGCCTCCTCCTTGAAGTTCTTCCAGCCCCAACCGTAGCGGGAGGTGCAGAACAGCAGGTAAAACAGCGAGCCGAGCGGCAGCCAGATGTTGGACACGAGGAAGTCCTCGAGGTCGAGCACATTCGAGCCTGCGCCGAACGGCTGGAAGCCGGACCAGACATTGAAGCCGAGCACGCACGGCAGCGACAGCAGGATCATCAGCACGATGTTGATGGCTGCAGTCTTTTTACGGCTCCAGCCGGTCAGATCCATGCAGCAGGACATGATGTTCTCGAACACGGCGAGGACGGTCGAGAAGGCCGCAAACGCCATGAAAACGAAGAACAGGCTGCCCCACAGGCGGCCGAGCGCCATATGGTTAAAGATATTCGGCAGCGTAACGAAGATCAGGTTCGGACCGCTGTCCGGTGCCACACCGAAGGCAAAGCACGCCGGGAAGATGATCAGACCGGCAGTAAATGCTACGAACGTATCCAGAATCGCAACATTGACGGCCTCGCCGAGCAGCGCACGGCCCTTGCCGATATAGCTGCCGAAGATAGCCATCGCGCCGATGCCGAGCGACAGCGTGAAGAACGCCTGATTCATCGCGGCAACGATGACATTGGCGATGCCGCACTCCTGCATACGGCCGAGATCTGGAATCAGATAGAAGCGCAGGCCCTCGCCCGAGCCTTCGGTCATGATGCTGTTGATTGCCAGAACGACCATGATGGCCAGCAGAATGATCATCATCACCTTGGTAACGCGCTCCAGGCCGCCCTGCAGACCGAACGAGTTGATCATAAAGCCGATGACAACAACCGCAACCATGCAGACCGTCATAACCACCGGCTTGCCGAGCATTTCCGGGAAGGCTGCCTGCACCTGCTCACCGGTCGCGCCGACAAATCGGCCGCTGACCGTCAGGTAGAAGTAGTACAGCATCCAACCGCACACGGTGGTGTAGAACATCATCAGCAGATAGTTGCCGATCATCGCCAGATAGCCGTGGATATGCCACTTGCTGCCCGGCTTCTCGAGCGCCTGATACGCCCGCACCGGACTTTTCTGGCTCGCACGGCCGATGGCAAATTCCATCGTCATGATCGGCAGACCGAGGATGAGCAGGAACAGCACATAGCACACGACGAACGCGCCGCCGCCGTACTGACCGACCATCCACGGGAACTTCCATACGTTGCCCACGCCGATGGCGCAGCCTGCGGAAAGCAGGATGAAGCCGAGGCGCGAGCCGAGTCTTTCTCTTTGCATTGCTTGTTTTTACCCCTTTTAATTTACATACTATATCAAGCGTCCGAGACGCATGACTTACTCTCGTATAGCAATTTAGACAATTATTGCTATCATTCCGCGTCCGAGACTGCGGATTTTTCGATTTTGCGGATTTCTTTCCGTTTTTTACGCAGCTCGCGGAAGAAATTCCGCAGAATGTCCGCGCATTCCTGCTCCAGCACGCCGCTCACCAACACAGGCTGATGATTGTACGGCAGTGCGAACAGGTTTATCATCGAGCCGCACGAACCGGCTTTCGGGTCGGGTGCGCCGTAGTACACGGTTTTCATGCGCGAGTTGATAAGCGCACCTGCGCACATCGGGCACGGCTCGAGCGTAACGTACAGGTCACAGCGGTGCAGCCGCCAGCCGCCCAGCTTTTTGCACGCCTTCTCGATGGCCTCGATTTCTGCATGGTGCAGTGCGTTTTTCTTTGTTTCCCGTCGGTTGCGTCCGCGTCCGACAATTTTGCCGTCGCAAACAACCACCGCGCCGACCGGCACTTCGCCTTCGTCCGCCGCCTTTTGCGCCAGTTTGAGCGCGGCCTTCATGTATTTTTCCTGTTCGGTCATAAATTCCTCAGATTTTCCCGAGCAGACGCGCCTTCGCCTGCTCAAATTCTTCGCGCGTGACAAAGCCGCGGTCGCACAGTCCGGCGAGGATATCAAGCTGCTCGACCGGCGTCGGTGTGCGGTCGCTCAGCGCCACCTCGTCAAATTCCTTTTCCGGAATGAGCGCGTCAAACGCCGCAAGGCTGTCCGGCGAAAACTGCAGGTCCACGCGCCGGTTTTCCCACTGCACCCGAAGCTGCACATAGCGTTCATCGTGCTGCACCTGCTCGGTGCGGACCGGTTCGGACTGCACCGCCGCTTCGATGGCGCGTCCATGCGGATTGAACGAAAACGGATGTTCCCAGCCTGCCCAGTATGCCGCCGAGCGGTCAACGGTCACGCCGCCGCCGGATACGCGCGTTTCCGTGCGCATGCCGCCGCACAGACGGTAAAACCGGATTGCCTGCACCGGCAGTTCGCCGCTGTACAGGTTGTCCTTGCCCGTGTAAAGGTTTCTGTCCCGCCGGAAAAAGCACAGCGTATCGCCTTCGCGCCAGACCTCCAGCTTGCCCTTTGACAGCAGTTCACCGCCGTCCGCCACCCTCACCAGAAAGGACTTTTCGGGCGGGTTCTTCGGCTCTCCGGCACTGCGGCAGTCCAGTCCCCATTCCTGCAGCACCGCAAGGTTTTCCGCACGGTACGGCACGGAAAGCGCCGCCTTTGTGCCGCGCACATCGGTCAGCGTCAGCGCGATCGGACGCACCTTGTACACGCGGAGCAGACCCTGTATTTCGTCCGGCTCGGTCGGTGCCGCGTCCGCAGTAAGCGTGTACGCGCCCTTGTCCAGCGTGAGCGGCAGCTGCCCGCTGCCCTCGTCGGTCGGCATCAGCGTCCACGCCGCCGGCTCGGAAAATAAGTAATAGCGTCCCGCCGGTACGAACGGTGCGTCCTCTCGAATGGTTGCAACTACGTTTTTACTCATCAAGATTCACCTGCCCCACAATAAAGCCCATCTTAAAAATTTCAATTTGCTTGCAAATTGCATACGATCGGACGCTTTTGCGTCCGTAAAAGTCGGGATATGCGCCTGACTTTTTATGCCTCGACTCAGCTGCCCTTGGGCAGCATCCGGGGGTATCGACAGACAGTTTCTTCCGGAACTGCCTGCCGTATATAAGGGGTATGGATACCCCCTATAAAGCGTCAGCGCGCTTTCATTTGTCTTTGCCGCGAAAGATTCATCGTGCCGTCCTGCATTTTCGACAGGTTTTCCAGACAGTTGCCCGTGCCGTATGCCACGCAGGAGACCGCTTCGTCCGCTACGCGCGTCGGAATGCCGGTCTTGGAGGCGATCAGCTTATCAAAGCCCCAGATCAGCGAACCGCCGCCTGTCATGGTGATGCCGTTGGCGGAAATGTCGCCGGTCAGCTCGGGAGGTGTGCGCTCGAGTACCCAGTGCACCGCCTCGACAATCGCTGAGGAGACCTCCTCGAGTGCATCGAGAATCTCACTCGAGCTTACGGTAAACGTGCGCGGCAGACCGGTCATCAGACAGCGTCCCCTGACCTCCATGATCGCTTCCTCGCTGCGCGGATACACACAGCCGACCGTGCGCTTGATCTCCTCTGCCGTGCGGTCGCCGATCAGCGCATTGTGCTTACGGCGGACGTACTTGACAATGGCCTCGTCGAATTTATCGCCCGCGACCTTGATGGACGTGGACTCGACAATGCCGCCGAGCGAAATAACCGCCACGTCGGTCGTGCCGCCGCCAATATCGACCACCAGATTGCCGTTGGCCCTGTTGATGTTGATGCCCGCGCCGATGGCCGCCGCGACCGGCTCCTCGACCAGAAAAACGCGCTTTGCGCCCGCCTGCGTGCCCGCATCAATGACGGCACGCTCCTCCACCTCGGTGATGATGGACGGCACGCAAATGACCACATTCGGCTTGAACAGGTGGATGCCCTGCACCTTTGCGATGAATTCCTTGATCATGCGCTCGGTCATCTCGTAATCCGAAATAACGCCCTCGCGCAGCGGACGGATGGCGACAATGTTGCCCGGTGTACGGCCAAGCATGCTCTGCGCTTCCTCGCCCACGGCAAGGATTTTGCCGGAAACCTTGTCCACCGCCACAACGGACGGCTCGTTAAGTACAACGCCCTTGCCCTTGACATAGACCAGCACGGTTGCCGTGCCGAGGTCGATGCCGATATCGCTTGAAAAAAGCGACATCTTTTTCGCGATTCTTTGCAGAAAAGAAGCCATATTTCATTCCTTTCTCCGCGCTCTGTTCGCGTGGATTGACAGTATTACCATTATACAGATTTTGTGCGCCATTTGCAAGACTCCGGGGCAAATACCGAAAATTCGACAGAGAAAACGGCATCACTCCGGCAGCGTGTTCTTATACTGCTGGAATCTTACATCGTCTTCCACCTGTTTTTTATAGGCTGCATACGCCTCCGCCAGCGTGTCATATTTCGTTCCTGTGGTATAATCCTTAAAGGTGTTGAAACTGTTGATATGGTCCGCAATCGCAACATAGCTTTTGTCCTTGTTGCTCCGAGCCGCGGTAATCGTTTCGGAGATGTAAAAGCCGCCGCTCGCCCGGCTGACAATGACCGGTATCTGCTTGCCCGCACCGACGGTATCTGTATCGACCGATGTCCAGAACAAATAGCGGTTGCTCTCGTTCGTGGAACTGCCGAGAAACGCCCATGTACCCCTGTTTAGCAGGCTGTCGCTTCCGATCTCTTTCTTCACCTGGGGCACCATACTGGAATTAGGACACTTCGAGTCGATCTCAAAATACTGATTATAGTTCAGTTTCGACAAAATGCCGGTCTTATCGAGTATGCCGTGCAGCTTCTCGTCCCAGTTGATCGTGCTGCCCGCTGTGCTCTTGCCTTGCCAGTCAAACACAATCACAGCCGCTTTGCTGTCATAGTACACTTTGCATTCTCCGCCCGCGGCAGGGGTTCCTTTCCAGTTCGCGGTATCTCCTTGTGTCTTATAATGGGTAACGCCTGCAATTGTAATGGGATCTCTCGACTGCCAGTCATCCTGCTTCTGCTTCAGCCTGACCGTCTTTCTCATGTTGTCGCTGTCCTGCTCCGTAACCGCAGTCAGCACATCGATATACGCCGCCCGCACCTCGATGAGGTCGGATGCCTCCAGACTTCTCTCGATGTACTGTATCAGCGCCGGTATCATAAATGCCGCAAGGATCGCCAGAATGACCAGCACAACGATCAATTCCACCAGCGTAAATCCCTTGCAGGTATTTTTCTCTTTCTTCTGCATTTTATCAGCACCTTTACTGCAACTCGGCAACTCCGGAAAAATATGAACTTTTCGCTAAAACCCCCGAAAAGCTATATACCGTCTATGTTTTTTCGTTTCGTCCATTGCTTTTCAAAATGAACGTTTCATCTATTTTGAACGTTTCATTCCGTTCATTATAACATGCCTTTGCCGTATTCTTCAAGCGCTATGCCAATCTGCTGATTAGAAAAAATGAATCTTTTCCGGCCCTGGCAGTATGGGCACGAATCATCTCCCACTTTTCGTTCTGCAATCGAATACCTGTATTCTCCGTTACATTTAGGGCATCTCCATAACGCATCCATCTTTGTAGTTTCCATAACACTGTTGGTTGCTCTGGTGTTATCGGGAGACCATTCCGCTGCTAATTCTGGATTGCCTGTTTTAACTGTATATAACTCTGCTCTTCAAGGAACTTTAATGCAAATCTCCGAATCAGTGCTTCGCTGTGAAGGCGCCCCAAGACATCTTCATAGTTTCCTCCAATAGCTTCATAGCACTCTCACATTGTCAAACTTTAGTCCTCCTGTCAATTTTATTCCACTAATTCATGAACCTCTGCTAATCAATTATATACATACCTTAAAATTGTTTTTATAACTTCATCAATCACAATCGGCTTTGACAAATGTGCGTTCATTCCTGCATCCAGTGATGCCTGAACATCTTCTGTAAATGAATTAGCTGTCATTGCTATAATAGGAATGTTTTTCCATCCGGTCTGTCATTCATTGTCCTGATTGCTTTTGTCGCTTCATAACCATTCATTTCAGGCATCATGACATCCATCAGGATTACATCAAATGTGCCTTTCGGATGATTTCTGAAAATCTCAACAGCATTCTTTCCATCCACAGCTCTTTCTACATTCATCCCGAGCTCTTCCAATTGCACGGCAGCAATCTCTGCATTCAGTTCATTATCCTCTGCAAGAAGGACATTCACACCTGTAAGATCTACCTTTTCAGAACAACCTGTGTCTGACTTATTACATTCCTGATCTGTAATTTCCAACGGAATATCCACAGTAAATGTGGTTCCCTCATGCTTTTTACTCTGCACGGAAATGGTTCCACCCATCATATCCACATACTTCTTTACGATAGCCATCCCCAGTCCAACTCCGTGGTACTGCGTTCTCACATCGGAATCTTCCTGTGCAAATTCCTCAAAAACTTCTTTTGTAAATTCCTCACTCATGCCAATACCAGTATCCGAAATGCGGTAACGCATATTTATATATCCATCCCCGCCCTTTTCCTGACACCGGGCTTCAAATGTAATCGTCCCTCCATCCGGAGTGTATTTTACGGCATTGCTCAGAATATTGACCAGCACATCGCGCAGGCGTGCAGGATCCGCAAGTACATTTGGAATCTTTGCTTCTTCACGCTGAATCTTAAAGTTGATATCCCTGTTCGTAAGAAAGCCTGTTATAATATCCAATGCAGAATCTGTAATGTTTTTCACATCCGCCGGTACCGGATTGTATTTCACTTTTCCACTTTCGATGCGGGTCAGATCTAATACATCATTGATCAGCGACAGTAAATACGCTGAGCTTTCGTCAATCTTTTCCAGACAATTTTTCACTTCGTCTGACGGATTGTTTTTCATTGCAATACCGGTAAATCCTATGATTGCATTCATCGGTGTCCTCATATCATGGGACATATGTGACAAAAATGCTGTTTTTGCCTTGTTTGCAGCCTGTGCATGCTCTGCCAGTTCCGCCATTTCCTCAGCTTTCTCCTGGGCCGCCTTCTGAGCTTTTCTTCTTGCACTGAGACGCACCATTATCACAGCCATAGCAGTCAGCAGCCATCCAAAAATAAAAAGAACCGAAACAGTCACAACAGGATGCAGACGGATCCAGTCAACAAATGTCAGCTCTGTTGCTTTGTGTGTAGTATACTGTGCTGCAAGATCTTCAATAAGATATTGTGGCATGGCATACATTGCTTTCGTCAGAATACCGGCCAGCGCATGGTTCTCAGTTGATGAAATTACCATGCGGTAGGTGAATGTAGGCTGTTCCAGCAGAGTATATGTCATGGTGCCCGTAGTGTCACTATTCACAAACGCCTGTGCCATGTAATAGTAGACGAAGGCAGCATCTGCTTTACCCTTACGGACAGCTTCCATCATTTCCTGTCGGGTACTGCACATCAGCTTTTCTGCACCGGGTGCCATTGCATCTTCAATTGACTTTGATGCTGTCTGGTCAACAGTAGCAACAACATTAATTTTTCCATCAAAGTCACGCCGTGTCACCCTTGCCAACTGCATCGTAATGAAAGGTGCAGTAATCCCCCATTTTTTCGTTTCAGCATAGTTATCTGTTTCCAGGCGTGCATCGATGCTCATATCTGTGGTTTCCGTATTTTTCTGATAAGCAATATACTCATCTCTGGTGGCAGGTGTAAGAAACTCATAGGAAATCCCGGCATAGTCTGCAATTTTCCGGAAGTAATCCGGGATAATACCCTTCATCTCACCATTTTCATTATAAGAATATGGATAACGGGTCGGATCACACAGAACATGAAGCGGGTTGTCCTTGGAATACTGTGAAATAATACTTTTTTCTTTCTCCGTATATTCCAGATTCTTAGTTTCGATGCTTTCATAATTTTTATTATAAAGTGTCGTTTTCCAGTCACCCTCAACTGCATTCATCTGATCGATTGCATAATTGATCTCATTCAGCAATTCTGTATTACCTTTTTTAACAATGACATAGAAATCGCTGCTGCCAAATTTATCCACGATTCGCTCATTGTTTGTTTTTCTCAGAGAACTGGTAACAATCGCATCAACTTTTTCGTTCTGAAGGGCTTCCTTCATTTCTGCGGTCGTATCAAAATAAGATGGAACATATGTAAATCCTTTGTTGTCTGCAAAATCCGCAAACTCTTCATTCCGGGTGTTTCCGTTCAAAAGCGCCACACGCATACCGTTGTAAGTGCTGTAATTGCCGTCCACAATCGTGCTGTTGTCACTGCGGACGGTCAGCATCCCATAATTGGTTCCGATGGGACGTGAAAAATCAAACTTTTCTTCTCTTTCCGGTGTTTTGCGGGCAGATGTTACCATGTCGATCTCGCCATCTTCAAGCATCTGCTGCATATCATCCCAGCTCTGATCGTATCCGACATATTCGTAATCTACATCCCAATAACGGGCCATCAGACGAAGAAAATCATAGCCATAACCGCTGCGGTTGCCCTTTTCGTCCATCTCGTGATAGCCGTCCATGGCAAAGAAACCGACTTTGACGGTTTCATGCTGCGAACTGTCCTCGGCTGCATATGCAGTCTGGGGAGAAAATATCATACACACGCATACAAAAGCCAGTAATACTGCCACATATTTCTTTGCTCTCGAAATCATATTAAATCTCCTGTCATCTTCTGTTGATAAGTCATTCCTCAAAAAAACACTCTCAGACAGACAGTGCACCTCATTTTACGCAACTGGCTGTCATTTTAAAGGCCCTGTAGCTTTGCATCCCATATCTGTTTTTCAAATCCAATATTTGATGTATTCTTTTCTGCCATACTCTTAACCTCACATGATGTTATTCTTAAAATTTACTGTCCCCAAAACGTACTAAACGACGATAAGTATTACGTATTGGTCATATCTCGTTCTATATCCATAAATTTCTTCGCATCTGCAAGCAGATCTCTATTAGAGAGGAAATCTTATAACCTCTTATTAGTCATTATACACAAAACAAGCATTCAAAGCAATGACTCCGAAGGAGATTTATAGCATATTATGGTAATTACTCTATATATTTTTAAAGATATTGTCTCCGAGAGAAATCCTGCCAGCAAAGTAACAGCCGCAATCTGACACAATATATTTTCTCTATACATTTCTTCTCATCGAAAAATTTGCTCCACGCCCTTACTACATCAATTATTTTCAAATAAATAAGAGGCTGCATTTTCTCTTATTATAAGAAAATGTAGCCTCTAAAACTCGTTATTTTTATCAGTCGCTTTTACGCACTAAATTTGTGAATCATCCATTTTATCGTTCATTCGGTGAAAAATTTTTTCCGGAACTCCGGAAAAATATGAACTTTTCGCTAAAAGCCCCGAAAAGCTATATACCGTCTATGTTTTTTCGTTTCGTCCATTGCTTTTCAAAATGAACGTTTCATCTATTTTGAACGTTTCACTTTGTTCATTATAACATGCCTTCGCTGTATTCTTCAAGCGCTATGCCAATCCGCTGATTAGAAAAAATGAATCTCTTTTATGCGCCTGCCATTGCAATAGGTGCATGCCGTGAAGCCGCGTTTCTGCTTCATCAATCTGTCCTTGATTGACATATAATACTTATGATTGCAGTCTGGACATTTCCACCATACCTTGAACATATTCGTGTCCAGCACAGCATTAGGGCGAATTCCAAGAAGCGTATTCTCCACAACTGACCATTCTGACAGCAAATCGGGATGCAAGGTCGCAAAGTCATTATATCCCTCTAAGGTTCTTGTTCCTCTGCAATAGGGGCATGCATTATCTCCTACTTCTCGGTTGCGAATTCGTTCGCTATATTCGCCACCACAGCGTGGACAAATCCACAGTGCATCAACACTCATCATACGCAAATAACAGTCTGGTGATAGCAGATTATTGCTCGACCATTCTGCTGCCAGTTCCGGATTAGTCGTTGTAAGGTCATTAAACCCTCTCAATGCTTTCTTTCCCCTGCAGTATGGACACGCATCATCACCTACTTCTCGGTCTCGAATCTGGGCACGATAATCTCCACCACATTCAAAGCAATGCCACAAAACATATGCAGTTGCCGATTTATAATATTTATCTGCCGAATCCTCATTTTTCTCAGACCACTCTGCTGCTAAGTCAGGATGTGTCGTTATAAGATCGTTAAATCCCTTCCATACATGCAAGCCATTGCAATACGGGCACACATCATCTCCAACTTGACGATTTTGTATTTTGGCACTATATTCACCTTTGCAGCGTGGACATATCCACAAAGCATAATCACCAGATATCTTTTGATGCAAGTCAGCTGTATCGCTATTGTTCGGTGACCATTCCTTAGCCAGTTCAGGGTCTGTTGTAGTAAGATCGTTCACACCTTTCCGTACCCACAGACCGCGACAATATGGGCATGCACTTACGCCTTCCTCTCTATCACGAATCTTTGCACCGTACTCCTGATGGCATTCAGGACAAATCCAGAGTTTCCGATAGATATCCGTCTTTTTATAACATTCGGGGGAGTCTTCGTTTCCGGGTGACCACTCTGCTGCCAGTCTCGGATGTGTCGTTGCCAAATCATTAAAGCCTTTTAATGTACGCCATCCTCTGCAGTAAGGACAGGAGTTATCCCCAATCTCTCGACTCTTGATTTCCGAGCTGTATTCGCCGTGACAGTTCGGGCAAATCCAAAGAGCATAGTCATGCGAACTTTTCATATAGTTCTCTGGACCAAGTTTGTTATTAGGTGACCACTCTTTCAGCAGATTGGGATGTGTAGCTGTGAGATCATTAAATCCTGCTAATCTTCGCTCACCTCGACAATAGGGGCAGGCCTTATCGCCGGCCTTTCGCCCCCGAATCATTGCACTGTATTCACCATGGCACTCAGGACATATCCAACGAGCATATTCACCCGATGTATTCCGATATTCTGTCGGCGAAGTGGTATTATTAGGCGACCATTCTTTTACCAATTCCGGATCAGTCACTGTCAAATCATTATATCCCACTAATCTTTTCCGGCCCTGGCAGTATGGGCACGAATCATCACCCACTTTTCGTTCTGCAATCGAATACCTGTATTCTCCGTTACATTTAGGACATCTCCATAGCACATCCATTTTTGTAGTTTCCATAACACTGTTGGCTGCTCTGGTGTTATTGGGAGACCATTCCGCTACTAATTCTGGATTTGTATTTTGTAAAGAGATTTCTTCAAAGAACTTTACTCCCTTGCATATAAGACACTGATAATCATTGTCGATCATTTGCTGCACTGAGGCAGAAAAACGGTGACCTTTATCACATGCAAAGCAGTAATACTTACTGCGTGCATCAAAGCAACCCTCCATCGGGCCATTTGCTTCAGCATCCCATAGCTTCTCCAATTCAGGAACCTGAGATTTTAAATCGTTGTCTCCTACGCTCAATACATGGCGCGAACAGATAGGACAGACATTCTTCCACTTGATTTGCATTGCAGGACTGCGACTATACGAATGACCATATTCGCACTTCCAAAATACTTTTTTTAATACATTTTTAGGTGAAATCTGGTTTACGGGCACTTCGTTCCGTTCTGTATCATACATAGCCACAGCTTCCGGATACAATGTTTGCAGATCATTAACTCCGGGCTTAATAATTCTGCCTTCACATATCGGACAGTCGAACCTAACTCTTTGATTGATATTAAAAAAACTATCTTCAAATTCATGCTGCTTGGCTAAACAACGCCACTTTACTTTTGTCTGATCCCTAGCTGTGAATTCTTCAAACGGAATTTCATTTTTCTCACTGTACCAAGCCTTCAATTCCGGGTGCACTTCCGCAAAATAACGTTGATTTTTATTTAACGGCTTGCATTTTCTGCAAAATCCATACCCATATATTCGGGTATAAATTCGAGCATACCATTTATGACCTGCCGCACACTGCCACAACATTTCTTTCTGAGAACCAACTGACACTTCATACGGACTAACATCATTTTCATCAGCCCATTCTTTTGCAAGTTCCGGATAACGGACAGCAAAACTATCTTCTTTTCGCACCTTGGTGCCATGGCAGTATGGACATCCAATATTCCCTTTGCCTTTCTTCAAAGCGCCATATACTTGCATAAATGATGCCGTAAATTCGCCATGCGTCGGACATTTCCAAATCGATTTTTCCTTTTGGTGCAAACGCACTTCGGATAACGGAATTTTATTGTTCTCTGAATAGATTTCTGCTAGCTGCGGTAAATCCTTTTCATAACTTTCTACTCGCTTGTTTCCTGCGCAAACAGGACATTTGGCAATGTATCGTTCCGGCTTGTTCTTACGAATACGTCCGTAAACCGGAGCTGTCCATTCGTATCCGCAGACATGACATCTCTAGTTTAATCGCTCATGCGAGCCAATACCGATACGCTTCGCATCCACACCCGGATTCAGTTCCTGCACATAGTCCAGTCCCAATTCCGGATATACGGTCGCAAAATCGTTTACACCACCCCAGACTGCCAGTCCCGCATCGCAGCATGGACAAACATCATCTTTTCGGCTGGCAACAACAGCCTGCCATTCATATCCACAGTTAGGGCATTTCCAGTATACCGGATTCATAGACTTTGCCATTACATATGCCGGATCTTCTATATTGCGTTCGTAGTCCCAGAACTTCATCATATGAGCTTTGCCATACACGGTCGCTTTTAATCTCTGACACTCTACACAATGTACCCGTCCTTTATAGTGGAAACGTATCGGTGCCGCCTGGAAATGATGTCCCTTATCGCACACCCAGTTTACCGTTACCTTTGAAGTAGCCGAAGTAATTTCTTCCGGTTTGCATGTATTCTGCTCATAATCCCACATCTCTTCCGCTCCCGGCAGCTTTTGAAACAGGAGCGGTCTCTCCTCGGTCTGCAGTACTTGATGCGGTTTATGTTCTATCCATTTAAAACGTTCATCATTCATCGAAATCACTCAACAGTTCATTGACTGCATTAGACCGAAATGTCTTAATTTCCTGATCTGCAGTCATCATGTGGGCATCTATTGCTTCCGGCATAATGAGTTTATTGACTGATTCAAAGATGCCTTCCTTTTGCAGAATCAAGTTTGCCATTTCCGGATATACACGGCTATAGATAATCTCTCTCAGCTTGCGAATCAATTCATTTTTCGTCTGAATCTCTGCATCTCGGTCATGGTTTCTCTTTACAGCTAAATCTTGCTGCGCCTTCTCCAGTTCTTTTTTCAACTGGTTGTTTTCCTGCTCCAGCTTCTCATTTTTCTTTTTCAGCTCTGAAGCATTATTTGCAATTTTCTCATAATATGCATCACGCTTCGTAAGCGCCTCTTTTAGCGCCTGTGGAGAACTGTTTTTCGCCAGAAACGCATCTATATCCAAGCCATGAAATACAATCACAGCATCAATGTTTCTCTGCACAATCGCCTGATTATAAGCCTCAATATGCTCTCGGACTTCTTTATTTCTCCGAATCAGATAATCCTCAACCGCATATCCCTGACTGCGCACATACTCGCCAAAGGCTGGAATTGTAATTTTCATTCCCGCAACGATTTGCTGATAATCAAGTGCCAGCCTGCACAGATCCTCAGAGGTTATTTTCTTTGCTCTCGGCACTATGCTTCTCCTCCCATTTTATCTTTTCCTGGAGATATTGATGGTACGAATATTCAGAACTCTGCAGCTTCAGCAATACCTGAATAATATCTTCCGGCGATCCATTATTCTTTCTTACCTGTGTAATGACCTTATGCAGATTCTCACATTCCAAAACAATTCGATTTCGATACAAATCTTCCGAACCGACAAACTGCCTGTCTTCCGTTCGATAGTAGGTGCAACTTGGACAAAACCCGATTTCACCCGCTGGTCCACTGACCTTATAGCATTCACTTAAATCGCCCTCCAAAAAGCGTTTTGAGTAACATCTGCCGCCGTTATCCAGCCGTGTAAATTTTTCCTACCTCTAAAGTCGGCACATACTGACTGATGGTATACTCCTGTTTGCCTTTAATCAGACGTTTGTACTGATGATACGTTTTGCACTCAATCCAGTTCGTAATATTGCTGAAATAATGTGCGGACATCACCGGATTATCATGTCCTGCCAGCTCCATCGCGATCATCGGCGTTGCTCCCTCGGCAATCAAATTGATCAATGCAAGATGCCGCGTATCGCCAAGATTCATATATTGGATTTCGCCATCCTTCAATGCAGTAGAATCCTTTTCATACAGAACCTTGTATCCGTACCGTTCACATATAATCTGATTGTAAAAATAGCGTAGGCAAGTATTTAAATTTATATAGGTAAAATACCGGCTGTTATATGGCCGGCAGCGTTCCCATTTCATGTAGTGCACATCCGCAGCAAACAGCGTATCAATATCGTTCACCGAGCAGTCCTTGATATGATCCTGATACCACTGAATTGTCTTTCCCAACGTTTCCGGAATAACATAGCTTCGTTCTTCGTAATCGTCCCGAATATGGTAGGATACCCTTTTACGCAATCCTTTTATTCGGTTTCTTCGAATGGTAAGTTTCCATTCTCCATTGACATGATGCAGGCAATTCTTCGGCGTTAAGACAAACTCGCGCGGCCGCAGTGGAAGTACGCCAGAAACCTTCCACCAAAGATAAATCGGGAAGTAAAACAGCTTTTCACTTTCGTCCTCAGTTTCCTTCCAGAACCGGTCGACAATATCTCCGAACCGGAAATATGTATCAAATGATGCCAGCTTTCTCTGTCCGCCATTAGAATACATTCGTGTGGCATCGTCAACCGATTGCAGAGCGTCCTCGATTTCCGCGATTTCATTTTCCCGTTTTTCCGGCGGCAACAGCGCGAAAAAATCAAGCAGATGGGAAGCATTCATGATACTTTCTTTTTCATGGATATGCGCCAGTTCCCGTATCGGGCAGCGAATGACTTTCTTTACGCTGTATATGAACTCCTGCAGCGACAGCAGTGCCAGTTCACCCATACGGAACATTACATACGTTTTCCAGTAATCAATAAACTCGGCAAGAGTCATCTTCAAATAGGCAGCGTACTCTCCGAATTCATCGACTGTTATCCGAAAATCGAAGTTATATCTGCTGTACTCATCACACAGGTGCCAGACATCATCTTCAAATACGCAGTTTTCAATGACCCGTTCTTCTCGATACCCTCGGAAGATCTTCTTTGCCGAGACAACCGAACGCATATCCATATCCGGAATAGACAAAATCGATTCAAACTTGCTGATTTTTTCGACTGTATTCATCGTTCACCTCCCGAATGATCTGTTCAAAATCGTTTTTCACCTTTGTGCCATAAGTCTCATCTATGCAGTACAGTATTTCATCCAAAGTAGGAAGAATAATCTCTTTTAGGATAGCAATATACTTTTTCTTCTGCTGAATATTTCCTGTCTTCTTATATAGTGCTTTCAGACGGTTGACTTCACTGATCATCAGCCACATCGTAGACTTCGTGCTGATTTCATATTGACAGCTAATACAGTTCGTTCTGTCCGTATATGGGCAAACTTTTCCGCAGGCCGTGATCAGACAAAGCGTTTCATCCTGTTTAGATACCGCTTCACCTGCACCAATACGATGTAATACCAGGAGAATATCCTTTGATGAAACTGCAGTATAAAGCTCGCGCGCAGTCTTTACGGCACGTTCCATAGTCATTTGGGCCAGACCCACAGACCGTTCTACTTCCGATGGTGTCAAATTCAGTTCTTGAATCAGCTTTGTCTGCGTATGGAGAGACAGCTTCTGGTACTCTTTTCCCGCCAGTATCTTCAGCAGCGTTGAAGGTATAAACGACAGCACACCGCGTTCAAACAACTCTCTCGCTACAAACTCCGGAGAAAATCCAGACATCTTTGCGTCTCGCAGATAAACGCTGGTCGTCTTTGCAAATTCGCCATATGAACCCTTATGAGAACGCGCCAGAGCAGCCAGCATATATCCTTTGACAGAAAACTGGTCATCATTTTTCAGAATATCATCTGTCAGTACATAGATCATCTGCATGAATGCTTTGTTGGCCGAGCGTGACCGGAAATTAGACTCCAGAAAAAGCTCACCGATTTCTTCTCCCATATAGCGCGAAATCTGTTCATACGTCGCAATCGTCCGAATCAGCGGCTTGTCCTCAGGCAATCCACTAATTTGATGGAATGCCTCTGCGACAGCAAACAGCTTGCCAAAGTGTACTTCTACGCTTTCCGGCACATGGAACTTGATACTCGCCACACCAGTAGTCCCTTGTGTTTTGCTCGGCGTAAGTTGAAGCACAGATAGGCGATATAAAATAGAGTACAGTGTCAGCCGGGCATCAACATCTTCAAACGAGCCATCCTGTACTCGTTCCAGTACCTCTTCCGGCGTCATCGTAAGTTTTGGGTGCGGAATTCGCACAATATCCGTATTCCGTATCACGCTGATGAAATGTACCGAAATAAAAAGCCATGTATCAACAAAGTTTTTTGACGTCGCAGCCTTGGTATACATATCGTTTTCTGCAATATAATTCTCATTGAACATATGGAAAATAATTTTCAGATAATCGTCTGGATCATAGGCTTCTGCATTTTTAGAATTTGTACTGTATGGATTCATAAAATAGTCCCGATAGTAAAGTGTCTTGCAGTGTACCCGAGTCCAGTTGATAAAATCTGCCAGAATATCACCGAAAATCTTTGGAAGATGATCGAAACCGTCTGACATGAGTGAGGCGATCTCCTGATCTGTTGAAGTTTCCAGTTCTCCCGGCAGAAAATACAGAAGGAAATCCAGTACCTTATTGGCTGCCTCTGTTTCCAGTCCCACATCTTTGCAATACCGTCTGAATGCTGCTTCTGTCGCTGGCAACTGCTGTTTTAATTTTTTTATCAGTTTCTTGTTTTTTTCTTCTTCATTACAGTCATAATGCTGACAGAATTCCTCCAATGATTTACGGCACCGCTCAAACTGCGCATCCTCCATCAGGATCCTGCCGTTTTCCGTAACTTCAGGCTGCGTTCCAAACCACTGGTTGCTAACGAAAAACGTGGAAACATCAAACATAAATTCGGTATTGATAATATGATATTCTGTTTTAAGTTTTTCAATTTGGTCAGACAAATCAATCATGCATACCTTCCTTTAGCGCCATTTGCTGCTTCTCCGATTTCCAAAGCGAATAATTAAAAATCTCGCTGCTGACTTTCTCATACTGCCGCTCCAGATCACTTTTATTGTTGATATAAGTAAGCGCCGACTCCGGCGATTTATCTCCGCGCCAGTACATCAAGCCTTCTACGCCTTCTCCATATAAGGTCAGTTTCACTGAGAACCAGTGCCGAAAGATATGCGGACTAATCTGTTTTTCCATCAGCAACTGTCCATAGGTCACTACCTCAAAATCATCACTTGCCAGCATTTCCGGAATACACGCCTCTACAACATCATGGAATGCCTTGCGGTAGCTGTCATAAGCGAAAGCCTTGCCATCTCTGGTTAACGTCAGTGCGCCATATTTTGCCTCGTACTTACGGCCTTGTATGTAACTCATATATCTCTGATAGCAGGCATAGAACACCTCAAGGAATGCCGGATACACGCGCTGTTCGCGTTCCTTTTTGATCTTACCCACACTGACCAGATCTGAGCGCAGCACCAATTCTTTTTTCAAGTCAATAAAGATATTCTTAATGTTACCGTCTGCCATCTCAAAGCGAATACCTGCGCCAAGCGGTGAATCTGTTCGGCGGACATTACAGGCCTCAGACGGACGCAGACCGGCAAAAGCGCCCAGTGCTGCAAGCATCAACAAGTTCGGATAGATGGTCATAATCCGATTGAAAATAATCTGAAAAACCTTTTCCGGCAGGTCACGCAACATTGGACGCACCTCGTTACCGTACAGCACCTCAAAGATTGGTTTTCTAATCGTGATATATCTTTTTTTCTGTTTGCTGTACTTCTTCTCCTGCGTGTACAGATCACTGATTTTCATTTTGCAGCTTGTATTCTGCCGCAGCATTTCCTCCAGAAAATCCATCACATTGGTAATACAGCGCTCTACCGTTGACCTGGCACGATGTGCAGTCTGGGTATCTCCCTGAAGCCGACATAAGCCGTAATCATTCAAGAAATCCCTTACCATCTCTTTCTTTATGTCAGTCAGCTTATCGATATGGTATTGGTCGAAAAACACATAGTTCAGCAGCTTGACGATGTTATTCGCCGCTGGTGCATTATCGCTGGAAACACTTCGGCTGCCGCCGCCACGCACATACTTATGAAAATCCGTCCAGGCGAGAACCTCATCGTCTTCCTTGAGAACAATCATACTCCGCTGTATCAGTTCCGTGTCTTTATAGACTAATTTGTGCTTATAAACCGCAAATCTCATATACACACCCAGCGCGATTGCAACTATTCCAAGCACAATCGTCATACGTTTCCTTATTTTCTATACTCTTATGTCAGAATAACAATCATTGTAGGCATCGAACCAACAATCTTTCATTTTCAGCCATTAGAAATGAATTTAGCCCATACGGACCTCTGCGTATCTAGCCTATATTGATTTACAAATCGAATATCCGACATCCATTTATCGCACGCATCAGCGTATTTATAATTTCCCTCATGGGTATTAACAAGCCATTCGATATGATTCAGTATATCCGTTTTGCTCATCAACCGAGAATCCATCAAATTCTTCAGCAATTCCTGCCGTTGTCCATCAGTCAGTCCCTCATTCTTGCTGACGGTATAGCCATACAGTCGCAAGGTAGACATATCCGAAAGATCAGCCATAGAAAACGATGTACTATTCGGTGCATATGTTTTCAGTTTCATCAAAGGGAATCCATATTGCTTTGCATACTCCAGATAGCTAGTTTCATTGATAAAATACCGATCCCCTTGTTTATCATAATAGACATTGAACGGAACCGGCATATTTCTGTTTGCGCATAGCACATAGGCTGTAACCGGTGTGTAATTCTGCTCAATATTACTGATATGCTTATGCGAATACACATAAACTGTTGTAATTTTATTCGGATTACGGAATGTATCATCACCAAGAATGTCGATAGCTGCATCGCTTAGTATAGTTGCTTCGCAAATATGGTGTTTTTCGCCTTTGTACTCAAAATCCCGTAAACCTTGCATCAAGGTTGCAAGAATAGTCTGCGAAAAACCTCGGTGAATCCAAAAGTTTGTATCCGATTTTTCACGCGCATCACTTATAAGAAATATTTCATGATTTTCATTTTTACTGCCCAAAATGACAGACAAACATGCGCTGGATGGAACCCCGTCTTTTCTAGACAAATTAAATTTTATTCTCAAAACCAAACAACGCCTGTATAGCGCTACCTCTTTTTTATGTTGTATATACTTTTGTGGATCGCTCAAATAATCATCTAATTCTTCAATCTCTCCTTCAAAATCCTCTTGATCTTGAATAAATATTCCTATCTGTTTTCCGTATTTATGAACAGATAAAAAGTCTTTCAGCGTCTCATCTTCGTAAAAATCAGGTTCGTTCATCTCAAGTGTGTATAGCTTAGATTTTAAGACATCCCTTTTATGATTTGCTTCTGCTATACTTAATTGAGATATATCCTCTCGTGACGAAAGTTCCACCATAACACCTTTGACAATATATTTTCCAATGAAAAAGCTAATAGTGGAGAAAGCATATTCCTCATTTTTCAAAAGGCAACTAAACCACTCGCTTGAATTGCTATCGTAATTATTACGGCAGCGAACCTGAAACAAACCACCTGACGATCCAGCATAAGAATAATTAAAAAATGAAGCTACTGCAAGATCAATATGAATTTCCTCGCCGATCAATATAGTTAATTGTTCAGCAATCTTTTCTAATTCACCATAACAATACTCTCGCACAGTTGCTTTTTGTTCGCTTTCTCCTTTTAACCACAGTCGTCCCCAAGTGATACCAATTGCTCGAATTACTTCACAGCAATGCATATATACCGTCAAATATTTATATGTCCACCCAGCATCAATCAGCTCTTTCGGCGTAATATCCCTATCCTTTTCATAGGCATCTACAAATACTTGTGCTACTGCGTTCATTTTAATTCTCCGATCCCATCACATTATCCGTCCACATTTCACACTGACTCATTACAGTCTGGATTGCATCTTCCATGCCTTCCGGCGGATAATGGTGATGTCTCAAAAGTCGCTTTACTAAACGGCGCATATTCGCCCGTGCGCCCTCTTTTTTCTGCCAATCGATGGTACGGTTTTTACGAAGAAGGTCTGTCAGCTCCTTGGTAAGCGCAATCAAATCTTCATTTTTATAAAGATCCTTAATTGCTTGGGGTTTTGTCAGAGCATCATAAAATGCCAATTCCTCTGCTGTCAGCCCTAGCTTTTTACCAGCTGCCGCCTCTGCTGCAATGTCCTTTGCCAATTTCAGCAGCTCTTCAATGACTTCTTCGTTTGTCAGCATACCGTTCAAATACCGGTTCATTGCACTCTGAATGATTTCCGAGAACTTTTCAGACTTCACAACGTTTGTCTTTCGGTAAACTGATACCTGCTCCGCAATCAGCTTTTTCAGCAGTTCGACAGCAAGATTCTTTTCTTTCATCCGCGCGATTTCTTCAAGAAACTTGGGATCGAAAATCGAAAATTCTGTCTGAACATCCGAAAACAGGTTGATCACGCCTTCACTCTTGATGCTGTTCTTGAGCAATTCGTTGATTCGCTCGTTTACCTCTGGAAGTGTGAATTTCTTCCCAGTTCCGCCTGTGAGCAATCGAACAACCATCGTTCTTACAGCATCAAAGAACGCCGCTTCAATGCGAATCTGTTCATTGACTAAACTGCTGCATAGCGAAAGAGCCTGTCGAAGTAACAGTGCTTCCTTGATAAAGATATTCTGTGTCTTTTCCTTATCCGGCAAGTCATGTTCGGCTACACTTTTCCCGAGGATAAAATTCACACCGCCGCTGATTGTTTTTGCCCTTTCCAAGTCTGAACCATTCATAAATTTAGAATAATCAAATCCATGGAAAAAGTCTCGACAAACTTCCAGTTTTTCAAGGAATTTCGGATATGCTGCCTTACTGACATCCGTGTTACCGTAATTTTTGCGATCACGAGCAGTATAGTCATTCATGGCCTGCTTCAAAGCTGAAGCAATGCCAACGTAATCGACAATCAGACCGCCCTCTTTATCCTTGAAAACACGGTTTACACGCGCAATCGCCTGCATTAAATTATGACCAGACATCGGCTTGTACACATACATTGTTGCCAGCGATGGTACATCAAATCCTGTCAGCCACATATCTACGACAATGGCAATCTTCAGCGGTGAGTTATTATCCTTAAACTTCCGCGCCATATCATCTTTATGTGCTTTATTTCCGATAATTTCCCGCCATTCCTCAGGATCGTTATTACCCTGTGTCATGACTACGCCGATTTTTTCTGTCCATGTCGGACGAAGTTCCAGAATCCGCTTATAAATCTTCATCGCAATCGGACGTGAATACGCTGCAATCATCGCCTTGCCCGTCAGAATGTTCTGCCGGTAATTCTCGTAATGATCAAGGATATCGTCAACCAGCGAGTTAATAGTCTGATCAGCGCCTAAAATCGCCTCCATCTGACCGAGCTCTTTTTTGCTCTTTTCGATAACGTATGGATCTGTATTTTCTGCCATAATATCGTATTCACGGTCAATTAGATGCAGCGTTGCTTCGTCAAGTTTGAGATGTATAACACGGCTTTCATAATAGACCGGTCGTGTTGCGCCATCTTCGACTGCTTGTGTCATATCATAGATGTCGATATAATCACCGAAAACTTCTCGTGTACTGCGATCTTTCGTAGAAATAGGGGTACCCGTAAATCCAATATATGTAGCGTTAGGCAGGCTATCTCGAATGACACGTGCAGTACCGATAACGGTCTTCGCTTCAACTTCACCATTATCCTTTTGCGTCACAACAACTTTTTCATTAAGTCCATACTGTCCACGATGCGCTTCGTCTGCCATTACAATAATGTTTCTACGTTCCGACAACGGCTCGCTGCTTTCTTCGAACTTCTGCATGGTCGTAAAGATAATACCATTTGCCTGGCGATTTTCCAGAAGTTCTTTCAGATGTTTGCGGCTTTCTGCCTGCTGTGGAGTCTGGCGCAGAAAATCTTTACAGCGAGAGAATTGACCATAAAGCTGGTTATCCAGATCATTTCGGTCTGTGATAACTACAATCGTAGGACTTTCTAACACTTTTTGCAAGCCATGCGCATAGAAAACCATAGATAAGGATTTACCACTGCCCTGGGTATGCCAGAACACGCCACCCTTACCATCCGTTACCGTCGCATGTTTGGTAGACTCCAGTGCTTTTTTGACAGCAAAATATTGATGGTATCCTGCAAGCACTTTAAACGTATTTTGCCCATCCACATTAAAGCAAATGAAGTTCTTCAGAATATCCAAGAAACGTGTTTTCTCGAACATTCCCTCAAAGAAAGTATCAAACGTTGCATATTGTGTATTCTCATAACTGCCGTCAACCGTCTTCCATGCCATAAAGCGATCCTCGCCAGATGTAATCGTACCCGCGCGAGAAGTTGTCATATCACTCATTACGCAAATCGCATTATAGACAAACATCGACGGAATTTCATACATGTAGTTACGCAACTGACGATAAGCCGCCGATGCATCCGTTTCCTCGCGGGACGGGGATTTCAGCTCAACAACAACCAGCGGCAATCCATTCACAAAGAGAATAATATCCGGTCGTTTTTCAGAATTCTCAATAAAAGTCCATTGATTAACCACCGTAAACTCATTATTGGCAGTATTTTTGAAGTCAATAAGATAAACGAGGCCAGCGCGTTCCTCGCCATTGTCCATATATTTTACAGGAACACCATTTTGCAGATAATCCATGAACACCATATTTTTCTGCAGCAGGGTACCCGTTTCAAAATTTTTCAGTTTATATATTGCTTCATTCAAAGCGTTCATAGATAAGTCTTTATTTACACGCTGAAGGCAGGGTAACAACAAATCTTCATAAAGCGGAGAATGATAATCACGTTCTACATCCGGGCCATAGACATAGGTATAGCCCAAATTTTGATTAAACAACTCAATAATCGAATTTTCATAATCTGCTTCTGTATATACTCCTTGCATGATTACACCCCTTCATACGCTAGGCAACATACTTGCTCTGCATTTAAATCGATTGTATATCTCTCAGCCATGATTTCTAACAGAATATTTTGCTCATATTTGGTTGCATATATGTCTTGGTACTGTAGTTGAATCGTGTATTTACCTGCACATTCTGGCGGACACTCTATAAAAACCTCTAAATCAAATTTGTGCGTTGTCGGCACACAAAACAGCAGTGAACTCAAATCCATCTTCTCATCATGCTCATGTCCACACTTGGCCAAACGACATTTTACATTGATTGCCGCACCATTTCCGCAATTCTGTACAAGTATTTTAATGTATGGCTGCATCACCGGCTTAAGCATCATCCCTGCCTCTCCCGCATTCACCGAATATGGTTGAGATAGTACTCTAGATTGCTCCTCTGTTAATTGATTTGATAAGGTAATCTTGTTTTTTCTAACCGTATAAACCAGTCTGTCAAGTAATATGTCCTCCCGTTGCCATGGCTCCAGCGTCAGTTTTCCCATCTTCTTGCCTTGTTCGCGCATCGTTCCCACCAAAGAGCCACTATATCGTGCAATATATTTATTGAACGAAAAGTATGGAATGACAGCCAATTTTTCAGTTTCTCGAGTTATATTCAGAATTTTGTCATTTGTTGTATTAGCTTGCTTAGCCAATGAAATAGATACTATTCCCAGCATAACTGTTCCAACCAGCGCTTCAAATCCAGCAATATAGCCGATAACATCGCCAGCTGTCCATTCAGCAGTCCAAAAGGTATTGACAGGATGATATTTGAAGAGTGCATGCACGATAATTAACGGACCACAAAACACCAGAAATGCAATAATAAAAGTAATTACTTTATGTTTCTTCAGCCATGTTAGAATATCATCCATAGAAAGCTCCTTTATATTCTATTATAAACGATAATTTAGCGGCTTAGAGCTGGACGGCAGAGACATCAATCTCACCGGACATGAGTTTGGGAAGTAGTGCATCCCGCATAGCACCCAAAGAGTTGTTCTCAAGGAAGTTTGCAGCAATGAGAGAAAACAAGGATTTTAGGGTGTCGGTGAAGACATCGGAGCTTTCACCTTTGGGACAAGGTATTTGACAAGCACCTAAGTCAGATGGTTTTATTGAGGGAAATGTTGAAGTGCTTTGTTCTGCCAACTGCTGCATTTTCTCAATGAAATCTCCTTCTGTCAGGCACAAATATATAAGCTCATTGCACACCAAGGGGGATTTGCTTCTTATGTCCGCAAACCCGGTGGACGCAAGCATATTGGGCAATGGATCGCTGATAATACCAAAGTGCTTTTGATTAGGACGCACCGTTGAGAATAAGACATCGCCTGCTGCGACTTTTCGCCTTGCTCGGCTTGGTAATTTCTCGCTTGAAGGAACAATGTGCTGGACGTCTGCTATAAATCCATCAGTAATGCTGCTTGTATCAAGGTAATTTACATACTCCCATGCTTCTTTCGGAGAATATGTATCAGGGTTGATTGCAGCAACATCGGCAAGAGGCAGCATCTCGTACCCGTCTTCATTTGTTGCAACCCACTGCTTTTTGATTACCTTTGCTTGAGCGAGTAAATTATCGTTTATCTGCCTGTTCACCTCAATCTTTTCGTCGAGAGCGGACAGTAGTAAAACGTTTTTTCCCATTTCTGTTGTGTCGCGAATAGGAATCGGCATCTCCACAAGAGACTTTATATTTAAGGTAGGTTGTACTGTCGTATTGAGGTTCTGTTCGATGTATGATTGTCCGCATGGAGAATCAAAATAATACTTCACCCACTTTGACATAAGCTCATCCTCAATGTCTATAAGTGCTGTTGCCCTTACCAAATTACATCCTGCAAATGATTTTGGCACAATTGCTGTCTTTCCAATAGTTCCAACAACGCTTACAATCATTCTCCACCATGCAAGCGAGTGCGAGAGTATTTAGCTTCATTCTCACGGGCGGTCGTATCTAATTCTGAAGGAGATTTCAATCCTGAGATCAAATTGTTGACTTTAATTACAGGAACCCCATCTGGGACACTTTGACCTGGTTGCACAATCCCATATCCAATTTTCCGATTGACCATGCTCCCCAAAGGCTTGTATTCCATTTTTACCCATCCTATCCGATGTATTTTCTATGTGCCAGCTTCACATTCTGCTGTTTCACCATTGCATAATGCATGGTGGTGTCGATTTTCTGATGCCCTAAGAGCTGCTGGACTTGCTCTATGGGCATTCCTTTGTCTATGGCAGTAGTAGCCAGTGTGCGTCTGAACTTGTGAGGGTGAACCTTCGGAATGTTCAGGCGCTTTCCCAGTTCCCGAAGGCGTGTCTCCACTCCGCCGATCATCAAGCGGTCAAAGGGAGCTTTCAGGGAAACAAACAAAGCTGGGTTTTCATCCGTTCGCCCCTCAAGATAGTTTTGAAGGTGAATCTTCGTCCTTGCGTCAAAGTAGACCAATCGTTCCTTATTGCCCTTGCCGATAACCACACATTCGCGCTCGTTGAAGTTGATGTCCTCGCGGTTTAGCGTGACCAGTTCTCCAACACGCATTCCGGACGAAGCCAAAAGATCAATCATTGCCAAGTCTCGTGCCGTTTTGCAGTTATCGCGCATCAACTCCAACGCTTCATCGGTGTAGGTGTCCTTGACCACCTTTGCTGTTTTGACTTTATGGATCCGGCGCACCGGGCTTTTCACAATGAAATCCTCATCTTCAAGCCACGAGAAGAAGCTGGACAGAATCCGACGAATGTTGTCTATGGTCACTTTACTCGACCTTCGCTGAACCTGATAGTTGGTCAGATAGCGGCGCAAGTCATCTGTGGTGATCTGCTGCACAGCCTTTCTGACTCCGGCAGTCAGAGCCTCAATCGTCTTCCGGTAGTAGCTCAGGGTTTTCTCTGAGCAACCTTCGATCTGTTTTGCCGTGATAAATGCCTCGACTGCATCTGTTTCTTCTGCTGGAATTGAGCCACTATCATAGGTGATCGTTGCCCCAACTAATGTCTCAGTCATTGCATCCCGAAGGTGCATGAGCTGTTCGTTGTTGAGATATGGCAGCATTTTTTGCTGTATCTCCGTGATGAGTTGTTCTGTCATTGTCGCGTCTCCTTTCGAGGTAAGAGAACGACATTCAGTGGCAGTCCCTTTTGTAAAACTCTCGCCACTGGTGAGAGAAACCTATTTATCTGGTATTTGTGTGGATGACAGCTAATGAGTACACTTGTACTCGCCCATTATTCGTAATCCTCACTCGTCCATCCTTAACAAGATTTTTAACAATACGTGAGGTTGTGGCTTGTGATAATTTTACGTCCAATGAAATCTGCTTTAGCGTTACATTGCCGCAGGAGTCTATGTACCGCAACACTCGTTCCTCATTTCCTGTTCTGCTGCTCAAAAATCTCTGGTCGTTACCTTCAACAGCAATATAGCTTCTAAGAAATGCCAAGAAACGCGTTTGAAAGTGTGTGTTAACTTCGTCATGGAAGGCACCTTTAATGAACATATCAAGAGAACGCCAATTCTCTCCCGGATTCCCATTATTTACACAGTTCACTATGCCATTAAAGAGGCTTATCGCCTTAGTTGGCTTCTCATTCAACAGCGCCCAGTATAACGTATTATAATAATGTGGGATCCATCCTGCATCTATTGCCATATTTGTAAAGTTGATTATGTTTTCTGGCTCATTTAGAAAATCAAAATTAAAATATCGCATGACGCAAATGTCTTTACCGTTTATGTTTTCTCGAAAACAGTCAATTGGGTAGACATATGCTTCAATATCCTGAAACACCTCGTCGGTTAAGGCTATCCCAGCAGTTTTGATACTTCCCTCCATTAAATACGCATCTACATAAGCCTGACCAACAATCAAACCTTTTTGCAAGGAGGGAATTTCTCTCGCTTCGACCCTATCAAATTCACCCTTTGCAATAGCGCCTCGAATCAAAATACCGTTGTCTATGAATTCTCGTTGGCATATCTTCTCGACTAATGTAAGTAGTTGGGAGACAGCTTGTGTACTTGTATCACACGTATAAAGTATAAAGGAATCACTTACAATATATCCTTCTACCAATGTAGGACTCATGTTTTCCCACTGTTCAAAGGCAGTTGTAGAAAACCGTCCAATAAATGATTTTGCATCTTATTGTTTGAGTTTTTTCAACTTTTCCTTAAATCCCAATATATCAAGAAAGGCAACATACTTACTCATATTCAACCCCCATCTTGTTTTTTGCATTTTTCGGCTATAAACGATAATTTACAGCAGCAAGCGATGTCATTGTATGCTGAAATGTTCCTCAACAGCTCCGACAGCAATGTTACCTCTGGAACTCTCAGTGACATTGCAGTCATCACAATGGGGCAGTCTCCGAGTGGCAGCAGCTACAACGAAGACGGTGTTGGCGAGGTTTTCTATCAGGGACGAGCCGAATTTGGATTTCGTTTTCCCAAACGGCGGCTTTTTACCACCGAACCTAAACGCAAGGCTGAGGCTGGCGATGTCCTTCTCAGCGTCCGCGCTCCCGTGGGTGATCTCAATATAGCGTACGAGAGATGCTGCATTGGGCGCGGCTTAGGTGCTATTCATAG
Source organism: Butyricicoccus sp. AF18-9LB (assembly GCF_027684505.1). Classification (NCBI taxonomy): domain Bacteria; kingdom Bacillati; phylum Bacillota; class Clostridia; order Eubacteriales; family Butyricicoccaceae; genus Butyricicoccus; species Butyricicoccus sp. AF18-9LB. Next base: position 33,257 of record NZ_JAQCWA010000014.1, read on the forward strand.
TAAAACTGGTCACAGTTCGTTTGTTCTCTATACTATGTTTGCACTCAGGTCTCAGCTTGATGTTTTTAATGGCGAGGGTACAGTCTTCGGCTCCATCAATAGGGATGCACTCAATGCCATACCGATTGATATTCCTCCTGTAACTGAAATCGATCAGTTTGAGGTTGTCGCTCATCCGATAGATGAGTTAATCCGCGCCAACTACGAAGAAAACTGCCGATTGGAAGCAATCCGTGACTCTCTGCTGCCCAAGTTGATGTCCGGCGAGATTGATGTCTGTGCTGTCCAACTTTAAGCCGCTAAATTATCGTTTACCTTTATATTACTTTCAATTTTGCTATCCAAAGCAGCTAAAACAGAGGCTATCCGTTGCTGTTCAGCTTTACTAACCGGAACATGAACACGGATCCCTCGCATAGTGTTTCCAGATACTTCCTTGAATGTTGTCCCACTTCCCATTGCTTCGATAGCACTCTTGTTGAATTTAAGCAGATAATACAAAAACATCGGATCATTATCTTCATTTGCAATAATGCTTTTGAATCCCTGATTTGTGCAAACAGGATTTGAAGCAATAGCAACATAGCCGATTGGTGCGCGGGAAGAGAACAATACCGTATTCTTTGGCATTATCTGCGTAGAGCAACTGTGTAGTCCTTTCTCTGTGATATTTCGCTCACCATGCGAAATGAATCGCCCCTTTAATGTGGATAGATCCTTCGGAGTAATCCACGCTATATCACCGCCATAGTTTTGTTCATCTTTTGTTGAAGGCGTTGCTCCACCAACAATTTCTCCGAGTTCTGCCAGAGTACACTCCTTCCAATCAGATGCCATATCCAATCGCCCCCAGTCTTTCTCTGATCTCATTTTCAAGATCGTGAGACTTCACAAAAAGCTCAGACAGTTCAGAAGTCAGACGCCCCATTTTCTCTTCAAACGGCTCACCGTCATCTTCCTGTTCCTCAATGCCAACATAGCGTCCCGGTGTGAGGATATAGTCCTGCTTAGCAATATCCTGCGTAGTGACAACCGCAGAGAATCCCTTCTTATCCTCAAGCGTTCCATCAACGAAGGTATTGTAGGTGTCAGCAATTTTCTTGATGTCTTTATCCGTCAGTTCACGCAGTTTTCGCGTGACCATAGTGCCGAGCTTTCGTGCATCGATGAATAGCGTCTTGCCTTTCTGTTTCTTGTTCTTTGCAAGAAACCAAAGCGATACAGGAATCTGTGTCGTGTAGAAGAGCTGCGTCGGCATTGCAACGATGCAGTCTACAAGGTCAGCATTGATAATGTTCTTGCGGATTTCGCCCTCGCCGCCAGACTGCGAGGACAGCGAACCATTTGCAAGCACCATACCAATACGACCATTTGGAGCAAGGTGCCAAATCATGTGCTGCAACCATGCAAAGTTGGCATTGCCTGCGGGAGGCGTACCATACTGCCAGCGAACATCATCAGTTAGTTTATCTGCACCCCATCCAGAAAGGTTAAACGGGGGGTTCGCCATAATATAATCCGCCTTGAGCTGCGGGTGGCAATCATTGAAGAATGTGTCCGCATTAAACTTGCCGAGATCAGCTTCAATACCACGAATAGCCAGATTCATCTGCGCCATCTTCCATGTGGTCGGGTTGGAGTCCTGACCAAAGACGGAAATCTTATTGATATTTCCGCCGTGATTTTCGATAAACTTTGCGGACTGAACGAACATACCGCCAGAGCCACAGCACGGGTCATAAACACGTCCATTAAACGGCTGCAGCACTTCAACAAGGGTACGCACTACGCAAGAGGGGGTGTAGAACTCACCAGCAAGTTTACCTTCTTGCTCAGCAAACTTGGAGAGACAGTATTCGTATGTACGGCCAAGAATATCCTTGCTGCTTCCATGCTCAATCATCTGAATGTTGGTGAAGAGATCAACCACTTCGCCAAGACGCCGCTTGTCCAGCTCCGGACGGGCAAAGTTCTTGGGAAGAATATCTTTGAGACGCTTGTTCTCCTTTTCAATGCTGCGCATGGCATCATCAATTACCGTGCCTATTTCCGGAGTGTGGGCGGAAGCAGCAATCGTGCTCCATCTTGCATTCTCAGGGACGAAGAAAATGTTCTCTGCCGTGTATTCATCCTTGTCTTCTTCGAAGCCTTCGCCCTCATCGACCAATTCTCTATACTTTGCCTCGAAACGGTCGGATATATATTTCAGAAAAATCAGGCCTAATACGACCGATTTATATTCAGAAGCATCGATATTGCCGCGTAATACGCAGGCAGCATCCCATATCTGTTTTTCAAATCCAATATTTGATGTATTCTTTTCTGCCATACTCTTAACCTCCCATGATGTTATTCTATAAAATTTACTGTCCGAAAAAACGTACTAAACGACTCCAAGTATTACTGTATTGGTCATATCTCGTTCTATATCCATAAATTTTTTTGCATCTGCAAACAGATCTCTATTCGACAGGAAATCTTATAAACCTCTTATTAGTCATTATACACAAAACAAGCATTCAAAGCAATGATTCCGAAGGAGATTTATAGCATATTATGGTAATTACTCTATATATTTTTAAAGATATTGTCTCCGAGAGAAATCCTGCTAGCAAAGTAACAGCCGCAATCTGACACATTATATTTTCTCTATACATTTCTTCTCATCGAAAATTTGCTCCCCGCCCTTACTGCATCAATTATTTTCAAATAAATAAGAGGCTGCATTTTCTCTTATTATAAGAAAATGTAGCCTCTAAAACTCGTTATTTTTATCAGTCGCTTTTACGCACTAAATTTGTGAATCATCCATTTTATCGTTCATTCGGTGAAAAATTTTTTCCGGAGTTGCGTTCAATCTAAGACGGGCTTTCAGCGCGCTGTACCGTCTGCCCTTCTGGTTGTTATTTACCATATACGCTACCACATCCTGACTGCCGACGATAACAAGCAGGCGCTTCGCGCGTGTGATCGCGGTGTAGAGAATGTTGCGCGTGAGCAGCTTGCGCGGCAGACCGTCCGACAGAGCGAGCACCACCGCGTCAAACTCGCTGCCCTGCGATTTATGTACGGTGACGGCATACGCCAGCTCCAGCTCGTTCAGCATATCGAAGGTGTAGGTCGCAATGCGGTCGTCAAAGCGAATCACCATGCACTCCTGCTGCGGAAAAATGCGGATGATCTCGCCGACGTCGCCGTTGAACACGCCGGTTCCCTGCTCGTCGTCCCCCTGCTTTTCCCACACGATGTCGTAGTTGTTTCGCACCTGCATCACGCGGTCGCCCTCGCGGAAAATGGTGTCTCCGAAGCGCTTTTCCAGTTTGCTTTCACTCGGTGGATTGAGCGCCTCCTGCAGACGGCGGTTGAGCGGAATGGTTCCGCTGCCGTGCCGCTTGGCAGGCGAAAGCACCTGTATCTGTGCAGGAGTGAAGCCGTAGTGCTTGGGCAGTCTCTGGGCGCAAAGCTGTGCCACCGTTTCGATAACAGACGCCGGATCCGCCCGTTTCATGATGAAAAAGTCGCCGTCCGCACCGGATGGCCTGGGCATTTCACCCGCGTTGACCGCGTGCGCGTTCATGACAATATCCGACTGCTGCGCCTGCCGGAAGATCTCGGTCAGCTGAATGGTCGGCACCCGATGTGAGGTGATCAGGTCGCGCAGGAAGTTGCCCGGACCGACCGGCGGCAGCTGATCGGCATCGCCGACGAGCACGAGCCGTGCACCGTGCGGCAGCGCATTGATGAGCGCCTGCATGAGCGTGATGTCCACCATGGACACCTCGTCCAGAATGACCGCGTCGCACTCGAGCGGATTGGTCACACTGCGGGCAAACACCGTGCGTCCGCCGCCCGCAAAGCCTGCCTCGAGCAGCCGGTGAATGGTTTTCGCCTCCATGCCGGTCAGGTCGGAAAGACGTTTTGCCGCGCGGCCGGTCGGCGCGGCGAGCAGCGTGTCCAGTCCCAGTGCCTCAAACACCTGCAGGATGCCGCGCACCGTGGTCGTTTTGCCGGTACCCGGTCCGCCGGTCAGGATAACAAGACCATTGCGTGCAGCCGTTGAAATCGCAAGCTGCTGTTTCTCGGAAAAAGTGAACTCACTGCTCTCCAAAAGCGCGGAAAGCAGCTCATCCACGTCAAAATCGTACTCATAATTACGCTCTGCCATGTAGCCGAGCATTTCGGCAAGGTAGGCCTCCGCGTCGTGCATATCGCGCAGATAGACCGCGTCGCGGTCCGCGATGTGCTCGCGCACCAGCCGCCCCTTCTCCTCCAGACGGGAAATGCCGTGCAGCGCCCGGTCCTCGTCCACGACCACGTCATCGTCGCTCAGCAGCATGCACACCGCGTACAGCAGCTTCTCCACCGGGATGAACGTGTGGCCGTTGTTCAGGTTGAAGGTCAGCGTATACAGAATGCCCGCGTCCACGCGCTCATCGCTCAGCAGCGACAGCCCCAACTCCATCGCCAGACCGTCCGCCAGCTTGAAATCCACATCATAGTATGGGTCACACAGCAGATACGGGTTCTCGCACAGCGCGTCGATGGCGCTTTCGTGCAGGCGCTTATACAGCAGCGGCGTGAGCGCGACCGGCAGGCCGTGTTCGCTCAGGAAGTCCATCAGCAGGCGCATTTCGCTCTGTTCAGTGAACTGACGGCCGATCTCCTTCGCCTTGCGGTCGGTAATGCCTCGCAGCTCCGACAGACGCTCCGGCTCGTGCATAAGAATGTCAAACGTGTCTTCACCGAACTTTTCCGCAATTTTTGCCGCCAGCCGCGGACCGATGCCGCGAATCAGACCCGAACCGAGGTACTCTGCGATGCCGCGCACCGAAGTCGGCAGCCGGCGCTCAAACGCCTCGGTCGCAAACTGTTCGCCGTAGGTCGGGTGCGTCACCCAACAGCCGGTCAGAATGACCTCCTCACCCAGTCCAATGTTGGGAAGCGTGCCGGTCGCCGTGACCTCGGCTCCGTTTTCCGCAGCAAGGCGCAGCACGGCGTAGCCGTTTTCATCGTTGTAGTAAACGATCTGCTGCACCGTGCCGCGCACGATCAAATATTCTCTTTCGTCCAACGTCCCACCGTCCCAACTTGTCATTCCAGATAGGTTATGTCCTGCCGTGCCGCCATGTATTTGGCGATGTTCTGTCCCTGTCCGCTGCCGATTTCGACAAATGTGATCAGCAGACCGGAAAAATACTGCCGCCGCACGCGCAGTGCCGCGCGGATCAGATGTTCACTGACGGCATCGCAGCCGTCGCCGTACAGCGTCAGCTCCGCCGAGCCGTGCAGCCGCAGCAGCCGCGCGGAGACGATCTCGTACACCGTGTGCAGCACGGTGTAAAATCCCACCGCGGCAAATACCGCCAGAACCGATTGCAGAAAAACAGACATGAGCGTTCCCTCCTGCTATCAGCCTATGCACGGAGGGAATACTTTGTTAGTATATAGTATAGCACAATTGTTCGGATAAGTAAACCGAGCAGAAAATCAGGGAATAATTGAAAATGAAGAATGGAGAATGAACGTGATGATAGAACGATAACCAAATTTCATTTTCCATTCCTAAAAAAGAGACGCTTTCGCGTCTCTTTCAGTCTGTCGAAAAAGTCGTATAGTCAGCATTTTTCAGCATTTCGCGCGGCAGCGCGCATGAAATAGCATTTGCTCTGCAAATGCTCAAAAAGGGGGAGCATGTATCACCCTTTTTGAACTTCTGGAGGGAGAAAGTTTCTGTATAGGAACTTTCGGACGACTTTGGAACGGCCCACGGTCCGTTCCTGCTTGTCGGCGAAACTGTAGTTCTAATACGAAAAAAACAGAGCCTATTTTCTCCACGCATACTATTTTTTTGATTAAGAACCAAATTACCACTCAAAGACCGCACAATAAGAAATTTTTAACCATTCTAAAAACGATGCACTGCAAAATGCCCCAAATGTTAATGGTTCCATTATCGTCTGATAATGTTCATCTGGTGTTAACTGGTGTTAAATACTTTGGTACATTTTCTGGTGCAAACACCCTGCGGAAGATGGTTCAGTCAGCAACAACAAAGCTAATCACAAATGAATAAATCAAGACGGAAAGCCGTCCTTTGAAGTTACATTCAGAGGGCGGTTTTTGTTTACTCCGAAGTTAGGCTATTCAGCCTGTCACAGCACCCGACCGGCAAGCTGCGGCGTGCAGCGCGTAAGCCGCAAGCGAAGCCAGTCGCGGTGCTGTTGGGACGCGGTGCAGCCGCGTCCCTTGCCTTGAACCCCCTGTATCTAACAGGGGGGTGGAACTACAACAAGAAACTACAAAAACCTAAGACCCCATGCCGGAAACCTCGCAATCAGCGATTCGGCAGTGTCCGAAACTTCCGGTTTGGGGTATTTGACATAGAAAGGAGCCTGTCTTATGAACAGCACTATCAGCGAATATATTAAAACCTCGCGTCTGGAACTTGGTTTAACGCAAGACGAACTCGCCCAGCGTGCCGGTATCAGCGTTCGCTATCTGCGTGACATTGAAAACGACAACGGTATTCCGTCAGATTGGGTATACGAAAGTTTGCAGCAGGCACTTTCCACTCACGAACAGAACCGCATGAAATGGGGCGCACGGCTTCGTAAGACGCGCCGCGCTTACGGTGTTGAGCAGGAATGGTTCGCGCTTCAACTCGGCATGACAACAAAGCAGCTTCGCGCTCTGGAAACCGGCAAGACCGAATTGCCCTATCAGAAGCGTTTTGAAATCATGTCAGCGGTTGAGCGATTCAATCCCGAAAATGAACCGTTGTCTATCATGTTCGACTATATGCGAATCCGATTCAAGACAACGGACGCGCGATATGTACTTGAAAAAATTCTGCGGCTGAACATGAAATATGTAATCTCCGAGGACGGCGGCGTGTACGGCTATTCCTATCGCTTTACGCACGGAAACATTCTTGTTCTGTCTTCGCCCGATGAAGAAAAGGGTGTGCTGCTGGAACTGCGCGGGCGCGGCTGCCGTGAGTTTGAGTGCTACCTGCGCGGACAGAAGCGGTCGTGGTATGAGTTTATGCGCGACTGTGCCGCCGAGGGCTGCGTATTCAAGCGTATTGACCTTGCAATCAACGACCATGCAGGACTGCTCCATGTGCCGACACTGTACCGCAAGCGTGTTACTGGCGAGTGTGTCACGCGGCTGCGGAATGTGGAATACTTTGCGTCCGGTCGTGAAAATTCGTGGGAAACCGACGAGGACTTAAAGATGGAGATGGGTCACACGCTCTATCTTGGCTCTAAGGATTCCGATGTGTACTTCTGTATCTATGAAAAAGCACAGGAGCAAAAGGCTAAATTCGGCAAGTCAATTGAGGACGCAGACATTCTTAACCGCTTTGAACTGCGGCTGACGAACAACGCGGCGGAAAATTCCGCAGACGCGCTAATGGACAGCGAGGACGCGGCAGGAACAGCGTTTTCCATCATCAACAACTATGTACGCTTCGTCGAGCCGCAAACCGATAAGCGGCGTTATGACTGCCCTACGGACAAGCACTGGGAACAGTTCATGCAGGGCGAGGAACGCAAACTGAAACTGACAATGAAGCCGAAGCCGTTCGACTTAGAACGCACGGAAAACTGGATTAACACACAGGTCGCAAAGTCTATCAAAATGCTGCAGGAGATTGAGAAAATGAAAGGTCGGGATTTTGTGCAGCGGCTTTTGGACGGCACAGTGCTGAACGAAAAGCATAGGAAGATTGTCGCGCAGGTGACGAGTGAACTGGAATAAAAGAATAGCCACCGGAGAATTATCTCCGGTGGCTATCTGAATCATTTTGTGTCTTTCACTGCTGATATTGCTCCAACAATTCTAAAATTTCACCAAATCCATATAATTCTGCGCCTTCTTTTGGAGTACGCTCCGCGGAGCCATCATCAAATACAGTACTTTCATCCACAGCAGCACCGTGCTCTAATAGCAACTTGACCAGTGCAATGTTTCCGGTTTCAACAGCCATCGGTAAACATCTCTGTGCTGCGTTGACATCGCAGCCGATGTCCAGTAGATATTGCACGGTTTCTATCTGTTCTGCCCAGCAGGCGTCCTGCAGGACACTGGAATCTCCGTTCGTGTCATCTGAATGGTAGTCCGGATCGTATCCGAGCGAAACCCAATATTGAATAATTGCTGTTTGTCCGGTCCTTGCTGCGTTTTTCATCGCATACCATGCCGTGGTTTCGTTCACGGGATAGCCATGCTGGATCAGCATCTGCGTAATTTCAACATTGCCGTTTTCGGATGCACCGTCCATAATATTATCAAACACTTCCCAGATACTTACTGTCCCGGTAATGACCGGAGTGCCACTGTCCAGTAAAAGTCGGCAAGCCTCCGTGCTGTTGTTTCGAATTGCGGTGCACAATGCCGCATCACGGCTTTCGGTGTCCCATGATCCCTGTTTCAGCAGGAAGTTCATCACATCGGTATTGTTCTGCATCGCTGCGATTTGCAACAGCGTGTTGTCAGCGGCATCTATGGTCTGAATGGTTCCAAAACCATCCGCAAGCAATAATCTGACAGTATCAGCATTGCAGAAGGCAACGGCGTGACAAAGCGTTTGCAATCGCTCTGCCTCAGAAAGATCGGTTTTCGTCGCCAATTCCTGCACCGTCGCATTGTCACCGCGAATCGCAGCATCAAAGATTGGCGTGAGAATTGTGCTCGTCTGCGACGAATCCAGCAAAGCAACTAATTTATGAATCCGCTGATAATGGGTATACGCGCCTTCAAAATCCAGTGCATGAGATAGCACCACAGGTGTCACCTCTGCACCATAGGAAAGCAACAGGTTCATTGCCGCCATATCGTCATCCAGTTGGACGGCGTAATCTAACGCTGTCCAACCTTCTTTATTCTGCTGCGATACATCTGCATCGTATCGTAAAAACAGTTCCGCATAATCAGCGGACGAATAATTTCCCTTTCCCGGCAAAAATCCATATTTCTGCGGTTCATAACCTGACGCATACATCAGCAGGGTGTTGCCGTTCCGGTCCGCATAATTTGCGTCACTTCCGTTTTTCAGCAATTGTTCTATGAACAGTGGACGCGGTGAAGGATTCCAAAGATATAAAATTGGGTTTTGCGAAACACCGTCTATTTTGACTTGATCCATGTCTGCGCCAGCTTCTGCAGCCGCTTGAATGCCGTCATAGTTTGGATGGATCAGAGCATTTGCCAAATTCTTGGATTCTGTGGTTGAATCAGATAGCTGTACATGACAACCACCCAAAATTAACACACCGAAACAGCAAACGAGAATTTGGATCATAGTTCGAATATATCTATTCATCAAGTTACTCCCCATGTAAAGCTTGCCTTTGAATAGTGGTAATTTATTGAATTATACAGTCGAATTTATAGTAGGTGGCAATGTACTCACAATATCAATACGAAAATCCTCCGTTGTCATAATATAATGAAGATACTCTTTGTTATCATATATATTCGACTGAAACATATCGATCTCTTTCACCCGATGAACTAACTCCGATTCATTGGTTATATAGAATCCAATGCACGGAGGAATTGCTCCCGATTTCTGTATATAATCATCATCTATATCTTGAGTAGTCAAATCACTACCTGAATTGTACTCAATTTTTACAATCTCAACATTTACATGAAAATGGATTTTGTATCGTTTGTCACTTAATGATCTCAACTCGATTAAGAGTCCATCCTCATTCCATGAATATCCATCAAGCATCATAGCATCATGATGTTTTTCGTACTCATTTTTGAAATACAACCATTCCTTGAACATTCTATACCTCCGATTCTCAATAGATGAGCATAGATAAATTTATCTATGCTCACCTATCTGTGACTTTTAATACCTAATTTTGATCTTTCCCTGTTGCAAGCACCAACGATTTTCTGTAGAACTCCAGTGAAGATTATAGGTGGTTCCATTTGCACCGGTACCAATATATGTTGTTTTGCCCTTACTATTGGTACTTGTTTTGATATTTGACAAGTTCAAAGAATCAAAATCTTTTTTAGCTGTGGAAAAACCATTGGATTGATTTCTTTCATATATAACATGGCTTCCTTTGGTTACATTTCTTTTGGTGCATTTGGATAGAATTTCATTCCATTTTGCGACCAGCTTATTGCAATCCAATTTATGATAATAGTTGAAATTGTCAGAATCGCCACCAAAACTATCGGCTGCGGCGACAGCAATAGATATTCCCGCGCCTACAGTAATTACGCCATCGGCTGTTAATGCAGTGCCAACACCCATAATCGCAACACCAACGCCTGTGGGTGCTGTGGCGGTACCAATACCAGCCATACCTCCACCAACAAACATCTCAAAAATGGACTTTGCACTTAACCCAATTCCTGCGGCAGCAACAATACCATCGCCTATCATTCTTCCTAAGTAATAGGAATCTTTAAAATTAGACTGATTCAAGAAATACGAATTGAGTTTACTGCTGGTGGTAAGATATGAAGTTAATTCCTGTTGTGTAGGCAGAGAAATGGATATTCGGTGGGTATTTATTAAGGCATTCAACAAATCAGCTTGTTTACCAACCACATTGATAAGGGCAGATGCAACCATGCCTCGCATTACATCTTGCCTACGAGTATAGTCTGTAAAATGCATTGTATAACTTTTAATGGTAGCTATTACAGACTGTACCCGTTCTTTAATCCATGTTTTTGCCTTATTTAATTGCTCAGTTGTCCAACTCTTTGCTGCCGTTCCCCATCTTTTGATCTGCGCGCTGGCATCAGACCATAAAGTCATTCCAGATGGATCAAATCCATTGATCGGATTATTCCCGCAATACCCATACCAATTCTCGCCGTCCTTGATGGGATCCTCCTGCGTGAACCGGTGGTCGGCAGGGTCGTAGAAACGATTCTGCGCGAAATACAGGTCAAGCACTTCGTCCCAAGTGTAGCCGGTGAAATTGTTGGCGTTGTCGATACCGCTGAAATTCGTGTCCGTGTAGGTTTCGGTCAGCGGATTGCCCCACGGGTCATAGATCGTGTGCGAGATTACCTTGCCGTTTTCATCTACGGCAAACAGTGTGCTGCCAAGGTGGCTGGTGCGATACCACACCTTGCGCACATCGTTTGCAGCAAAGTCGCTTTGCAGGTTCTCGCCGCCTTCGCCGCGCTTCGTGCCGGCTGCATAGCCGTACTCTGCGGAGATTCGGGTGCTGTTCTCATCGTACACATAACGCTGTGTGAAGCTGCCGTCCTCTGTTACCAGTATATCACGGTTAGCCGTAGAAAGATAGTCCACAACATAGTTCTTTGTTACGGTTTCAAAGTTGCTCTGGAATGTCGTGCCTACCTCGGTTTCCCATGTGCGCTGCCAGAAAAAGCGGCCGTCCATCAAGAAGTCCAGATAATCGGTGCCGTGCGAACCGTCCTTCAAGTCGGAGTTTGCATGACCGGCGTTCTTGTTGTCGCGCACCTGTACATTCTTAATGCGTGCATTGAGCGCATTGTAAGTATAGGTGCTGCTCTGGCCGTCCTCGGTCTTGCCGGTTTTCAGCTTGTTCTGTGCCGTGTAGGTATATTCGGTCGTGCCGTCCGGTGCAGCCTTCTTAATCAGATTGCCCGCCGCGTCATAGGTATAAGTGGTCGTACCGTCCTTGCCGGTCTTGCTAACCAGACGGTTTTGCAGATCGTAGGTGTAAGTGTTCGTACCATCGGAAAGCAGATTGCCCGCGAGGTCGTAGGAATACTTCGTATTCTTGCCCTCGATATTGGTGCGGATAAGCTGATTGGCCTTATCGTAGTAGTAGCGCACCAGCTCGTCCTTCTTGCCAATATCTACACCGGAGCGGTTCTCGCTTACGATATTGCCCGCGTCATCGTAGGTATACGCAGTCTGACGGCGTGTGCTGTTGCTCTTGGTAACTTCCTTTTGCAGCGTCAGCAGACCAGCGGCGTTATAGTCATACTCGGTCGTGCTGCCGTCGCTGTGGCCTTCCTTGATTGTGCGTCCTTCCGCGTCGCGCGTGTAGGTAATGCCTGTGCCGTCGTGGTCGGTCTGGGACTTCACATTGCCGAGAATATCATACGCGGTCGTAACGGCCTTGCCGTCGGGATAGGTGATGGACAGACGGTTGCTTGCCGCGTCGTAGGTGTACGCCGTGGTCGTACTGTCCTCATTCGTAACCTTGGTAGTGCGGGAAAGTGCGTCGAACACAAACGCTACCGTGCCGTTTCCATCCTTGGCCGAGGTCATGTTGCCCGCCTTGTCATAGGCAAAGGTCGCAGTACCATCCGCGTCCTTGCGGGAAACCATGCGATACAACTTGTCGTAGGTGTACGCGGTCTGCTTGCCGTTTTCGTCAACCTGCGTCAGCACATTGCCTTCCTTGTCATGCGTGTAGGTAGTCACGCTGCCCAGCGGAGAGGTTTCGGTCAGCAGATTGCCCGCTGCGTCATAGGTATAAGTGGTCGTGGCCTTCTCGTCACCGCCGCCGTACATCGTCGTGCCTGCGGTGTTGCCAAACGAATCATACCGGTACTCGAACATACCGCCTTCGGCGTTGGTCTTGGAAACAAGACGATTCAAGCCGTCATAGGTGTATACGGTCTTGTTCTTGTTGCCGTCGATTACCGCCGTCTGGTTGCCTGCAAGGTCGTATTCGTACTCGGTTGCATGGTTAAGCTGGTTGGTTTCCTTGACCTGCCGATTCATGCAGTCATACGCATACTTCACCCATTCGTTGTTGCGGTTGGTATACTGAATGAGATTGTTGTTCGCATCATACTGATAAACGGCATACGCATTATTCGCGTCGGTTTCCTTGCGGAGATTACCGGCTGCGTCATAGGTGTAGGTAGTCGTTGCACCCAGCTTGTCCGTGGTTGCTGCTACTCTGCCGCGTGCGTCGTAAGTGTTGGTAACAACACCAGAAAGTGCGTCGGTTTCGGTCAGCACATTGCCGTTCTTATCGTAGGTGTAGGTCGTTGCGCTGCCATTTTCATCGGTTTCAGAAACGACACGACCCAGTGCGTCATAAGCAGACAAGGACACGCCGCCTTCTGCGTCGGTGGTCTTGAGCAGGTTATAGTTTTTGTCGTAGGTGTACTGTGTTGCATTGCCTTCACGGTCGGTGGAAACCAGCACATTGCCTACGCCGTCATACTGCTTTGTTCCCGCATTACCCAGTCCGTCAATCGTTTTTATCACACGATATGCACCGTCGTACTCGCTCTTTGCGATTACTGTTCCGTCCTTGGTGACAGAAACCGTGTTGCCTACCTTGTCGTAGCCGTATTCGGTCACAACACCTACTGCGTTGGTTTCGGTATGCGTTCTGCCGAGTGCGTCATAGGTGTACTTGGTTGCATTGCCGTTCTGGTCGGTTACTTCGCTGACATTTCCGAGCGCATTGTAGGTATAGTGGGTTTCGCCGCCGTCCGCATAGGTGATAACAGTAATCTGGTCTTTGCGGTTGTACTGATACGAAGTTTTGTTGCCTTTCGGGTCAGTGACGGTGAGTTGGTTGCCGTTCGCATCATAGGTGGTAGCAGTCTTACCGCCGAGTTCGTCATAGCTTTCGGTCGTGCGTCCCAGCGCGTCATACACAGTGCGGGTCTTGCTGCCGTCTGCGTTAATTTGCTCTACGGCGCGTCCCAACAGGTCATAGATATACTTTGTCACATTGCCTTCGGGGTCGATAACACTAAGCTGATTGCCCGCAAGGTCATAGGTGTACGCGGTAACGCCGCCGAGTGCGTCCGTTTCGGTCAGCAGCCGTCCTGCCTTGTCGTAAGTGTAGGTGGTTTCGTTGCCTTCGCCGTCAATCTGCTTTACCGCTGCATTGATGGCGTTGTACTCGGTCTTGGTTTCATTGCCGTTTGCGTCCGTTGTGACAAGCAGATTGCCAACAGGGTCATAGGTATAGGTTGTCTTGTTGCCTGCACCGTCGGTTTCGGTCTTGGTTCGTCCGAGCGCGTCATAGGTGTAGTTTTTCTTGTTGCCTTCTGCATCGGTTTCCGAAACCGTGCGTCCCATGCTGTCATACGCATAGATCGTTTCGCCGTCCAGCGCGTCAATCGTCTTTGCTACACGGTCAAGTGCGTCATATTCATAGGTGGTCGCATTACCTTCTGCGTCCGTAGTCTGGATAAGCAGGCCGCGGTCGTTGTAGGTGTAGCGGGTTTCGTTGCCCTCTGCGTCTGTTACCGATACAAGCTGTGCGGTATCCTTGTCATATTCATAGGTGGTTTCGTTGCCATTTGCATCCGTGCGTTTGAGCGGTTCGCCGTTCGTGCCGTATTCGGTCGTTACCGTGCCGCCGAGCGCGTCCTTGGTCGAGGTGGTAAAGCCGTTGGCATTGTACTCATACGAGGTTTCACCGCCCAGCGCGTCTACGGTTTTCAGCAGCTTGCCCGCCTTGGAGTAGGTATGCTTGGTCGTTGCGGTAGCCGTATCACTCACCTTGGTATGCTCTGCAACGATGCGGCCTACGGCATCGTATTCAAAGCTGGTAACGCCGCCTTCTGCGTCAGTGACAGAAAGCTGCCGTCCCTTATCGTCATACGCATAGGTAGTCTGATTGCCGAGTGCGTCCGTAACCGTAATCGGCAGACCGAGTGCATTATAGGTGTACGAAGTGGTATGTCCGTTCTTATCGCGGAACTCGGTCAAGCTGTGTCCGGAGTAGGTATAGGTTTCCGTATTGCCGAGCGCGTCCGTGATAGACGCAATATCGCCGCCTACCGTATAAGTCAGCGTCATAGCGGTATTGTCCGCATAGCGAACTTTCGTCACATTGCCATTGCTGTCATACTCGTATGCGGTTGCACCGTTCAGACGGTCGCTTGCAGAGTTGGCGCGATAATCGCCGTCATAGGTGTTGGCGGTGGTGTATTCCGTGCCGTCGATAACTGTTCCGATTTTCTGAATGTTGCGGTGGTTATCGTAGTAGTAGCGCGTTTCAAGCCCATTAGCATCTACACAGGTCGTAACACGCGCTTCATCGTCATAGGAAACGTTAGAAACAGTGGGAATGTCCGCATTGATAAATGTCTGCTTTACCACACGGCCTATGCCGTCATACTCGTTCTTAATATAGACTTCGCCTTCAAAGTCGGTAGCACTGTTCAGATAGCCGTCGCCATCGTAGGTATAGTGCAGCGTATCACCGTCCGCATTGGTAACGCCGGTCAGAAGATCGTTGTCATGCTCATACGATACGGTGCGGCCTGCGTTATCGGTCACGGACGAAATATGTCCGTTTGACCATGCCAGCGTATAGCTGCCTGCAATGCCGTCAATTCCGGTCAGTTCATCGCCGTTGTAGGTAAGCTGTGCTACCTGCGTACCATCGGGATTAGAGATGGTTTGCAGCTTGCCGTCATTCGAGAAAATGAACGCTGCGCCGTCCTCGTGCGTCATGCGGTAGCCGCCTGCCGCATCTTCCAGAACAAAGCCGCTGTCTGCCAGAGAATCATAGCCGCCGCCACGGAGCGTAAGGAAGATTTGCTCCTCACCGCCAGGCATTGTCACACGGATAATACCACGGTCATTGATGAGCGAATAGTCATAGCTGTGCGTAAAGCCAGTACCCAGCGCACCCTTGTCGTAGCGCGAGTTGTAAACACGAAGGAAGGTCAGCGGGATAATGCCTTCCAGCTTCAAGTCCTCGTACATGAAGTTGTATGCACCTGTTACCATGTTTACAGGGTCAAGGTTCTGGTAGTCCAGCACCAAGCCTTCCAGTTCGGGGAAACCGGTCAATTCATTGCACGCCAGACTGCCGCTGACAAACTGCTCGTACAGCTTCTTGCGTACTTCATCGGACAAGCTGCCTTCCAGCATGAGGAACGCCGCCGTGCCGTCTTCACCGACAACATAATCACGGTAGTCTACCAGCAGTTCGGTGCTGACAGCAAACTTTTTCTTGCCGTTCTCCTGCTTCTGCGGCCAAGTGTAGTTCTGACCGTGCGTGTGGCTATCATCACTGCCGGTACACTCGACATTCTTATCCGGTCTGCCGAGCGGTTCAATTTCAACAGTCAGATAAAACACATCTTCGTCCAGATTCGGACCGATGATCGGGATACCATCAAGAGAGCCGTCCCATATAAGCGTGTGCTTCATCATGGATACCGGCTCAATATCTTCACCGGCAAAGTTCTTGTCTGCTTGATAAATGCCGTCTTCGGACAGTTTTACCAAACCGCCGTCCGTTTTGGTTGCCGGTGTGTAGGGCGATACCATAGTGTCCGGTGAATCTTCGGGAAGCCATGCTTTAACATCGTTTGCACCGGAGAGAAGGTAATTCTCTACAATCGAGCCGACAAATTCTTTCTTCAATCCATCGTCCGAAGGACTGCGGACATAGACATTGATATTCACATACTGCGTAAGCTGATACCCAAATTCCAGTTCCAGATAACCGGTATGCGGGTCGAATGTGCCGCCCTTGATTTCTGCTGCCTGCGCGTCAATGATTGGCACGAATCCAATCACCATGCAAAAGCACAGGAACAGAGAAACTACTCTGCGGACTAATGCTTTCTTCATAAGTTTACCTCCAACTATTCAGGAGTTCTTCCGTTTCTAATTCTTTCTATCAGTGCTTGTGCGTGATAGCGGCTTCCATGATGTTGCCATACGCCCAGTTGCTCTGGCTGACATCGGGGAACGGACAAGCCATGCTGTGCAGTTCGGTTGCCGTTTCATAGTTTCTGCCGAGCATACGGTTTATCATCGTTACGGTTTCAGCGCGGGTGATGTACTGCTCCGGTCGGAAGGTGCCGTCCGTATAGCCGCTGATTAAGCCGTACTGCACCGCTTGACGAATATAGCTGCTGTACCATTTGCCGTCTGCCACATCAGAGAAGGTCTTGGTACTGCCGTTCATAATCAAGCCTTCCTTCGCTGCGATACGCGACAAGGCTGTTGCCATCTCTGCACGAGTGATTGCAAATTCCGGTTTGAACACGCCGCCGTTATAGCCTACCATGTAGCCTTCCTTGGACGCTGCTTCTACCCAGCGATACGACCAGCGGTTGTTGGCAACATCGGTATACGAGGATTGCTCCGGTTCGGCAATTTCCTTTTCCAGCGCGTCAATCAGCATTTTCGCGGTCTGTTCGCGGGTGATATTGCGTTCGGCATGGAACATACCATCGGTAAAGCCGTTGATATACAGCTTGTGTTCTGCCTTGGGCGTTGCAGGTGTGCCGCCGCCACCGCCGCCGATACCGCCGCCGCCGATACCGCCGCCGCCACCGCTGGTAACATCGGTAGTGAGGGTCAGCTTTACCTTGGAGTATTCAGAGCCGGTGTTGTCCTTGATTTGGATTGTGATACTGAAATTCGTATTCTGCGGAATATCCGTCAATGCCTTCACATAGATACCGCTGCTATCCGCAGTAACCTGCACCTTGGTATCATCGAAGGTGACAACATACTCGTCCGGTCTAAGCAGCACTTTTGCCGTGCTGCCGGTAGTCAGCGACTTGTTCAGCAGCAGCGCATACAGGTTTACCGTGCCGTCCTTGCTGACCGTAACCGTGGAACGAGTGCTGGTAAGCTGATACTGTTCGCTTGCTGCACCATCTGTAAAGTTACCGCTGTTGTTCGGCATATCCTTCAAGACAGCGCCGGTCATGTAGTTATTGTTCAGATAGACCTTTGCGCCTGCGTCATGACGTGCTTTGAGCGTAGCAGGAACTAAACCGCGCAGATAAGTGTTTTCCAAATGAATCTCGGTCAACGCAGTCTGTGTAAATGCGTCCGGTAATACACCGCGCAGAGGGTTCGTGTCCAGCGCGAGATATTGCAAGCCTGCCAGATTAGCAATACCGGCAGAGATTTCGCCTTCCAGCTTGTTTTCGGACAGGTCTAAAATCTGCAAACCGGAAAGCGAGTACAGCGTTTCGGGAATCGTGCCGGTCATGCCGCATTGCCACGCCGAAAGAGAGATAAGATTCGTCAGCGCGGACAGGTCGGGAATCGTGCCGCCGATAACGTTTTCTGAAAGGTTCAAGTATTTCAGACTGCTCATACCGGCAACTGCCGCAGGAAAACCGCCGGTCAACTGATTTCCCATGAGGTTCAGCACCTCAATCTGGGTATTGCTCAAAATCGTATCCGGTATCGTACCGGTGTACTGATTGTCTTTGAGAACCAGCGTTTTCAATGCGGGCATTGTGCCAAATTCGGAAGGAATCGCACCTGCATAATCATTACCGCCTAAATCCACATTCTGCAATTTCGGGAGCGTATAGAGCGCAGATGGAATATCTCCGCTCAAATGATTATCCGAGAGGAACAGATACCGCAATTCACTAAGTTCCCCGATTGCAGCCGGTATATGTCCGGTGATGTTTCGGCCTTTCAGACCAATGCTCTTGATTTCTACAAGGTCTTCCGCTCCGGTGATGGTATCCAGTGTGCGTTGCTGTGCGTTCAGAAGACGCTCAATCTCATTGATGAACCATGTCTGTCCATCACAGGCGGCAATAAACCGTTTGGCATATTCCGTCTGTGGGTTTGGCGTAAAGTCCGCTGCGCCTGCCGTGAGTGGTGCGTATAGCTGCAACAGCAAGGCTATTACAAGCAATACGCTGATTCGTGTGCGTTTCATTTTTCGATCGCTCCCTTTCTTTTGCGCCCAAACAGTTAAAAAAGGGCGCAGTACCGCATGGATAGTAGTCCACACAGTATTGCGCTGTTTCTTAAAATGCGGGGACTGGTTAGGTAACTGGCTGTCATGCGATTGCAGAGCAATCGTTTAGACCCTATAGCTTTGCGCCGCAGAGTTTCCTCTGTTTTGCCATTTCTGCCATTCTCCTAAGAGTTTGGGTTTTTAGTTAATTAAATTGTACTAAGTTGCTTGGCATTTGTCAATTATTACTTTGTCAATTTCAACAAAAGTCCTTTTGTACTTAAACAAGTAATTGTTCAAAATTGCAGACTGCTTACGTCGGAAAGGGTCTACTGTTATAGACTTCAAAAGATTTCTCTCTGCGTTCGCCGCCGCGAGAATGGTGAGGGGGTGCTGCGGCTGTGGGTAACTGCCGCAAGGGAGTTATCCATAACCGCAGCAGGGGGAGAGGAAAGACGCGGGCGGCGCGGATTTCGTTCCTCTCCCCCTTAACGCGCCGCTGTACATCTGTTCTGTACAGGTGCGTTTCGGAATTTATTTGTCCGAATTGTCGGGAAAACCAAAATATTTTTACGGAAAGTGGTCAATTATTTGACCACTTTTGCTTTGCCGAAACTGCCGATTTAGGACTATGCAACAAATGTTCGATTGCAAAGTGTTACGAGGACAAGAATATTGCATTTTTGCAACTTTTCTGTGTACCAAAGTTTAATTATGAATCAAATGTGAACAATTTCTGCCCCGATTGACTTTGTTCTGTATATACGGTATGATAGAATCCCAATCAAAGATGAAAGCCTAAACTCCATACTTATCTTAGCTTTCTTTAATTTTGGTTTCGGTGATACATGGCTTGTCAGCAAATATGCATAGTAACGCAATGCACAGACAGGCCGAATAGCAAAAAGCAGGAGGTTAATTGGACTTTGACAACTGAATAAAGCTCCATCTGTAACGAATTTTCCGTGTCGGGCAACCGACAAGCCGCTTCGATAAAACAGCCGGTCAGCTACCGGCGTGGCGAGAACAGCGGAAAAGGATACTCCCCACCGGCAGAATAGGATTCGGGTGAGAGGTGTCGTAAGTCAATCGGCAAGTGTAAGAATACGAGCGTGAATAAACTGTTCACGGCAGTATGGAGTGTAAATATGCCGCTTACAATTTTATGATTGTTATGATATAATATTAGCGTTGTTGGCTGTGCCATCACCGTTACAAACACAAGGAGTAAACGATGATTACAGCAATACAGAAACCCAAAAGAAAGTATGGAGAAGGCAGTATATACCAGCGAAACGACGGCCGCTGGGTAGCAAAGTATAAGAGCGTGAATATGCTCAAACCGTGTGTTGTGTACGCTAAGAGCGAATCCGAAGCAAAGCGCAAGCTGCGCGAACTCAAAAAGGACGCTGCAAAAGGTCTTGTCAAAAGCACAAGCAGGCGTTTCGGTGATTACGCCGACCAGTGGTTATACACTTTCAAGCTGCACTCGGTTGAGGACAGCAGCTTCGACAAATACGAAAGTGCTTATTTGACGCATATTAAGCCTGCGTTTGGCAAAATGCAGCTTGCGTCTATTCACAGTGAGCAGTTGCAAAAACTGCTTGTTGAAAAGAGTCAGACGCTTTCGCTCACTGTTGTCAAAATCATTTATATCATTCTTTCCGAAATTTTTTCTTATGCTCATTCTGAGGGCGATCTCTCACGGAATCCTATGCACAATGTCAAGATGCCGAAGAAAGCGACCTTTAAACCGGAACGCGAAATTGTTGCGCTGGAAAGCGACGAAGTGCGGGCAGTCGAACGGATTGCAGAAATGAAAAATAAAAATGGTAGACCCTGTATCATGCAGGCACACGCATTGGTCTTTCTGGTGCATACCGGTTTGCGGTGCGGTGAGTTTTTAGCACTCAAATGGTCTGACATTGATTTTGAAAGCAGAATTGTTACGGTGAACAAAAATCTGTCGATGGTCTACGACCGCGACAAGGACGGCGTGCGTATCAAGCATAAGAAAGCACGGATTAAGTGTACCAAAACGGCAAGCGGCAACCGCATTGTGCCGTTGAACACAAAAGCGATTGCCGCTTTGAACAGTCTGAAAGCTGTCTATCGTGAAATGGATATTGTCAGCGATTCCGTTGCGGTAACGCGCAAGGGTACAACACTGAGCAGCGACCAGCTTCGCCGTGTTCTGCGTCGCGTATTGGCGTATGCCGGTATCGACAAGCCGTTCACACTTCACCAGCTTCGTCACACCTTTGCTACACAGGCACTTAACGCCGGTATTCCGATTACCGTAGTAAGCAAGTGGCTCGGACACGCGAATATATCTGTTACTTATAACACCTATATTCATGTGTTGGAATCCGCAGAAGCTGCAGCAGTAGAGCTTCTTGAAGCCATTTGAAAAATCTAAAATCCGTTTGGTTTCATTTTGGTGTCACGACCAAATCAAAAGGTTGAAATCGGTAGATATACTGTGGATATTTCGGAAAGTGTTAAGAAAACTGTAGTTTCGCGACAGCCTCAAAAGAGACGCTTTCGCGTCTCTTTTTCAGGTTTCATGTTCTTTGCACCACTCATTGAGCGTTTCCCGATCGGTGCCTTGCATGGAACAGGCGGTGCCGCAATCCCGTTCATTGGGCGGCAGCGCGATACCCTCGCTCATCTTTTCCTGTTCCCTCGCGGCCACTGCCGGTTTGCTGCGGCGCAGCCACTCGAACGCCTTCTCGGCCGCCCGTAGCTGATAGCGGTTTTCGTGTTTTTCCGACATAATTGCATCCCTCCCTCGCATAGTATGCGCAGGAAAGAAGATTTTACGCACAAAAAAGCTCCCATGCCGAAGCATGGGAGCTTGTAAATTGCGTTATGCTATTGCTTAACTGAAATTAAGCGTTGATAGCGGTTACAACGCCGGAACCTACGGTGCGGCCACCCTCACGGATAGCGAAACGCAGGCCTTCCTCGATAGCGATCGGGGTGATCAGCTCAACGTCCATCTCAACGTTATCGCCCGGCATGCACATCTCAGTGCCTTC
Source organism: Butyricicoccus sp. AF18-9LB (assembly GCF_027684505.1). Lineage (NCBI taxonomy): Bacteria > Bacillati > Bacillota > Clostridia > Eubacteriales > Butyricicoccaceae > Butyricicoccus > Butyricicoccus sp. AF18-9LB. The sequence continues at coordinate 54,945 of NZ_JAQCWA010000014.1, forward strand.
CGGCAGAGTGATAACGCCAGTTACGTCGGTGGTACGGAAGTAGAACTGCGGACGGTAGTTGTTGAAGAACGGAGTATGACGGCCGCCCTCTTCCTTCTTCAGAACGTATACCTGACCGTGGAACTTGGTGTGCGGGTGAATGGAGCCCGGCTTAGCCAGAACCTGGCCGCGCTCAACCTCGTTCTTCTGGATACCACGGAGCAGAGCACCGATGTTGTCGCCTGCTTCAGCGTAGTCGAGCAGCTTGCGGAACATCTCGATACCGGTTACAACGGTCTTGCGCGGAGCGTCCATCAGACCAACGATCTCAACTTCCTCGCCCATCTTCAGCTGGCCACGCTCTACACGGCCGGTAGCTACGGTACCACGACCGGTGATGGAGAATACGTCCTCGACCGGCATGATGAACGGCTTGTCAGCAGCACGGTCCGGGGTCGGGATATAGGTGTCAACAGCTTCCATCAGGTCGCGGATGCACTTGTACTCCGGAGCGTTCGGATCGGTGGAGTCAGAGGTCAGAACGTTCAGAGCGGAGCCACGGATTACCGGAACGTCGTCGCCCGGGAAATCGTAAGAGGACAGCAGCTCACGGATCTCCATCTCAACCAGGTCGAGCAGCTCCTCGTCGTCTACCTGATCAGCCTTGTTCATGAAGACAACGATATACGGAACGCCTACCTGACGGGACAGCAGGATGTGCTCGCGGGTCTGCGGCATCGGGCCGTCAGCAGCGGATACAACCAGGATAGCACCGTCCATCTGAGCAGCGCCGGTGATCATGTTCTTAACGTAGTCGGCATGGCCCGGGCAGTCAACGTGAGCGTAGTGACGGTTAGCGGTGTGATACTCAACGTGTGCGGTGTTGATGGTAATGCCGCGCTCCTTCTCCTCCGGAGCCTTGTCGATTGCGTCGTATGCCTGATACTCAGCATCGCCCTCGAGAGCCAGAACCTTGGTGATTGCAGCGGTCAGAGTGGTCTTGCCGTGGTCAACGTGGCCGATGGTGCCAATGTTAACGTGCGGCAGAGAACGGTCAAATTTTTCCTTTGCCATTGTGGATATCCTCCTCGTAAAATGAATTAAAAGTCATGTTGCATTTATTTTACTGCATTTCGAGAAAAAATGCAATAGGGTGCAGCAGATTTTAGTCGTTGTTTTTGTTACGGTTGTCGATGATCTTCTCCTGAATGCTCTTCGGCACTTCAGTGTAGTGGCTCGGCTGCATGGTGTACTGGCCACGGCCCTGGGTGCGGGAACGCAGAGCAGTTGCGTAACCGAACATCTCGCTCAGCGGAACGCCGGCAGAGATAGCCTGTACGCCGCCGCGCGGCTCCATGCCCTGGATCTGACCACGACGGGAGTTCAGGTCGCCGATAACGTCGCCCATGTACTCCTCCGGTACCATTACGTCAACCTGCATGATCGGCTCCATCAGAACCGGATCAGCCTTCTTCATAGCTTCCTTGAACGCCATAGAACCAGCGATCTTGAACGCCATCTCAGAGGAGTCGACTTCGTGGTAAGAGCCATCATACAGGGTTACCTTAACGTCAACAACCGGGTAGCCTGCGAGGATACCAGCCTGCATAGCGCCCTGGATACCCTGATTAACAGGCTCGATATATTCCTTCGGGATAGCACCGCCAACGATCTTGTTGATGAACTCGTAGCCCTTGCCGGACTCGTTCGGCTCAACGATGATCTTAACATGGCCGTACTGGCCCTTACCACCGGACTGACGAGCGTACTTCTGATCAACGTCAGCGGAGCGGCGGATGGTCTCCTTGTAAGCAACCTGAGGAGAACCTACGTTAGCCTCTACCTTGAACTCGCGCAGCAGACGGTCAACGATGATCTCCAGATGAAGCTCGCCCATACCAGCGATAATGGTCTGGCCGGTTTCCTCATCGGTGTAGGTCTTGAAGGTCGGGTCCTCTTCTGCCAGCTTAGCCAGCGCGATACCCATCTTCTCCTGACCAGCCTTGGTCTTCGGCTCGATCGCAACACGGATAACCGGGTCCGGGAACTCCATAGACTCGAGGATGATCGGGTGCTTCTCATCACACAGCGTATCGCCGGTGGTGGTGTTCTTAAAGCCGATGCCCGCAGCGATATCGCCGGAATATACGCAGTCGATATCCTGACGATGGTTAGCGTGCATCTGCAGAATACGGCCCAGACGCTCGCGCTGATCCTTGGTAGCATTCAGTACGGAGGAACCAGCGGTGATGGTGCCGGAGTATACGCGGAAGAACGTCAGACGGCCAACGAACGGGTCGGTAGCGATCTTGAACGCCAGCGCGGAGAACGGCGCGTCATCAGAAGACGGACGGGAATCCTCCTCGTCGGTCTGCGGGTTTACACCCTTGATGTCCGGGATGTCGGTCGGAGCCGGCATGTATTCGATAACAGCGTCCAGCAGCGGCTGTACGCCCTTGTTGCGGTATGCGGTGCCGCAGAGTACCGGAACGATCTCGTTGGCGATACAGCCCTTGCGGATTGCAGCCTTAACTTCCGGAATGGTCAGCTCTTCGCCCTCGAGGTACTTCATCATGAGGTCCTCGTCGAGCTCAGCAACATGCTCCCACAGTTCGTCGTGGTACTGCTGAGCCTTCTCCATCATGTCAGCCGGAATATCCTCGTCGCGGATATCCTTGCCGAGGTCATCGTAGTAAACCTCAGCGCGCATGGTGATCAGGTCGATGATACCCTTGAAGGTATCCTCAGAGCCGATCGGCAGCTGAACCGGAACAGCGTTGCACTTCAGACGGTCCTTCATCATGCCGACTACGTTGTAGAAGTCAGCACCCATGATGTCCATCTTGTTTACGAACGCCATACGCGGAACCTTGTACTTGTCAGCCTGATGCCAAACGGTCTCAGACTGCGGCTCTACGCCGCCCTTTGCACAGAATACGGTTACGGAACCGTCCAGTACACGCAGGGAGCGCTCTACCTCTACGGTAAAGTCAACGTGGCCCGGGGTGTCGATGATGTTGATACGATGCTCCGGGAACTGATGAGTAGAGCCGGACCAGTGGCAGGTGGTAGCTGCGGAGGTGATGGTGATACCACGCTCCTGCTCCTGCTCCATCCAGTCCATGGTAGCGGTACCGTCGTGGGTATCGCCAATCTTATGGTTTACACCGGTGTAATACAGAATACGCTCGGTGGTAGTGGTCTTACCGGCGTCGATGTGCGCCATGATGCCGATATTTCTGGTTCTTTCCAGGGAATATTCTCTAGGCATATTGCTCTCCTTTCAAAGCGTTATGCGGAAACCGACAGATTAATAGCGGTAGTGTGCGAACGCCTTGTTCGCCTCTGCCATCTTGTGGGTATCCTCGCGCTTCTTAACAGCACCGCCCAGATTGTTGCAAGCGTCCAGGATCTCGCCTGCCAGACGCTCACGCATGGTCTTTTCAGAACGAGCGCGGGAGTACTTGGTGATCCAACGCAGGCCCAGGGTCTGACGACGCTCCGGGCGAACTTCCATCGGCACCTGGTAGGTAGCGCCGCCTACACGGCGAGCCTTAACTTCCAGGGTCGGCATGATGTTTTCCATAGCCTCGGTGAAAACCTCCAGCGGTTCACGACCGGTCTTTTCACGAACGATATCGAAAGCACCATAAACAACCTTCTGCGAAACGCCCTTCTTGCCGTCGAGCATGATAGAGTTTACCAGCTTGGTGACGAGCTTGGAATTATAAAGCGGATCGGGCAGAACGTCTCTCTTGGGGACATTACCTCTTCTTGGCACTTTACTTCCCTCCTTCAAAAATATTTGATTTCATAGGTACTTCGGCGGATCTTTGACCGCCGTTGTTCATGCCTGTCCGAGGTAAAGGCCCGATTTATACAATCGGAACTAAAATGCCTCAGACAAAGCATAGCTGCTTTGCTGAAAAATAACTTTCTCGCAAAACCTTGTGGGTTGGCTCCTTAGCGGAGTAATTTCAGCCAGTACACATTGTATTATAATGTACTCGCGTTTTGAGCAAGTATGGTCGTGCAGGTCAAGGCGCGTCCCGCACGCCGCGTACAAAAGTACGCAAGTGTGGGCGCAACGCAGAGATGCGCGATCAGACGCCGCTCAAAAATTACTTGCCTGCCTTCGGGCGCTTAGCACCGTACTTGGAACGAGCCTGACGACGGTTAGCAACACCCTGGGTATCCAGAGTACCACGGATGATGTGGTAACGAACACCAGGAAGGTCCTTTACACGACCGCCGCGAACCATAACTACAGAGTGCTCCTGCAGGTTGTGGCCTTCACCGGGGATGTAAGCGGAAACTTCCATCTGGTTGGTCAGCTTTACACGAGCTACCTTACGAAGAGCAGAGTTCGGCTTCTTCGGGGTCATGGTCTTAACCGTGGTGCAAACGCCGCGCTTCTGCGGAGCGGACTGATCGGTAGCCTTCTTCTTCTGAGAGTTGTAGCCTACCTGAAGAGCCGGTGCCGTAGACTTGGTAACGACTGCCTCACGACCCTTACGGACGAGTTGGTTAAAAGTTGGCATTTTATTTCCTCCTTCTTTCAAAGATATTTATGAAAAGCGCGTTTTGCGCAATTCAACAAAGAAAAATCAGTGCAGAACTACGACTACTGCCGCGCCGACATCAATGCCGACCGCATCGCCGAGCTCCGTCATCGTGGTGACCTCGGTAACTTCCATACCGTGTTCACTGCAAAGCTCATAAATCGGTCCGACGACTCGTTTTTCTGCGTCCAGCGCAACAAAGACCTGTGCGGCTGCGCCGTCCCGAATCGCTTTTTTCGACTGCTTTACACCGATCACCTTGTGCGCCGTGTGAAGTTCTGAAAGCATAATACTCCTCCTATACGGCATACTCCCATAGTATACGGGTTTGTCCCCTTGTTGTCAAGTGTTTTCTCGAATTTTTTTATTTTTTACGAGAAATTTCTTTTCCAGAGGATTTTCGCGGAAATCGACGCTTGCGAAGCGAGGGAATCTCGCCTACCCGGCGGGGGCACAAGAGGATAGACAACCTACGGTTTTCCACCCTCTTGTGAATCTCCCCTTTTCCCTTAGATAGCAAGGTGAAATTTGCAGAGCTGAGACTATAAGGGAACGCCAGAGGATTTTTTCTTCCGCAGGACGCACTTTGTGCGCCCATGTATCCGCATATTCGCATTGTCGGATACCGTACTGCTACACATGCGGTCTACTCTACGCGGGGCGCGACAACCGTGCCGCGCAACTCGTTTGCGCGTTATGACGGACGGCACCTGCGAACTTTTTCTGATATTATGCTTATCTCTGCGCAATTTCCACTCTTTCGATAATTCTCCATTCTCAATTTTCCATTCGGCACAAGCAAAAACAGGAGAACACCTTACAGTGTTCCCCTGTTTTGTTTAATCTATACAGCGTTTTCGACTTTCTACAAATCAGTCGAGATTTACAGTCTGCTCGTAGTGACCGGTGCAGTAATCGGACACACCCGAGCCAGCCGGAATCAGCTTGCCGATGATTACGTTCTCCTTCAGACCCATCAGCGGATCGACCTTGCCCTTGATTGCGGCGTCGGTCAGCACGCGGGTGGTCTCCTGGAAGGATGCAGCGGACATCCAGGAATCGGTTGCGAGGGATGCCTTGGTGATACCCATGAGGGTCGGCTCCGCAACAGCCAGACGGAGACCTTCCTCGCCGGCGTCGATGCGTGCCTGCACCTTGTTGTTGTAATCCTCGAACTCGAGCCAGTCCATAACAGAGCCCGGCAGAACCTCAGCGTCGCCTGCGTCCTCAACGCGAACCTTGCGCATCATCTGACGAACGATAACCTCGATATGCTTATCGTTGATATCTACGCCCTGCTGACGGTAAACCTTCTGAACTTCCTTGATCTCGTAGTCGTGAACGGCGCGAGGATCGAGGATACGCAGAATGTCATGCGGGTTGAGCGAGCCTTCGTTCAGCTGGAAGCCCTGCGGAATCTCCTGACCGTCGGTTACGCGGATACCGGAGGACGAAGCCAGCTGGTAGGAACGCATATCGCCGGTCTGCGGGTTGACGATGTTGACGGTCTTGACGGTGGTGCGCTTGGACTCCTCGATGGAGACCACGCCGCCGATCTCGGCAAGCGTTGCAGCCTTCTTCGGCTTGCGGGCCTCGAACAGCTCCTCAACTCGCGGAAGACCCTGCGTAATATCCGAACCTGCGACACCGCCGGTATGGAAGGTACGCATGGTAAGCTGGGTACCCGGCTCGCCGATGGACTGTGCTGCGATGATACCGACAGCCTCGCCCTTGCCGACCGGCGTGCCCATTGCCAGGTTGATGCCGTAGCAGTGCGCGCAGACACCCTTGCGGGCACGGCACTCGAGCACGGAGCGGATCTGAACGCGGGTGATGCCTGCGCCGACAACCGCATCGGCGTCAGCCTCGGTCATCATCTTGATCTTCGGTACGATAACCTCGCCGGTCTCCGGATTTACGATATCGTCAACCGGGAAGCGGCCGAGCAGACGCTCGCGCAGCGGCTCGATGATCTGGTTGCCTTCCTTGATATCCTCTACCCAGATACCCTTGGTTGCGCCGCAGTCGTCCTCGCGGATGATAACGTCCTGAGAAACGTCTACCAGACGGCGGGTCAGGTAACCCGAGTCAGCGGTACGCAGTGCGGTATCGGCCATGCCCTTTCGAGCGCCGCGGGCAGCGATGAAGTATTCGAGTACGGTCAGGCCTTCACGGAAGTTGGACTTGATCGGGATTTCGATGGTCTTACCGGAGGCGGATGCCATCAGGCCTCGCATACCGGCCAGCTGACGGATCTGGTTGATAGAACCACGGGCACCGGAATCCGCCATCATGTGAATCGGGTTGTAGCGCTGCTCCTTCATGTTGGCCTGCAGCTTTGCGGTAACCTTCTTGGTGGTTTCTTCCCACTCGGCTACGGTCAGACGGTAGCGCTCCTGATCGGTGATAAAGCCGCGCTTGTACTTGCGGTCGATCTTGGCAACCTTCTTCTCGGACTCGCGGATCATCTCGTCCTTGCCGTCCGGCACGAGCATGTCGGCTACGGCTACGGTCAGCGCACCCTTGGTGGAGTACTTGTAGCCCATCGCCTTGATGGAGTCGAGCACCTCAGCGGTGATATGGAAGCCATGCACGCGGATACACTTGTCAATGATCTTGCCAAGCTCCTTCTTGCCGCAGGTGAACATGATCTCAAGATCAAACTTCTTGGACGGATCCGAGCGGTCAACAAAGCCAAGGTCCTGCGGGATGCGCTCGTTGAAGATCAGACGGCCCGGGGTCGCGTCTACGATAGCGGACTCGGTCTTGCCGTTTACTTCCTTGGACAGACGTACCTTGATCGGCGCATGAATGCCAACGATACCCTCGTTGTACGCCATCAGCGCCTCGTCCACGTTGCGGAATACCTTGCCGGCACCCGGCTCGGTATCGCGGTCGATGGTCAGGTAGTAGGAGCCGAGGACCATATCCTGAGACGGAATGGTAACCGGCTTGCCGTCCTGCGGCTTGAGCAGGTTGTTCGCGGACAGCATCAGCAGGCGGGCCTCAGCCTGTGCCTCTGCGGACAGCGGAACGTGAACTGCCATCTGGTCGCCGTCGAAGTCGGCGTTGAATGCGGTACATACCAGCGGATGCAGGCGGATCGCACGGCCTTCTACGAGGACCGGCTCGAACGCCTGAATGCCCAGACGGTGCAGGGTCGGTGCACGGTTCAGCATAACCGGATGACCCTTGATGATGCCCTCGAGCACGTCCCATACCTCGGGCTTTGCGCGCTCTACCATCTTCTTGGCGGACTTGATGTTCTGTGCGGTGCCGTCCTCAACCAGCTTCTTCATAACGAACGGCTTGAACAGCTCGAGTGCCATTTCCTTCGGCAGACCGCACTGATAGATCTTCAGATCCGGGCCTACGACGATAACCGAACGGCCGGAGTAGTCAACTCGCTTGCCGAGCAGGTTCTGACGGAAGCGGCCCTGCTTGCCCTTCAGCATGTCGGACAGGGACTTGAGTGCACGGTTGTTCGGGCCGGTGACCGGACGGCCGCGGCGGCCGTTATCAATCAGGGCGTCAACAGCCTCCTGCAGCATGCGCTTCTCGTTGCGCACGATGATATCCGGCGCACCCAGCTCGAGCAGACGCTTGAGACGGTTGTTGCGGTTGATCACGCGACGGTACAGGTCGTTCAGGTCGCTCGTTGCGAAGCGGCCGCCGTCCAGCTGTACCATCGGGCGGATTTCCGGCGGGATGACCGGAACAACGTCCATGATCATCCACTCCGGGCGGTTGTGCGACAGACGGAAGGATTCTACAACCTCCAGTCGCTTGATGATGCGCAGGCGCTTCTGGCCGGAAGCCTCACGCAGCTCTGCGGTCAGCTCCTTGGAGAGCTGGTCGAGGTCCAGCTCCGCGAGCAGCTCCTTGATGGACTCCGCGCCCATGCCGGCACGGAAGTCCTCGTCGTACTTTTCACGCATGTCGCGGTACTCAGCCTCGGTCAGGATCTGCTTCTTCATCAGCGGCGTGTCGCCCGGATCGATTACGATATAGTTCGCAAAGTACAGGACCTTCTCCAGCACACGCGGGCTGATATCAAGGATCAGGCCCATGCGGGACGGGATGCCCTTGAAGTACCAGATGTGCGATACCGGCGCTGCCAGCTCAATGTGGCCCATGCGCTCGCGGCGGACCTTGGCCTTGGTGACCTCAACGCCGCACTTGTCGCAGATCTTGCCCTTGAAGCGGACCTTCTTGTACTTGCCGCAGTGGCACTCCCAGTCCTTGGTCGGTCCAAAGATACGCTCGCAGAACAGGCCATCGCGTTCCGGCTTGAGCGTACGGTAGTTAATGGTTTCGGGCTTCTTTACCTCGCCGTAAGACCACTGGCGGATCAGCTCGGGCGAAGCCAGACCGATCTTAATGGCGTTAAACGTATGATATCCCATATATTTTAAGATGCTCCTTCCCTATTCACAGATGATTTCACTTACGCTCAGCCTTATTCGCCCAGACCGTCGTCGAAATCACCTTCGGCATCGTCACCGCCATCCTCGGCGGGGTTATCCAGTGCAAAGAGATCGGTGTCGCCTTCCTCGGCATCGTTGATGCCGAAGCCTGCTGCGGTGAACTCGTCATCCGCGCCGGAGACAGCCTGCTCCATCGGACGGGTGTACTCAGCGGTCTCCTCGTCGTCGTCCTCAGACAGCTCGATCACTTCCATGTTCTCGTCCAGAACCTGAATATCCAGACACAGAGCCTGCAGCTCCTTGGTGAGTACCTTGAAGGATTCCGGAACGCCCGGCTGCGGTACGTTGTGACCCTTGACGATCGCCTCGTAGGTCTTGACACGGCCGGTGATATCGTCGGACTTGACGGTCAGGATCTCCTGCAGGGTATATGCGGCGCCGTATGCTTCCAGCGCCCAAACTTCCATCTCGCCGAAGCGCTGGCCGCCGAACTGCGCCTTGCCGCCCAGAGGCTGCTGGGTTACGAGCGAGTACGGGCCGGTCGAACGGGCATGGATCTTATCGTCTACCAGATGATGCAGCTTGAGGTAGTACATATAACCAACGGTTACGCGGTTATCGAACTTCTCACCGGTACGGCCGTCGTATACGACGCTCTTGCCGTCCTCGTTAACGCCTGCTGCAACCAGCGTCTCCTTGATATCCTCGAGCGTTGCGCCGTCGAATACCGGGGTCTCGACCTTCCAGCCGAGCTTCTTGGCTGCGAAGCCAAGGTGAACCTCGAGCACCTGACCGATGTTCATTCGGGACGGTACGCCCAACGGGTTCAGTACGATGTCGAGCGGACGGCCATCCTCCAGGAACGGCATATCCTCCTGCGGCAGAATGCGGGAAACGACACCCTTGTTACCATGACGGCCTGCCATCTTATCGCCGACAGAGATCTTGCGCTTCTGCGCGATATAAACGCGGACGACCATGTTGACACCGGGAGACAGCTCGTCGCCGTTCTCGCGGGTAAATACCTTAACGTCTACAACGATACCGGATTCGCCGTGCGGCGCACGCAGAGAGGTATCACGAACCTCGCGGGCCTTCTCACCGAAGATCGCACGGAGCAGGCGCTCCTCTGCGGTCAGCTCGGTCTCGCCCTTCGGGGTAACCTTGCCGACCAGGATGTCGCCGGCATGAACCTCAGCGCCGACACGGATGATGCCGCGCTCGTCGAGGTTGCGGAGTGCGTCCTCGCCGACGTTCGGGATATCACGGGTGATCTCCTCAGGTCCGAGCTTGGTATCACGGGATTCGGACTCGTACTCCTCGATATGGATGGAGGTGTAAACATCGTCGCGTACCAGACGCTCGTTCAGCAGTACGGCGTCCTCGTAGTTGTAGCCTTCCCAGGTCATGAAGCCGATGAGGGCATTCTTGCCCAGTGCAACCTCGCCCTGATCGGTAGACGGGCCGTCGGACAGAACGTCGCCTGCCTTGACACGCTCGCCCAGATCAACGATCGGACGCATGTTGATACAGGTGGACTGGTTGGAACGCATGAACTTGGTCAGCGGATAGGTCTTGTCGGTGCCGTTGTCATAGTGTACGCAAACCTCGCGGGCGGTTACGCGGGTAACAACGCCGTCACCCTCTGCCAGCGGAATCGTACCGGAGTCAACAGCTGCCTTGTACTCCATGCCGGTTGCAACGACCGGAGCCTCGGTGCGGAGCAGCGGTACGGCCTGACGCTGCATGTTCGCGCCCATCAGTGCGCGGTTTGCGTCGTCATGGTCGAGGAACGGGATGAATGCGGTAGCAACCGAGATCATCATGCGCGGAGAAACGTCCATCAGGTCAACGTCCTTGCGATCTACCTCGACGAACTCGTCGCGCATACGGCAGGTTACACGGTCGTTTACGAGGTTGTTGTTCTCGTCGAGCGGCTCGGTAGCCTGGCAGACGATGTACTCGTCCTCGACGTCCGCGGTCATGTAGCGAACCTCGTCGGTAACGTGGCAGCGGACCTCGCCGGTTTCCTCGTCCTTGGTCTTTTCGATAACGCGGTACGGCGCCTCGATAAAGCCGAAGTCGTTGATGCGTGCGTAGGTTGCCAGATAGGAGATCAGGCCGATGTTAGGACCTTCAGGGGTCTCGATCGGGCACAGACGGCCGTAATGCGAGTAGTGTACGTCTCGAACCTCGAAGGATGCACGGTCACGGGACAGACCGCCGGGACCGAGGGCGGACATACGGCGCTTGTGCGTCAGCTCAGCCAGCGGGTTGTTCTGGTCCATGAACTGCGAAAGCGGAGAAGAACCGAAGAACTCCTTGATGGCTGCGGTTACCGGACGGATGTTGATCAGAGACTGCGGCGTAACCACGTCGAGGTCCTGAATGGTCATGCGCTCACGGATAACACGCTCCATGCGGGAGAAGCCGATGCGGAACTGGTTCTGCAGCAGCTCGCCTACGCAGCGCAGACGGCGGTTGCCCAGATGGTCGATATCGTCAACCGTGCCGATGCCGTGACCGAGGTTGAGCAGATAGCAGATGGAAGCGAGCATATCATCAACGATGATGGTCTTCGGAATCAGATCGAAGTGACGCTCCTTCACGGTCTTCTTCAGCTCGTCGCCCTGTACGCCGGAGTCGATGATCTCCTTGAGGACGGTGAAGCGAACCTTCTCCTTGAGGCCCAGATCCTCTGCGGTTGCGCCGCCGAGGTAGTCGGAGAAATCGTTTACGTCTACCATGCCGTTGCCGAATACCTTAACGGCAGTGCCCTCGGCAGACTCGATCACAACGCTGTTTACGCCGCGGGCAGCCATCATGGTTGCCTTCTCGCGGGAGAGAACCTCGCCGTCCTCTGCCAGAACCTCGCCGGTCATCGGGTCAGCGACTGCATTTACCAGCTTGTGGCCGGTGATGCGGCGTGCGATGTTCAGCTTCTTGTTGTACTTGTAGCGGCCGACTGCGGAAATGTCGTAGCGGCGCATATCGAAGAACATGGCGTCCATCAGAGAGGTAGCCGACTCCACAGAGGGCGGCTCGCCCGGACGCATCTTCTTGTAGATCTCGATGAGGGCTTCCTCGGCGGTGTGCGCCGGGTCCTTGTCGAGGGTTGCAACGATCAGCGGATCCTCACCGAACAGCTCCTTGATCTCGGCATCGGTCTTAACACCGATGGCACGGATGAAGCTGGTGATCGGAATCTTGCGGTTTTTATCAATGCGAACGTAGAAAACGTCGTTTGCATCGGTCTCGTACTCGAGCCATGCGCCGCGGTACGGGATTACGGTAGCGGAGAGCAGAACCTTGTCGGTCTTGTCAAGCTCCTTGCCGTAGTATACGCCCGGGGAACGAACGAGCTGAGATACGATCGCGCGTTCTGCACCGTTGATGATGAAGGTAGCAGCGTGGGTCATCTTCGGGAAGTCACCCATGAAGATCTCCTGCTCCTTGATCTCACCGGTCTCCTTGTTGCGCAGACGCATGCGGACCTTCAGCGGAGTTGCATACGTTGCATCTCGTGCCTTGCACTCCTCAATGCTGTACTTCGGCTCCTCGTCCATCGAAAAATCGAGGAAGGAAAGCTCCAGATTTCCGGTGTAGTCCGTGATGGACGCGGTATCGTCAAAAACCTCACGCAGGCCCTGATCCAGGAACCATTCGTAAGACTTCTTCTGCACCTCGATGAGATTCGGCATTTCGAGAATCTCTTCGATTCGTGCAAAGCTCTTTCGTGTGGTTTTGCCGTGCTGTACGTCTTTCACCTTCATGTGCTTTGATCACTCCGTTTCTTTCGGCTGTTGGTGTTGGTTGATACGCCCGGCGGCGTTGCGAAAATATTGCTCTTGGTCTTGCAATTTCTTGCAGACCGTGCTAACATATACTTAGGAATCGGATAATGTACCCGATTTTATAAAGCGTTTTATTATACCATGATTTTTCACAGAATGTCAAGTATATTTTTGTACAAAAAGGCAGAAGTTTTCTTCTGCCTTTCTTTTTTGTTTTCTGGCAACAGAATGGAGAATTATCCTCAGAGTGCAGATTGGAAAGAATATGACTGTTTCGCTTTGCGTGGGAGCACAATGTGCCCTGCGATTATACGTCTGCAACTGATTCGAGGGATAAATCGTTAAAAACCCGTTATATCGTAGGGTGCGCCGACTCGGCGCACCGCTTGTATCCGGTTTGCACCAATCATCCCGTAGGGGCGAACATTGTTCGCCCACGAACCGTTTGATTTGTCGTTGCACGGGAGCACAATGTGCTCCCCTACGATTTCGCGTATGCCAACTCGTTTAATACGGTGCGCCGAGTCGGCGCACCCTGCAGCAACATTCATGTTCATTGTATTAGAATCATGCAAATGGCAAACCCTCACGGCCGCAGCACGAACAGAGCCTCCGCAACGACAGCGGCATTCTCCATTCTCCATTTCAGGCAAATAAAAAAGGACGCTCACGCGTCCTTTTTATTTGCTTAGAGCACCTTCGACAGAAAATCCTTCAGTCTCGGATGCTGCGGATTTGCGAAGAACTCCTTCGGCTCGTTCTGCTCTACGATATTGCCGCCGTCCATGAACAGCACGCGCGTTGCAACCTCGCGGGCAAAGCCCATCTCGTGGGTAACAACAACCATGGTCATGCCGTCATCAGCCAGCTCCTTCATGATTTCCAGAACCTCGCCGACCATTTCCGGGTCGAGCGCCGAGGTCGGCTCGTCGAACAGCATCACATCCGGATTCATTGCCAGCGCGCGCGCGATGGCGATACGCTGCTGCTGACCGCCAGAAAGCTGCGCCGGATAGCTGTCCGCCTTGTCCGGCAGACCGACACGCGCAAGCAGCTCGAGCGCACGCTTGTCCGCCTCTTCATCGGTCATGACCTTGAGCTTGACCGGTGCCAGCTTGATATTCTCGCGCACGGTCAGGTGCGGGAACAGGTTGAACTGCTGGAACACCATGCCCATACGGCGGCGCACCAGATTGATATCCGTGTCCTTGGCGGTGATGTTCTGTCCCTCGAAGATAATTTCGCCGCCGGTCGGCTCCTCGAGCAGGTTCAGACAGCGCAGAAAGGTGGACTTACCCGAGCCGGACGGGCCGATGACTACGACCTTCTCGCCCTTCTCGATATGCTCGTTGACACCCTTGAGCACCTCATGGTTGCCAAAGGATTTGTGCAGGTTTTTAACGTCGATCACTTTCGCGCAGCCTCCTCTCAAAAATGCCGAGCAGCTTGGTCAGGATGATAACGAGCACCAGATAGATGATCGCAAGGCTGACATACGGCACATAGGCCTGATAGGTATTGGACACAATATTCTGTGCCTGCTTGGTCACGTCGCGCAGCGCGATGACCGACACGAGCGAGGTATCCTTCAGCAGGGTGATCATCTCATTGCCGAGTGCCGGAAGAATGTTCTTGATCGCCTGCGGAATGACGATCAGGCGCATGGTCTGTGCATAGTTCAGGCCGAGCGAACGGCCGGCCTCCATCTGACCCGGATTGACCGACATCAGACCGCCGCGCACGATCTCGGCAACATACGCGCCCGAGTTGATGCCCAGTGTAACGATGCCGCACACCAGACGCGCTGTATCATCCTTAGGCACCATGATAACAAAGCCCATGATCAGCAGCTGAACCATCATAGGCGTACCGCGGATGACGGTCAGATACAGCTTGCAGATTGCGTTGAGAATGCTCAGAATGATGTTGCTTTTGCCCATGCGGCGGGAATCATGCGCCGTGCGGACTATAGCGATCAGCAGACCGATGATAACACCGAGGATCAGTGCACCGATCGTGACCGCAAATGTGATTTTCAGACCGTTCAGGAACCATTTCCAGCGGTCCGCTGCGATAAAGGTCTGGTACAGCTGGAACAGCAGGTTCCGCAGACCCTCCGGCAGATTGACAACCGAATCCGGTACAATTTTCAGCCACTGGTCCATTGTAATACCGTTCACAGGTCATCCCCTCTTTCTTTTCATTTTACTGCAAAAGAGGGGCGGCGCTGAACCGTCCCTCTTCCTTTGTACGCGTTTGTTGATTTACTGTGCTGCGGAGTCAGCGCTGATATACTTGTCGACGATGGACTGCAGGGTGCCGTCACCCTCGAGCTCCTTCAGAGCGCCGTTTACCTTGTCGAGCAGCTCGGTGTTGCCCTTCTTGATAGCGATCGCGTAATCCTCGTCAGCGTAAGCGGTGTCGAGGATCTTGAGGCCGCTGTTTGCAGCAACATAGTTCTTAGCCGGCTCCTGGTCGATAACAACGCAGTCGATCTGATCATTTACCAGTGCAGCAACTGCGAGCGGACCGTTGTTGAACTGCTTTACATGCTCCTGACCGTAGTCACCGGTGCAGTAGATGTCGCCGGTGGTGCCGGTCTGAACGCCGATGTTCTTGCCCTCCAGATCATCCGGAGAAGCGATATCGGAACCGTCCTTAACGATGATGACCTGAACGCCCTTTGCGTAGGAATCCGAGAAATCTACGTTCTCCTGACGATCCGGGGTAACGGTCATGCCAGCCAGCGCCACGTCGACGGTGTCGCTCTGCAGCGCCGGAATCAGGGAATCGAACTCCATATCGGTGACCTCGAGCTTCATGCCCAGCTTGTCAGCGATAGCAGCAGCAATGTCCACATCGATGCCCTGTACGTTACCGTCGTCGCCAACGAACTCGTACGGCGGGAAAGTAGCGTTAGTACCCATGCGCAGCGTGCCGCCGTCCGCAGAGGTAGATGTGGTGGAATCCTGTGCGTCGCTGCTGGAATCAGCGGTCTTGGAGCCGCCGCAGCCGGTCAGCAGCATAGAACCTGCCAGTACCATGCTCAGCATAGCAATGGAAAACTTCTTCATTTGTGTTAACTCCTTCCGATTTGACCCGTGCAAAACGGGCATCTCTTTCTAATATTGATTATTATACAGCGCGTTCTATAATAATGCAACCTAAATTTCAGCGAAAAAACTATGGAAAAGCATTTATTTTTTCAGTAATCATGACACAAGCCATCGGTAATTCGTTAAGGCAATACCGCATAATTGAACAAGAGTGATTTGCGAGTAAATTTTGCGTACTGACGAGGCACAGTTTTGCGGTAATACTTGATGTATTACCGTGAAACTGCAACAAAGTCAGGACACAAAATTTCCGCAAAGCACCGCAGTCTTAATTGTGCGGTGTTGCCTTAATTGCCAATTAACGCTCTGCATTTTTGCAGCATAGTCTGCATTAACCACAAGGAGGTGCCCTATGTCCCCTGTTATATATGTATCGCCTGCGTTTCGCACGGCCTGCGCCGAGCCGCGCGGCGCACTTCTCCTGTTGCACTCCGATCCGGTTCGCTCCGCGCCGATTGTCGGCAGTGCAGCAAGCGGTGCGCGCCTGTTCATCCTGTGCGAGCAGAACGGCTGGTGTCATGTACGCACGCGCACAGCCTGCGGCTGGGTTCCGAAAAGCGACATTGTGCTGTTTTACTGCCGTCCGGCTTTGTGAAGCTTTCGTCAAACCAGTTAATTTTTTGACAAACAAGGTGTGTTTTCATCGATTCTGCCCATTTTTACTGCTGATTTTTCATTTTCACTTGCGTTGCTTAAAGCGATACAGTATAATGTAAAATGTTCGATGCGACAATCGCAAGGAGGTACGAAAAAGAGTGTATCAGATTTTGAAAAAGCAAACGCTGAACGCAAACACCAAGCTGATGGTGATCGAGGCACCGCACGTTGCCCGCAAGGCAGAGCCGGGTCAGTTCATCATCCTGCGTGTCAGCGCAGAAGGCGAGCGTATTCCGCTCACAATCGCAGATTTTGACCGCGAAAAGGGTTCCGTCACGATCATTTTCCAGGAGGTCGGCGCAACGACGATGGCGCTCGGCGCGCTGAACGAGGGCGACTGCCTGCATGATTTTGTCGGTCCGCTCGGCAAGGAGAGCGAGCTCGAGGGTCTCAAGAAGGTCGCTGTTGTCGGCGGCGGCCTGGGCTGCGCTATCGCATATCCGCAGGCCAAGAAGCTGCATGAAATGGGCGCTGAGGTTGACCTGATCGCCGGTTTCCGCAGCAAGGACATCATCATCCTCGAGGACGAGATGAAGAACGCCTATGCACATCGTGACCGACGACGGCTCGAACGGCCGCAAGGCTTTGGTTACGCAAGTGCTCAAGGAGCTGATTGACGCGGGCAACCAGTACGATGCCGTTATTGCCATCGGCCCGATGATCATGATGAAGTTTGTCTG
>NZ_JAQCWA010000015.1:0-64889 GCF_027684505.1 Butyricicoccus sp. AF18-9LB
TGCGAACAGGTTGCGAAAGATACGGAAGAAAAAATCCTCTGCCGTTCCCTTATTTCGCAGCGGTCACATGTCGGCAATCTGCGCCAAACTATCCAAGGGAAAGGGGTGATCCACAAGAGGGTGGAAACCGCAGTTTTTCAAAAGCAGTTTCCCTTCAATTATACGAAAAGTTCAAAGGTAGAACAAAAGTATAGCATTTCCCCTTTAAAATGCTTACAGTCTGTAATTTTGAAATCAGAAGTTTCAATAATGCAGTGTAAAGGATCTACGAAAAGCACCGTTTCAGGCCGTTTCAAAATTATAGTAGCCGAAATCTCTGGTGTCATTTGTGGTGTCAAAATCCAGGTGGCAGCAGCAGCTAACATGAAATGACACTATTTTAACGAAATTGATGTCATTTTTTAGATGATCTCGTCCGTATATCTAAGATGGGGATGGGCGAGTTTGCATTAAAATAAAGATTTAAGGCTCTAGTCTCCCTGTGTAAAAATTGATTAAATTTCCAAAATATGCAAAAACTGTTTGATAAAATCCACTGCATCTTTTAACAAGGGCCACAGCTTTGGTGCGTTGACGGATATCGAGCAAATTTGTGAAACCTTTGATAGCATATCAGAGAATCGTGATTTTTTCTTGTCCGTTTTACTTTCATGTGCCAATTCTCTTAAATCGACTTCTACTTTAGATAGTAGTTCCAGAACCTCTTTTTCCTTAACTACGTTGCTACGTTTTGCCGAATTAAATCCATATTGCACTTTTTCAAAAAGCGCCTCTAACTCATCGTTTTCGCCTTCAAAATATCCATCAAATTCACCGGCAACGACTTTTTCTTTTATTTGATTTACATCTTGCTGAATAGACTGCGGATTTAATGTCGAATCGGATTCTGTATAAAATAAAATATTATTTTGGTTTGCCATTGATATTCCTTCATTATTTTGAATATTTCCAACATTCCCGTTGATAACTATTCCCATATTAGATTCCTCCGTGATTATCCCTTCACGATACCATAATAATCTTCTCAATTCATCACAAGTTGTTGAATCGCTATAATCTTTCAATATTTTGGTGATTTCCCCGCTTTCTTTTTCATGATCAATTAGAATTTGAATAAATAGTATCACCAAGGGTAACTGTTTATCATCGTTCTCATCTAATTCTAAAAATGCACTTGCTATTGGATATAACATTTCCCCTAATGGATAATGTGCACTACAAATGCCTCTTAATATACCCATTTGCACAACTTGAGGGTAAATCAGAAAGTCTTCAAGAATATTTATAATATGATCCACATTTTCTTGAATATAATTTTCATCTTTAAATAATCCTGTATAGTACCATGCTAGACTTTTAGATGGTAATTTTTTTGCATCATATGGATTGATTTCAATTACTTTTACATTGACTTTTTCTAAAGTAGAAAAGGCCCATAAAGCATATCTTTGAATGCTGGTATCTTGCAACAAAGAATTCATCACGTTAGCGTTGATCAAATTCGAATAATCTCTCTTTTTTTGTCGATTATAATTACAGCCAAAAACTTTGGTTAACCACATTTTAGACAGAAAATCTTCCCCATCAACAATATGATTGATTTCTTGAGCGTTAAGCATATTTGAATTTGAAGAAAACAAGGTAGAGCATAAAGTATATGTTTGCTGTGATATTTTTGTATCTGGACATTTTTTATATAACTCGTGAAGCATATCCGAGTTATAAGATCTTGACACAATCGCCAATATCCAACTAATATTTTCTGCATCTTTTTCGAATCCAGATTTCAAGTTATGAATGCAACGATTTACCAATGCACGATTTTGTTTGTAAACAATGAGGTGATATGCCCATTTCCTGATTTTATAATCATCGTTCTGAACAACATCATATAGTACTGCACATAAATCTTTTGAACAGACATTATTCATACGTTGACCATATTCTAACTTAGTAATAAGATTCTGTAATGCAATTTTTATCAGTTGATTGTTGTTAGATACCAGATTTTTTCGTATTGAATCATATTCGGCCTTAGTGATATAAAATCCTCGCATTCCTAGCATAATGACCTCCATCATCATATCTAAAAATACGACACCCCGATCTTCAATTTTATGGAATTTATATCATAGCTCAATGATATACCATAAAAACTTAGATTAGGGTGCCACAGATATAATAATTATGGTGATATGAATCAAGGATTTATTTCTTTCTCACGTTTTTTGAAATCTAAATATCTTTCATAGTAATGAGTGGCTACTGCACTCTTCATATCAAAAGACTCAGTTTTATTGAAATAAATCCTTGTTTCTTTTTCATTAATAACAGTTTTTAAAACTTTTATCATGCCGATGCAACCCTGTTCTTTAACGATTAATGGAATTTGGAAACCTATTGGATAAATGCGTTTTTCACTCTTTATTGTATAGAATAGGTTTTCTTGCTCTTCAAGTATTTTATTTTCATTAGCGACAACCATAAACCAATTAAACTCAATAATCATACCCATGTAGCAAATCTCCTTTGAAATATCTTTTGATGTTAGAAATTATGTTAAAATTCTGTATTCTGCTTTTTCTAATAAAAGGATATCTTAGATTGCCTTTTTTGTCAAGGTGAATCATGTGTGACAAAAATATTATGTAGAAAGAATAAGTTTATGAACAACCGAACAATCCACCGAACCGCCCTGTCCGGGCGGTTATTTTTATGCCCTGAGATCGTCACTCACCATGCCCGCCCGCCGCCGGGATCTGTGCAGGCCATCAACCAACCATCAAAAGGAGGACAGCTTATGTACTATCACACCTGCCCCTACTGCGGGGCGAATTTGGACCCGGACGAACGCTGTGACTGCTTCTCCCGCATCCGTGGGAAATCCCCAAAGTGGAACAGCATGGACGGCGTGCGGGCGCGGGGGCGCAAGAGGTCCGGCCGTGTCCGCACTTAAACTCGGCAGTCTCTTTGACGGCATCGGCGTGTTCCCTCTCGCCGCGTCCCGCTGTGGCATTGTCCCCGTGTGGGCCAGCGAGATCGCCAGAGCGCCGGTATCCATCACCAAGCGGCATTTCCCTGAAATGCTGCATCTGGGCGATATTACGCAGATAGACGGCGGCAAAATACCGCCCGTGGATGTGGTCACGTTCGGCTCGCCGTGCCAAAATCTGTCGCAGATCGGCAACCGTACCGGTCTGGCAGGCAGTAAATCCGGCCTGTTCTATCAGGCCATGCGTATTATTGAGGAAATGAGGAATGCAACAGATAACCGGTATCCAGCTTTCGCTGTCTGGGAGAACGTCGCGGGAGCTTTTGTGTCAAATGACCGGCTGGATTTTGCAGCCGTGCTCCACGCATTCACAGGTACCGAGATTCCAATGCCTGATAGTGGTATCTGGGCGCACGCCGGAATGGTGCGAGGGGGACGGGCTGATACCGCTTGGCGGCTCATGGACGCCCAGTATTGGGGAGAACCCGCTCTTTCGCAGCGTAGGCGGCGGGTGTTCGTCGTGGCGGATTTTGCAGGAGAACGTGCCGCAGAAGTATTATTTAAGCCCCGCAGTATGCTCCCGTATCCTGCGCCTTGCGGCGAAAGCAGGCTGCCCGCCGCCCGCGGAGATCGAATACCTGCTGCTCAAGCAGGGCGGCAGGTACCCGTCGTGCGTCCCTTCCAGCTCCGGCGGATGCGGTCAATGGCAAAGCAGGGCGATCAAAAAGGTTTCCGCACGTGTTTCGGCAGAAACGGCGAACCCTTCCCAACTTTGCTTGCCAGTGTAGGTCAGCCCTTCGCATTCTGGTATGAGGGAAAAGAGCAGGACGGTTTTATCCGTGACCTTACGCCCTTGGAATGTGAACGGCTCATGGGCCTGCCCGAGGGCTGGACGGCATACGGCTGCAAGGATGAACCCATCAGCAACCATGCCCGCTGCTTTGCGCTCGGCAACGCGATCGCCCTGCCCTGCGCGGAGTATATCATGGCGGGTATCGCAGAAGTAATGACAGAATAAACCATAACAGCAGTTTGGAGGTAACATTATGAATTTACTGTTTGTAGTCCCGGACAAGGAAAAAGACCTTGGCAATCTGGAATTTGGCGGGCCGGAACAGGCCAGCCGTGAAGATAAAAAGCGTGTCGGGCGGCAGGAAGTTGTTGTCCAGCGGCGGTACAAGCTGTTTTCGGATGTACAGCGTGCGGACGATATCGAAGTCGTGATCCCGGCGCAGGCGGGCGAAAAACATTTTGACTATATGGAGCCGGTGCAGCTTGTCAACCCGTGGGTGACGGCGGAAGGTTACGCGATCAACGGGAATGGTTATATAGATTTTATTATCCACGCGGATGATATCATCAAGGCGTAAGGAAGAAAGGACGGGTATTGTTTATGGCAAGATTCGGAAATGGATTTACAGGGAGACATGTCCCTACGCTGGGTGAGCTGCGCTTTTCTTCCATGCGCCGTGAGGTCTATGTGCAGAATGAGGACGGTACGCGGTCGGATGTGGTAAAAGAACGTACCTACGATCTGAAAAGCAAAACGCAGGGCCGCATGATCCAGGTGAGTATCCCGGCCAGCGTCCCGGTCCGGGACTATCCGTATAATGCGGTGGTAGACCTCGTGGGCGCGAAATTCGGCGCTGTGGCGCACGCGACGTTCGGCGACAACGCAGATGTAGACTGGTATATCAAGGCGGAGGATATCGTATTGGTCAAGCCCGAACCGGCTTCTGCGCCGAACAGCGGGCAGCCCGCCCAGCCGCGCAAGGACAACCCGCCGGAGAAGAAAGCGTAAGTGATATGAAGCTTTTCCGGTATCGCGGCAAGCGTATCCGTCCGGCAGATAGGGATTTGGTGTTCCGGTCTGCCTGTTGTGTGGTGCTTCCGGTGTTCCTTGCGGCTTTCGCTTTACTCAACTTGAAAACCATCCTGCAAACAGACTGGCGCAGGCTGTTCATGCTGGGCGTCGGCGGCTTTGGTTGGCATATGCCGTATCTGCTGCTCAGTAGTATTGTGTCGGCGGCGGTTGCTGGGACAGTGCTTGTCCTGCTGTACCGTCTATTCCCGGATGTCGTGCGGCAGCTCATGCACCGTCAAAAGCTGGCGCGCATGGTGCTCGAAAATCAGTGGTACGAGCAGGCCGAACGGACAAAGCAGGACGGCTTTTTCAAGGATTTACCCAGTCCGGATACAAAAACGAAGATAGCCCGTTTTCCACGGATGTATTACCGCATGGAAAACGGGCTTTTGCATTTTCAAGTGGAAATCACGATGGGGAAATATCAGGAACCGCTGCTTCATCTGGAAACCAAGCTGGAAAGCGGCCTGTACTGCGAGCTGGTCAGCCGCGAGCTGCGGGACGGGTATGTGGAATATACCCTGCTTTATGACATGGTGGCAAACCGTATCCCGATTGCCGAAGCGAAAGCCGAGGGCGGGCGTCTACGGCTGATGAAGAACGTCTGGTGGGAGTATGACACGCTCCCGCACATGCTGATCGCAGGCGGTACGGGCGGCGGCAAGACGTATTTCATCCTGACGATCATCCAGGCGCTTTTACAGACCGATGCTGTGCTGCATATTTTAGACCCGAAAAATGCTGATCTGGCAGACCTGTCTACTGTGATGCCGGAGGTGTATTACCGCAAGGAGGATATTGCTGCCGGTGTCAGCCGGTTTTGCGACAGGATGATGCAGCGAAGCGAAAGCATGAAATCCATGCAGGGCTATAAGACCGGCGAGAACTACGCCTATCTCAGCTTGGAACCGCACTTTTTGATATTCGACGAATACGTCGCGTTCATGGAAATGCTGAACACGCGCGAACGTGAGGACGTATTAAACAAGCTCAAGCAGATTGTCATGCTGGGACGGCAGGTGGGATTCTTCCTGATCCTCGCCTGCCAGCGCCCGGATGCAAAGTATCTCGGTGACGGTATCCGTGACCAGTTTAACTTCCGTGTCGCGCTGGGGCGTATGTCCGAGCTGGGATACAGCATGATGTTCGGTGAAGTGAAGAAAGAGTTTTTCTTCAAGAACGTCAAGGGGTGCGGCTATGCAGATACCGGTAAGGGTGTCATTACCGAGTTTTATACGCCGGTCGTACCCAAAGGGTATGACTTCCTAAGGGAGATCGGCACACTGGCGGCTGGACTAAAGCAAGTGTGTTCAGATAGGGATATAATGGAGGATTTGCAGTGAATGACAAAGTAGAACGCTTCGTTACAACAAAGGATAGGGACGAAAATATTACGGGAATGGTGCTGTTTCCATACAATGAGGACAAGATAGCAACATGGTTTCATGTAAACGAGCTGGATGAATTGCAGTTCGTAGGAGGTTCGGCATCTGATCTCACCGTACCGGAATTTAATCAGGTCATGCGGGAAGCAGACGGACGGATGCAGAAGGTCGAAAGCAGTATTGACGCTGCTGTGCGTTTCCTTGAAGCGAAGATGCGGGATAATCCGGAGCAGAAAAAAGTTTCCGAAATGGTCTGGCTGGGGTTTGAGGATGCGGCAGTGTGGGAGTTCTGTATGCAGGACAGTTACCGTCCAGCGGATGAGCATGTCGAACTTTCCTTTTCCGGCATACTCCTGCAAGTGACATACCATGTATAGCATTTCTGTCTGCACGCCCCGCCCTGCCGCGCGCGGTGTGCAGCGCGAAAGCCGCCAGCGCGGCAAGGGCGGATGGCGGGCGCGGCGAAGCCGCGCCCGCGTGCCTGAACCCCCTGTATCTAACAGGGGGGTACAAATCGCCAATGGCCAGCCGCTTTACAAAGTAGAAACCCTGATGCCGTCTGGATTTTGGGCTTTTAAGGGTTATGTCAAAAACGGGCGTCAATGTCACATGACGCAGAAAGGAGACCATCTCATGGAAAACAACGAATGGATTTGGCATTTCCGTGAAGAACGGGAACGCAACGGTATTTCGCGCAAGGCGGTTGCCGCTGTTGCAGGTATTTCGCGTGAATACCTGTGCCGTCTGGAAACCGGAAAGCTGCCGGTGACAGACAAGACAAGGAAAAGGCTCGCCGCGGCGCTCAAGACCCTGTACCCAGACCCGCTTAACCTGATGATCGACTATGTGCGGGTGCGCTTCCCTACGATGGACGCAAGGCATATTATTGAAGATGTGCTGCGGCTCAAAATGAACTATATGGCGCAGGAAGATCACGGGCTTTATTCCTATTCCAGTATGTATGTGCTGGGCGATATTGCGGTCATGACTTCACCGATGGAGGAAAAAGGTGTGCTGCTTGAGCTTAAAGGCAAGGGCTGCCGCCAATTTGAAGCCTATCTGGATGGACAGAAAAGAAGCTGGATTGAATTGTTCCGGATGTTTCTCGATGAAAAAGCGGTTTTCAAGCGGATAGACCTTGCAATCAATGATCGGGCGGGGATTTTGGATATCCCCTATCTGTGTGATAAATGCGACCGCGGGGAATGTATCTCGGTATTCCGCAGTTTCAAGGCGTACCGCACGGGCGGGCTTGCACATCTGCGGGAGGAAAACAAGGAAAGCATGGGTGCGACGCTGTATATCGGCTCGATGCAGTCTGACTTGTATTTCTGCATTTACGAAAAGGCATATGAACAGCTTGTGAAAAAAGGAATCCCCGTTGAAGATGCGGAAGTCAAAAACCGGTTTGAAATCCGGCTCAAAAACGACCGTGCTTTCTATGCGGTTTATGATCTGGTGTCTAACGAAAGCCCCGAAGATACTGCATTCGGCATCATCAACCGGTATGTCCGGTTCGTGGATAGGGATAGCCGTAAGCCGCCCGAAGATTGGCCGCTGAATCATATGTGGTCGGTGTTTATTGGGGAACATCGTGACCGGCTCAAACTGACGACTGACCCTGAGCCGTACAGCCTTGAAAAAACGCTGAACTGGCTGTCCCATCAGGTCGCGCCGTCGTGGAAGATGCTGCTGGAGTTAGACCGCAAATGCGGGACAAATATCATGGAAGAAATGCTTGCGGCAACCGAGCTGGCAGATAAGCACCGCAAGATCATTGAACAGCAGCTTCAGGAAATCGGGGATGTTGTAATTACAGAATAAAATGCAAGCAAAAGTTTAATTACAAGCGGAATGGAGGAATATTAGCCTATGAATTTCGGCGTCAACCTTTACAACTGGTTTCTTACGAACGCCCAGTCTCTTGTGCTTATGGCGATCGTGGTGATTGGTATTTATCTCGGCTTTAAGCGCGAGTTTTCCAAGCTCATTGGTTTTCTGGTCGTGTCGCTGATCGCGGTCGGCCTTGTATTCAATGCGGCAGGCGTGAAAGACGTTCTGCTCACGCTGTTCAATCAGATCATCGGCGCATAAGGAATGGGGTGTGGATGTGCGCTATCGTCAAAACCGTATCAAGATGCTGCGCAGGGCGCGTGGTATCACAGTAAAACGACTTGCGGTACTGGTAGGCGTATCACAGAGTATGCTTACAAACTATGAAAATGGAAGCAGTATACCGAGAGATCAGGAAGTATGGGACAGGCTCGCAGTGTATTTCGGTGTGTCTGTCCCTTATCTCATGGGCTTTTGAGTTTGATGTAACGGCTGGTTTCAATGTGAGACCGGCCGTTTTTATGCCTGCATGGTGGAGGTGAGAATGGATTATGGAAGAAATGCGGGTATATGTAGCGAACCTCGGCAAATACAACGAGGGCGAGCTTGTCGGCGACTGGTTTGAACCGCCCATAGACTATGACGAAATGGCGGAGCGCATCGGCCTGAACGAATTTTACGAGGAATACGCCATCCACGACTACGAGCTGCCCTTTGAGATAGACGAGTACACGCCTATTGAGGAAGTCAACCGCCTGTGTGAAATGGTGGAGGATTTGCCGGAGTATATCCAGGATAATTTACGTGAACTGCAAGGCTATTTCAGCAGTATTGAGGATTTGTGCGACCATCAGGACGACATTATCTATTACCCCGGCTGCGAAGATATGGCGGATGTAGCGCGTCAAATGGTGGAGGAAGGTTATATCTCCGTACCAGACCACCTGATATACTACTTTGACTATGAAGCGTATGGGCGCGACTTATCTATGGAGGGTACGTTTGTTGAAACGCGGAATGGTGTGTTTGAGATCGCAGTTTAACCGTTTTCTCTTTCGCCCGCCGCTGTGAGAATGGTGTGGGGGTGTGTCCGGCTGTGGGTAACTGCATGGCAGTTATCCATAACCGGGCGCAGGGGGCGAGGAAAGACGCAGGCGGCGTGGGCCTCGTTCCTCGCCCCCTTACCCATATATTTTTGGAAAACAGGAGTTAGAACAAATGAATCATACTAAAGATGCCCGCCGTATCGGCCTTGTCGATGTGGACGGGCACAACGGTTTCCCGAACCTTGCGTTGATGCGGATTTCTGCATGGCACAAGGCACTGGGTGATATGGTCGAGTGGTGGGACGGGATGCTGCCCTATGACCGCATCTATATGAGCAAGGTGTTTACCTTTTCACCGGATAACGATACGGTCATGCAGTCGGATGAGATCATCAGGGGCGGTACCGGGTACAGGGATTACGGCAGCCTGCCGGAGGAAATAGAAGCCATGCCGCCGGACTACTCGATTTACCCGCGTTACCCGTATGCTGTCGGTTTCCTTACGCGCGGCTGTATCCGTTCCTGCCCGTGGTGTATCGTCCCGCGCAAAGAGGGCGGCATCCGCCCTGCCGCGACATGGCAGGAGATCAAGCGTCCGGACAGCCGGACGATCATTTTTTTGGACAATAATGTGCTGGCGCACGAGCACGGTTTGCAACAGATAGAGGAAATGGGCCATGCGGATGTGAAAGTGGATTTCAACCAAGGGTTAGACACCCGGCTTATTACACCGGAGATCGCCGCAATGCTCGCTAAGCTGCATTGGGTGAAGTATGTGCGGCTGTCCTGTGATACGTCTGATATGCTGCCTGTGATCGCGCAGGCCGTCGCCTATCTGCGGGAAGCCGGTATCGGTACACACCGCCTGTGGTCGTATATGCTGGTGCAGGATGTAGAGGAAGCGTATCACCGCGCGCTTGTCTTGAAAGCATTAGGCATCCAGCCATTCGCACAGCCGTACCGGGACTATGACGGCGGGTGTGAGCCGACAGCAGAACAAAAGCGGTTTGCCCGCTGGGTAAACCGCAAAGAAATATTCTATACCTGCGGCTGGCATGAGTACCGCAGACGGAAATAGAAAGAGGTGCAATGATGTGAAGAAAATACGAAGTTACAGCAGTATCTGGTCTGTTGAGAAAGTCATATACGCGATCAATGATATGCGCCTGCCGTTCCCCATCACCTTTTCGCAAATGGCTTGGTTTGTCGCCTGCGAGTTTGCGGTGCTGGCGCTGGGCGGACTGCCGCCGCTCTCCATGATAGACGGTGCGCTGCTCAAGTATTTCGGTATCCCCGTCGGCGTCACATGGTTTATGAGCCAAAAAACGTGGGACGGCAAGAAGCCGTTCAGCTTTGTCAAGTCGTATACGGCCTACCTGCTGCGCCCTAAACAGACCTTTGCAGGCAAGGCAGTAAAATTCCGCAAGGAGAAAACAGGACAGCCCATTACGGCGGTTAGGAGCGTGATAATAGATGCAGTATCCGATTAAATATATCGAAAACAACCTTGTCTGGAACCATGACGGGGAATGCTTCGCATACTATGAGCTTATCCCATACAACTACTCGTTTTTAAGTGTGGAACAGAAAGAAGCGGTACACGATGCGTTCCGTCAGCTTATCGCCCAGAACAGGGACGGCAAGATACACGCCCTGCAGATCAGCACGGAATCCAGCATCCGTGCGGCGCAGGAGCGTTCCAAGGCGTATGCTTCCGGCAACCTGCGGGAAGCGGCGCTGCGCCGCATAGACGGACAGACGGAAGCCCTTGTCTCCATGATCGGGGAAAATCAGGTGGACTACCGGTTCTATATCGGCTTCAAGCTGCTGCTGAACGAGCAGGACAGCGGGAATATCGGCCGTCAGGCGGCAAATATCTTTTCCGGTTTCCTGCGGGATGTGAACCATACCCTGATGGGTGATTTCGCATCCATGCCGAATGATGAAATACTGCGCTATCAGAAGATGGAAAAGCTGCTGGAAAGCAAGATTTCGCGCCGGTTTAAGGTGCGGCGGTTGGATAAGGATGATTTCGGCTATCTGCTGGAACACCTGTACGGGAAAAGCGGCACCGCGTATGAGGACTATGAATTTCATTTGCCCAAAAAGAAATTAAAGGGTGAAACGCTTGTCAAGCGGTACGACCTGATCAAGCCCACGCGCTGCCTGATGGAAGAATACGGGCGGTACCTGCGCATATCGCATGATGACTGTGAGGCGTATACTGCTTATTTCACGATCTCGGATGTGGTCGGGGAGCTGGATTTCCCGTCGTCCGAGATTTTCTATTATCAGCAGCAGCAATTCACGTTCCCCGTCGATACCAGCATGAATGTTGAGATCATCACCAACAAGAAAGCCCTGTCCACTGTCCGCAATAAGAAAAAGGAATTAAAGGATTTGGACAACCATGCGTGGGAAAGCGGGGACGAGACCAGCACATCAATTGCGGAAGCACTGGACAGTGTGAATGAGCTGGAAACCGAACTGGGGCAAAGCAAGGAAGCCATGTACAAGCTGTCCTATGTGGTGCGCGTCACCGCGCCGGACGAGGAAGAACTCAAGCGGCGGTGCAATGCGGTACGGGATTTCTACGACGATATGAACGTCAAGCTGGTGCGCCCGGTGGGTGATATGATCGGCCTGCACCATGAGTTTATCCCGGCAAGTAAGCGGTATATGAACGACTATATCCAGTATGTTACGAGTGATTTCCTTGCGGGTCTCGGTTTCGGCGCGGCGCAGATGCTCGGGGAAAAGGACGGTATCTATCTTGCCTATGGCGTGGACACCGGCCGGAATGTGTATTTGCAGCCCGCGTTGGCCAGCCAGGGCGTGAAAGGCTCGGTCACAAACGCGCTGTCTGCGGCGTTCCTCGGCTCGCTCGGCGGCGGCAAGAGCTTTGCCAATAACCTGCTGGTGTATTACGCGGTGCTGTACGGCGCGCGGGCGCTGATCGTAGACCCGAAAGCGGAGCGCGGGAACTGGAAGCGTGATTTCCCTGAGATCGCGGACGAGATCAATATTGTCAACCTGACCTCGGACGAGCGCAACCGTGGGATGCTGGACCCCTATGTCATCATGCGCCGCCCCAAGGACGCGGAAAGTCTTGCGATAGATATTCTCACGTTTTTAACCGGCATTTCCTCGCGGGATGGCAACCACTTCCCCATCCTGCGGCGGGCGGTGCGCACGGTCACGAACAGCAAACGGCGCGGCCTGTTCTGTGTCATTGAGGAATTACGCAAAGAGGGTTCACCGCTTGCGGTGAGTATCGCAGACCATATTGAGAGCTTCACGGACTACGACTTTGCGCACCTGCTGTTTTCGGATGGGAACATCAAAAAGTCCATCAGCCTTGAAAAGCAGCTCAATATCATACAGGTGGCCGATCTGGTGCTGCCGGACAAGGGTACTTCGTTTGAGGAATTTACGACGATGGAGCTTTTGTCTGTCGCCATGCTCATTGTTATCAGCACCTTTGCGCTGGATTTCATCCATACGGACAGGAGCGTGTTCAAGATCGTGGATTTGGATGAAGCATGGTCGTTCCTGAACGTGGCGCAGGGCAAGACGCTGGCAAACAAGCTGGTACGTGCAGGCCGCGCCATGAATGCAGCGGTGTATTTCGTCACGCAGAACGCGGCAGACCTCGCGGACGAAAGTCTGAAAAACAATATCGGTCTGAAATTCGCGTTCCGCAGTACGGACATTGTGGAGATCAAAAAGACGCTGGAATTTTTCGGCCTTGACCCTGAGGACGAGGGTAACCAGAAGCGGCTGCGGAACCTCGAAAACGGACAATGTCTGATGCAGGACTTATACGGGCATGTGGGCGTCGTGCAGTTCCATCCGGTGTTTGCGGATTTCCTGCATGGGTTTGACACAAAGCCGCCGATGAAAGCCGGGGTGGCAGTATGACGTACGGGAGATATAATTTCAGACAGATAAAGCGTACAGCGGTTGCCTTGCTGATGATAACGGCAATCGCTGTTTTGCTGTTTACTGCTTTTTGCCCGTCTGCGGGCGCGGTGGGGCTGGTGGATGATAGTGTGGATGCGGCGCACGAGTACAGCCGCTACCCGCTGGAAAATTACCAGCTTGACTTCTACGTTGACAACGGGTGGGATTGGCTGCCGTGGAACTGGATAGACGGCATCGGCAAGCAGGTCATGTACGGCCTGTACTGCATCACCAACTTTATCTGGACGATCAACCTGTATCTTTCCAACGCATCCGGCTATCTGGTGCAGGAAGCATACGGGCTGGATTTTATTTCAGATGCGGCGGACGAGATCGGCCGGAACATTCAGTCTATCGCAGGCATTTCGCCCAGCGGACTTTCTTCGGATGGGTTTTATGCGGGATTCCTCCTGCTGATTATCCTGATTGTTGGCGCGTATGTGGCTTATGTTGGTCTGATAAAAAGGGAAACCACAAAGGCCGTACGCGCGGTGATGAACATGGTGATGATCTTCGTGCTGTCCGGTGCGCTGATCGCCTATGCGCCGGACTGTGTGAAGCGCCTGAACGAGTTTTCCGAGGACGTCAGCACAGCGAGCCTTTCGGTTGGGACAAAGATCGTCCTGCCGGACGCGGAGAACAGCGGCGCGGACAGTGTGGATTTGATACGGGACAGCCTGTTTTCCATCCAGGTAAAGCAGCCGTGGCTGCTTCTGCAATTCGGCGATACGGACACGGACGCGGTAGGCGAAGAACGCATTGATAACATCCTATCCGCGAGCCCCAGTGAAAACAATGGCGAGGATCGGGAAAACGCAGTCAAGGCCGAGATCGAGGACAACGGGAATACAAACCTCACGGTTACGAAAACGGTGAACCGGCTCGGCACAGTGTTTTTCCTGTTCCTGTTTAATATCGGCATTTCGGTGTTCGTGTTCCTGCTTACCGGCATGATGATCTTCTCGCAGGTGCTTTTCATCATCTATGCGATGTTCCTGCCGGTGTCGTTTGTGCTCAGCATGGCGCCGACGTTCGAGGGCAGCAGCAGGCGCGCGGTAATCAAGCTGTTCAATACGATCCTGGCGCGGGCGGGTATTACGCTTGTCATCACGGTGGCTTTCAGCATTTCCACGATGCTGTACCGCATTGCAAGCGGCTATCCGTTTTTTATCATTGCGTTTTTGCAGGTGGTCGTGTTCGCGGGGATCTATTTCAAGCTGGGCGACCTGCTCAGCATATTCTCCCTCCATGACGACGGTGCCCGCGGCATGGGCAGGTATATCATGCACCGCCCGCGGATGTTCCTGCACCATCAGCTTCACAGGCTCAACCGTACCATGCGCGCGGCGACGGCCAGCAGACCGAATGATGGCGGCAGTGCGCAGAACAGCCGTTCCAGCAGCGCATCAGGGGGAGCATACCGGTACCGCAGTAACCGGCCGAACGGTGGAAGCAGCGGGGCATCACAGCCGGGTGCTGTACACAGTTTACCGGAAACATCTGCAAAGGAGATTACGTCTGGTGGGGTATCCCATACAGAGGGCTATGCGGATAAAGCCGTTTCGGCTGATGCAGAGAACCGCAGACCGGATGCCCCTGCGGTTTATCTGCTTGGCGCAGCGCGGCAAGTATCCGGACAGTCCGAAACGGATATGCCGCGGCAGGCAGCAGATTCGGATAGTGCAGCGCCGGACAGTGCGCACAGGGCGACAGAAAGCAATGCGCGCCCGATGGCAGTCCCGGTTTCTCACAACTATGATATTTCGGATAGGAAAAATATGAAACAGGCGGAGCAGTCGTCCATACACGCAAGGCCGGCCGTAGCAGCTCCAGCGGCAAAGCCGGTGCAGGAGGAAGGGCAGCGGACAGCGGCAAAACAGCCTGCCCCGCCACAGCAGGAGCGCCCTGTCAGCCCGGTACACAGTACAGAGACACAGCCGCATGAGCGTCCGGCAGCGGTGGCAGCGCCGAAACTCGTATCATCTACAGGTAATGCGTCAAGCAATCCAGCGCCGCACAAGCGTCCGCTGGCAGCACAGCCGGTAAGTACAGTCCAACAGGCCGCGCCGCAGACAGAAGCGGCAAAGCAGCCCGTCCATGTCGGGATCCGGAGGACGGATGCAGTAAACCGTCCGGCTGTGCGGCAGGACGCAGAGGGCAAGCCTGTTATGCCTATGCAGGAAAACCATGCCGCGCGGGAACAGGACAAACCGGCGGTTTCGCGGCCTGCGGTGAAGGGTTCGGTTGTATCAAAGCGGGCTTCCGCAAAAGGGAAGGCGGGAAAGGCACAGCGGAAAAATGCTTCCTCTCCGAAAAACAGGGGGGATAGCAATACCAGCCGTACAGACAGCACGAAGGACGGGGGCGGCGGCAGATGAAACTGAAATATCTTGCGCTGCCCCTTGCAGGGCTGTTTGCCGCCTTTTTCTGCCTGCTCCTGTTGGTTGCCCTCCTGTTTGCATCAGACGAGGACGGCGGCAGGGGCGGCATTTACTATGGCGGCGCAAACCTGTCTGCCGAGGTGCTGGCGCACAGGCCGATGGTGGAGCGGTACGCGGCGCAGTACGGCATTTCCGAGTACGTCGATGTCCTGCTTGCGATCATGCAGGTGGAATCCGGCGGTACGCTGGAGGACGTGATGCAGTCGTCAGAATCTATGGGCCTGCCGCCAAATTCTCTGGATACAGAAAGCTCAATCCGGCAGGGCTGTGAGTATTTCTCGGAGCTGCTTGCCAAGGCGGACCGGCTCGGCTGCGATCTGGACAGCGTGATACAGGCGTACAACTACGGCGGCGGGTTTCTGGATTATGTAGCGTCGCACGGCGGCAAGTACAGCTTCGAACTGGCGCAGGCGTTTGCAGAGGAAAAGTCCGGCGGGGTGCGTGTTACCTACAAGAATGAAATATCCATCGCGGAAAACGGCGGCTGGCGCTACAACTACGGCAATATGTTCTATGTCCGGCTGGTATCGGAGTATTTGTATGCCGCACAGTTTGATAACGAGACCGTAAATGCGATCATGAATGAAGCACTGAAATACCAGGGCTGGGAATATGTCTACGGCGGTGCGTCCCCGACAACATCCTTTGACTGCTCCGGCCTGACGCAATGGTGTTATGGCGTGGCGGGTATCACGCTGCCGCGCACCGCACAGGCGCAGTATGACGTGACCCGGCACATCCCGTTCGGGGACGCCCAGCCCGGCGATCTGGTGTTCTTTCAGGGGACGTATAACTGCGGCGATTATATCACGCACGTTGGGATTTATGTGGGCGATAACCGGATGTACCACGCAGGAAACCCGATCGGGTTTGCAGATTTGACCAGCGCCTATTGGCAGGCGCATCTGGTCTGTGCCGGACGGGTAGGACAATGAATGACGAAAGGCAGGAAAATGATATGTTCCAGAATAGAAACAAAAGTCAGGAGAAACAGAAAAAACCGCGTGTCCTCAGCATTGGGACGCGGCGGCCGGTGGTGATCGCGCTGTGGGCGCTGCTTATCTGCGCGTTTGCTTTCGCGGTGTATAAGGATTTTACAGCGGTGGATACGCATACCGTCCATGAAACGACGGTAGTGCAGGAGGAAGTCACGGACACGAATGCAATAGAGAGCTTTGTGACCAATTTCGCCAAGGTGTATTACTCATGGGAACAGTCTGCGGCTTCAATAGAGCAGCGCACGGAAAATCTGAAATATTATCTCACGGACGAGCTGCTGACCCTGAACGTGGACACGGTGCGCAGTGATGTGCCGGTATCTTCTAAAGTGGAAGATGTGCAGATTTGGTCTGTGGAAGAAATTGGGGATAAAGTGTATAAAATTGTCTATTCTGTGTCGCAAAATGTCATAAACGGGGAGGAAAGCAGTGTTATAACGTCTGTTTATGAGGTTTCCGTGTATGTGGACGATGCGGGCGATATGGTCATCATCCAGAGCCCTACAATCACGGGCAAGCCCCAAAAGTCCGGCTACGTTCCTGAAACTGCCGAGCCGGACGGTACGGTATCCGCGGAAGAAACTACGGAGATCACAGAGTTTTTGACCACGTTTTTCACGCTGTACCCAACGGCGACGGAACAGGAGCTTTCTTATTATGTCAGCGGTGGTGCGCTGCCGGTGATTGGGAACGACAGCTATGTGTTTGCGGGGCTGGTGAATCCGGTCTTTACCAAGAACGGCGATGCTGTGACGGCGAATGTGGCGGTGCAGTATCTTGACCAGCGGACGGGTATGACGCAGGTGTCGCAGTTTACGTTGCATCTGCGGCAGGTTGAGGGGAATTGGAAAATCAGTTGTTAATATTAGAAAAACCATCCGTCCAATGGGCGGATGGTTTCCTTTTTATCAGTCATAGCTGATTTTACCGTTCTTATCACAGGTTATAGACATAGTGAGTTTTTTCCCGCCTGCATAATTGAAAGTGCAGTAGCCGGATACTTTGTTCCCCGACCGCGACGAATCGCCGGAATAACCATACGAGGAGGAAGCGGACCAGCTATCGGCCGTTGCCTTAGAAGTTACAGTATCATACTGAAATGTTCCATTCAAATAGAACGTGCCGATATAGGTGTTTCCATGATAAGCATCAGCTTTAGATGTTGCGGTTTTCTGATAAATGGCTCTGGTTGCTGCTTCGGGAACATACTCAGTTAGCGTTACTTTCAGGTAATAGCCGTCTCCACAATCAATAATTGTGGTGTTGGAAACATCAGCAGCAAAGGCTGGAATTGTAAAACATACAAGCATAAGAACTGCTAAAACTATGGAACAAATACGCTTTTTCAAAATGAAGCCTCCTAATTTTCTAACATTTCATCAGAAATAAGTTGCCCGTCGCTTTCTGTGTTAGAACGAGTAAAATAGAAATCTCCGCGTATAACTTGCTGTGCATGTATGTAATATGCAGCCAGCAATAGTAACAATACGATTAAAATGCCTATTACGAGAGTAATGACAAATCGATGCTTGCGCTTGCTAACAGCAATTTCAGTCTCGTCAACGCTTTCCAGCAGTTGTTCTGCAATCTGCTCAGGATTACCAACTTTTGCACATAGTTCGTTGTATGACAATTCCGAATAAGCCGATAATTCCTGTTTCAATCCGTTCAATAACTTGGAGCGTGTTGCTTTAGAACAGATTAGTTTGCGGGAAACTGCACGTACATATTGACGCACAATCTTATCCTCCATCATGCGTTGCCACCTCCGGTGTTTTGATGAATTTGCTGTATCGCTTTAGACATTTCAGCATAAACGGCCTCTATCTGTCGCAAATACGATATCCCATCGGAAGTGATTTCGTAATACTGGCGGACACGGTTATCGTCTGAAATCGCTTTTTGGCCTTCGCACACATACCCTTGAGATAACAGGCGTTGGATTACAGGATAGAGCAGAGAAATAGTATATCTGCCATCACTGCGTTTAGATATCTCTCGCATCATCTCATAGACATACATTGGTTGCTCAGATAGCAACAAAAGCACGAGCAAGGGATTCAATGCGCGTTTGAAGTAATCTGCAAAGGAGTGGCCAGTATCCTTGGTAGATTTGCTTTCCTTTTTCATGGCGCCACCAAACATGTTTGTTGAAATTATACTATCACATCATTTCAGTTTCGTCAATATTTAGTATTGCTTAATAATTTGCATTTATATATAATTGGATTATCAAATTACATCATATAAAACAGTTTTTTACAAAGGGGTGATAGAAGAATATACTTTAGGAAGATTTACTATCTAATCGAGAAAGAAGGGTGAAGTATGTATAGTAAATGTAAAAGAATGGTTGGTTTATTACTGATCTGTGTCCTTGCATTGGGAGTTTCAGCCGCTGCGTTTGAAACGCAGATAGAGCCTCGTGATAATTGGCATGATTATACCGGTGAGCTTCCGGCGGATACTGGTGATGTGGAAGTTTCAACAGTTAAAAAGGCATATACAAACAACTATTTTGCTGTGTCTTGCAAATCATCGCGATCCGGATTAGGTTCTGTAAATGTTTGGACTGAAACCGGTTGGGGGGTAAATGCTTCATCTCCCAATCACCCCATTACCGCAAATGGAATAATTAATAATGTGAATTATACTAACAAACCGTCTATTCAAACTGAAGTCACACTGAATATTGATAATAATAGCGTTACCTCTACCACTTATCCAATTGAGGGTAGGTGGTCTCCATACTAAGCGTATTGCTATTATGAATTTAAGTTAAACGTATTGTATAACATATTATATGAAGATACCTTGGGGAGTGCTTATATGGCGACTTCCCAAGGTTATTTATGAGGTTAATATGAGTTGCTTAAGAATAGATATCAAAAGGTTATATAATTCAATTACTGTAAGGATAGTTTTGGGTGTGCTGTTTTTTTTAGCAATTGTAGATCCCTTATATTCTCGTTTTTTAACGCTTGATTCTATGTTTGCTTCATACTATGGAATCAACGCTTACCAGTATTGGCTTTTCAACTTTCCCGGTGGCATTGGATTTAAAGTTTATCATGCACTGTTTTTACTTCTTCCTGTATTATCGACTGGTTTTATTCTATTTTATGATCAGAAAACCTCTTTCAAAATATATAACATTGTTAAACAAGGTAGAGCAATATATTTGACTTCCAAGGTTATATCTGTGTTTCTTGTTACAATGGTAAACTCAATTGTCTCTTTTTCTATAAATATTTTAATAACATTTTCCATATTTCCACAAAATTCGATCATGACAGATGTCTATCGGATGTTTATTCCTATTGAACATTCTGCAGCAAATTTTTTTTACGAAATTTCACCTGTTTTATCAGCAGTTTTTTTCGCATTTTTAAATTCCCTGGCACTGTCTGTATTGGCGGCTTTAACTGTTATTATACATATGATATTTAGATTTCCAAACATATATGTGGCTTTTTTCGTTCCCTCTATTTTATGCCTATTAATAACTTATGGAAGTGACTTTTTACTACCTAAACGTTTTGTCTTACGAAATTTTTTGCAGCCGTTGAATTCGTGTTACGAAGGAGCTGCGCAGCTTAAGGACATACTATTGGTTTTAAGTGGATATTTTATTCTCGAAATATTATTATTTACGATTGCTTATAGAAGAAATAGGGATATAATATGATTCTATTTAGTCACAAAAGTAAATATTTTATTTGGGTGGGATTCCTTTACTTTATATTCCCGTTATTATGTATTTCTTTTTTTGCTGATACGCAAGATTTGTGGTTCAAAAACATTTTCTCAGACAAAACATTTGTTATGCTTATTATGCCTGCATTTGTGCTTGGTGCTGTCATAATAGATTCTTCTATCAGTCCAGTTATTATGGTACGTACAAAAAATAAGTTACATTCATTTACTTTGTTGCGTGATCAGCAGTATTGGTTTGCAATAATTTATACCATTATTTGGATGCTTTCTATCATTTTCATTACTCAGATTATTTTCGGAAAAATTTATGCAATATCCTTTTGGGGGTTAATTAGAGAATTTGCAAGATGTATTTGTGGATTTATTATATTTATAAATATATCTTTAATTATAAAAGTAAAATGCAAGAAAAAATATATGGCAGCATCATATATTGTAGTCTATATTTTTTTTACTGCAGAAATTTTTTCGATTGTTCCACTATTAAATAAGTTTTTCCCAATTAATATATATTTGATTTTTAGCTGGTTATTTAGAGATACTATAATAAGTTATTTAGTTATCGCCGGCTGGATAAGTGTTACATATTATCTTGGAAGAAAATCGTCCAAAAATATGGATGTCCTTTAAATGATAATAGTGTTGGAAAGAGGATATTATGCTTATTAAATTACAAGATGCTACAAAAATACTTGATCACAGATTTGTAATTAATAATATAAATTTTGAGTTTAAAAGTGGAAATATTTATGGGATTGTTGGACAAAATGGTAGTGGAAAGACAATGCTTCTACGAGCTATAGCAGGGCTAATCTGTTTAAATCGTGGTACTATTACTGTAGATGGCAAAGTTTTGAATAAAGATATATCTTTCCCGCCTGATATAGGAATCATTATTGAAAAGCCTGAACTATTACCATATCTTAGCGGGTTAGAGAATTTAAAATTACTTGCAGAGATAAGAAACATAATATCTTATGATGATATTAAGCATTATATGGATAAATTCGGATTAAATTTCAACTCCAAGCAGATTGTAAAAAAATATTCTTTGGGAATGAAACAAAAATTAGGAATTATTCAAGCAATTATGGAGGATCCTTCCTTACTTCTTCTTGACGAACCATTCAATGCGCTTGATGCAGAGTCGGTAGATATTTTGCGAAGTATATTACTTCAATACAAAGAACAGGGAAAATTAATCATTTTAACTTCCCATCATCAAGAAGATATAATGTCAGTCTGTAATCAAGTTATCCATTTACAGGATGGATGCATATTAAACTGATAGCAAAAATATCATAAAGATAATGCCGCTTCAAGATGAGGCGGCATCATTTCTGTTATAAGTGGTTATAATGTATTCTACTAATTCCGGCGTTAGTCCGCATATATCGGCTATTTGATAAAGAGTATAGCCGCATTGAGCATAGTCCTGAATCTCAGTTGCTGGATGCAACAGCAGCGCCATAAAACGGTTCGCTTCTGTTTCCAGCTTGTTTACAGAATAGAGCGTGTTTGCTCTCAGAAATGGTGTATTGCTTTTCGGGTGTAAGATTGCATGTCCTAATTCGTGCGCGCATACTTGCCGCTGTCGCTCTTTTGAAAGGTCTTGATTGATATGTATGAACTTGATTCTGTGTGTGCGGCTGTAATATCCTCTGATACTTCCAAGGGGTTCGTGGAGAACTCGAATACCGAGTTTTGCAGCGATTGTGAACGGGTCTCTGGTATCACATTTTCGGCATAACATATCGACCTTATGCTTTATTGACAATATGCAGCACCTCTATTTCATTTCCGGTACTTTTTTGGAGTAAACTTTTGCTTGGCAATCCGTTTGGAAATTTCAAGCTGGTTTTGCAGGCTAATGCGCAGGAGTTCCCGCGTTTCATCGTCGATTGGCTCACCAT
The DNA here is from genome assembly GCF_027684505.1 of Butyricicoccus sp. AF18-9LB. Taxonomy (NCBI): domain Bacteria; kingdom Bacillati; phylum Bacillota; class Clostridia; order Eubacteriales; family Butyricicoccaceae; genus Butyricicoccus; species Butyricicoccus sp. AF18-9LB. The sequence continues at coordinate 22,153 of NZ_JAQCWA010000015.1, forward strand.
CAAACATCAGGCTTGCTTCGGCGTCGCCAAGATCACCTAAAATCATATCCAGTCTTTTTGCTATGTCACGCTCGTCCCGCCTTGTCAGGACGGGCGTTTCTTTTTGCTCCATGTTAAGTAAAAATTCAATCGGCACATTTAGGTAATCGGCAATTTTTGAAAGGTTTTTAGTAGAAAGGTTTTTCTTTCGTCCCACTTTGAGATCGGACAGCGATGCACGGCTTATTTTACATTGCCTGCATAGCTCTGTAACTGTAATTCCTTTTTCCGCGCACAATGCAGCTATTTTGTTGTACAACTCTGACATAAAATCACCCGTCCATTTGTAGTATATGCCAAAATTACGTAAAAACGAAATTTTACACGTTGACACTTACGCGACAGAATAATATAATTCACTCATAGATTTCGCTAAAACGTAATTTATAGAACAAATATATAATATTACACTTTTATGTAAATGTCAATAGAAAGGAAGTAGTTGACCATGAAAAAAAGGGAACTTTGCTCGTTTGGTAAAAAAATTAACCATCGGCTTATTGCTCTTGAGCAAAGCAAAGGCTGGCTGATCGAAGAAGTCAAGCGGCACACAGGGTTATATTTTGACCGCTCCTATCTTCGCAAAATCGAAACCGGACAGCTTGCGACGCCGAAAATCGTGGATGCGATATGCGAAATACTTGGCATCGCTGTTCAGGGTGATTATACCAAAAGGAAAGACCAATAAAATGTACTTTTTGAAAAAGGAAAGCGGATTACATATGCACCTTGAAAATTGAATATACAGGCAGCAGATACAAAACTGTTTGCGCCGAGCTGCGGTACCCATGCGCGGGGACGCCGGACAAGTCCGGCAGAGCGGTAAACCATGACGGTACGAAATACGGGGCGGCACCCGTAAAGCGACGACACGCAGACAGATAATGAGACTTCCGCCCAGCCACAGACACAAGCAATGGGGGCGGCTGATGTGAGAACCACGCAGAGGTAAAACGGCCTATGGAATCGTTCGCCAGCGATCATCTGTCTGCTTCCCCACAAGCCGGGGCGTTGAGAACAAATAGGCTTGGCAGCAGGAAAGGATGTGTCTAAAGTGTTTTAAGGTTTTGCGGCAGACGGGAGATTACTGTCTGTCGCGCGTACATCACAACAAGCAGACAGGATGTGAATGAAATGCCAGATTGGGAAATCCAACCAAAGAAACATAAATACGAGGTTGGCGAACGTGTATTAGTGCGGCCCGCAATCATAGATTGTATCTGGGCAAAAACCAGTTGCCGTAAGACCGTACCTGCTACTGTTATCTTTGTCCATCCGGACGACCGGTTCATTGTAGCAGAATATCAGGTATGTGCTTCGTTCTTTGGCAGGACGGTATCTACGATACGGGAAAGTTTTTTAATTCCAAAAGTTCAGTGTTTGGAGTGGGAGTGAAATAAATGTATAAACGTGGTGATGTGTTTTGGGCTGATCTCAGTCCTGTTATTGGTTCAGAACAGGACGGCGTGCGTCCTGTTGTAATTTTGCAAAATGATATTGGAAACAAATACTCGCCTACGGTGATTGTAGCGCCGCTTACAAGCAATTTGCATCGGGACAAGCATCTTGTTACTCATGTGCCCGTCTGTATGCAGGGCTTGCCGCAATATTCGGTTGTGTTGTTAGAACAGATACGGACAGTAGATAAAGCACGACTGGGGAATTTTGTCGGTGTAATGGATAAAGAGACATTGAATAAGATTGATGAAAGTGTGATGTGCAGTTTGGGGCTGACGGATGGATTTAGAACATAGAGCAATCGCCCGTCTGCGGTTGGCAGCGGAAATGAGCGAAGCCTATTACGGTAAGCCATTGATTATTACAGTGAGTGGCGGGAAAGACAGCGATATATGCCTGTACCTTGCCGCCGCTTCCGGTATCCGCTATGAGGTCATGCACAACCATACCAGCGTGGATGCACCGGAGACTGTATACCACGTGCGCGAGCAGTTCCGGCGTTTGGAGCTCGCCGGTGTGAAATGTACTGTCAATTACCCGACTTACAAGGGCGTACCGGTCAATATGTGGATGCTTATACCGCAAAAGCTGATGCCGCCCACAAGAACAGTAAGATACTGCTGTTCGGTGCTGAAAGAAAGCGGCGGCGCTGGCCGCATGATTACGACGGGTGTCCGCTGGGCGGAAAGCGCCAGCCGCCGTACCAAACGCGGCATTTACGAGAGTATGCCGCACGATCTCAGCAAAAAGGTCATTATCAACAACGATAATGCAGATACCCGCCTTTTGTTCGAGAGCTGCAAATTGCAGGCGAAGCGGGTCTGCAATCCCATTGTGGATTGGTCGGACTATGATGTGTGGTCGTATATCCATGCTGAGAGAATACCGATAAATCCGCTGTATTCGTGCGGCTTCCATAGGGTCGGTTGTGTGGGTTGCCCGATGGCAGGACGTCGAATGCGTCTGTTTGAGTTCGGCCGGTATCCCACGTATCAGCGCGCCTACATCCGTGCCTTTGAGCGAATGCTCGAAGAACGTGTTGCACGCGGCAAGCTCGACAGCACATGGCGTGCTGGGACAACTGGCGAGGATATATTCCGCTGGTGGATGCAGGACCGGAATATCGAGGGACAAATGAAGATTGAGGGCTTTGACGGATAGAGCCCAGGTATGTACCGTGCGGATTCCCGCGCGGTTTTATTATATACACGCCAAATTTCAAGGGGGTGGTTCCAGTGTGCTACTCGGTGCATGGTTAATCCATGCAGTATCGGTTTGGAAATAAGTTTGAGATGGAGGGATGAGGAAATGGATTTTTTGAAGAAACGGCTCAAGCGGCTTACGTCGATGGGGCTGGCATTGCTCTTGTCTGCGTCGGCGTTTCCGGCCACGGCCTTTGCCGCGTCGGACAGCACCAGCACGCTTGCCGAAGTAACGGCAAAGTATATCGACGCGGAAAACGGCAAGGAGATTGCCGAGCAAGAGATATATAGCGTAACACATGAGGAACGGCAGCCGCAGGAAATCGAGAACTACACCTACGTCGATTACACGGAAAACGTCGAGTACGTCTACTCCCATAAGGATCTGACTTATATTGTCGGCTACCCGGACGAAAGCGTGCGGCCGGATGCTTCCATGACCCGTGCAGAAGCAACTACGGTCTTTTACCGTCTCTATGACGGCGAGTATCCAGAGTTTGAGCGCCGCATGTCAAACGGCACGTTCGAGGACGTCAAGACGGATTACTGGTTCTACAAAGAAGTCGAAACGCTGTATAACATTGGAATTGTAGACGGCACGGATGAACACAAATTCTCGCCGGATGCGCCCGTCACCCGCGCGGAGTTTGCCGTCATGGCGGCGCGGTTCGCCAATTTGGACTACGAGGGCGGCAATCTCTTTGACGACGTTCCCAACGGCCATTGGGCGTACAGCTATATCAATGCAGCCGCAAACGCTGGCTGGGTAGAGGGCTACCCGGACGGCAGTTTCCGGCCGGATGAGCCGATCAGCCGTGCCGAGGTCGTGCGGCTGGTAAACGGTATGATTAACCGTAACGTCACGCTGGACAAGCTGAAAGAGCTGGGCATCGAATGTCCGTACAATGATCTGGTTGAGAATCACTGGGGTTACTGCGATCTGATAGAAGCCAGCATTCCGCACAGCGCGGAAGAATGGCACGGCCTCAGCTACAATGACGGTATTTACAACATCATCGTTGAAAAATTCATAGACCAGAACGGCAAGGAACTTGCTGAAACTGTCACCACAGCGGGCAAGGAAGAAAGTTCACCCAAGGTCATCCCGGCATACGAGTACCGCGGCTATATCCGCACGATCGTTTATCAGTACACGAACGGTGATGCGATCCCGTCCATTGAAAAGACGGCGAACGCCAAAACCGCCAATGTAGGCGATACCCTGACCTATACGGTGAAGCTGACGAATGATGAAGCAGCTTCTTCCGCGTGGAAAGAAGTCGTCCTCACCGACGAAATTCCGGACGGCTTGACTTTCGCGGATGGCAGCGTGTACGTAGAAAGCAAGGCGGCAAAGCACTCGTTTGAAAACGGATTGCTTTCTGTCCCTCTGGGCGACATTGCCGCAGGTCAGACGGTTTCAGTCACTTTCAAAGCAACCGTGAACAGCGATATGTACAACCAGACGATCTACAACACCGCAGTCGCCGAGGGCGCAAACGGTATCGTTAAGGATGAAAGCGGTAGCGAAACCGGCAAGTATGAGGACACAGACGACGGTGTTTATATCAACAAGGGCGACACCGCGCCCTATGTGGAAAAACGTGCGGACAAGCCTTCCGCCGAGGTCGGCGATAAGATCACCTATACCGTCACGCTCGGCAACGCAGAGGGTGCCGTTTATGAAATCGAAAACGCTTCCATGACCGACATTATCCCGGCGGAACTGGATTTTGTGGACGGCAGCGTGCAGGTAGACGGTGTAAGTACAGGTTATTCATTCGATAACGAGACCCGTACCCTGACCGTGCCGCTGGACAGAATTGCACCGAATACAAAAACGACGGTTACTTTTGCAGCGACCGTCAATGAATCGGCCTACGGCAAAACAGTTTACAACACTGCGGTCATGTCCGGTGACAATATTTCGGACACCGAGGGCACAGACGACGGTGTTGCCATCGGTGACGGTAAAGCCCGCCCCAGCATTGAGAAGTCGGCGGACAAGTCCTCTGCCAAGGTCGGCGACAAGATCACCTATATTCTGACGCTCTCTAACAGCGAGACCGCGACTGTACCCGTAGAAAATGCGGCCGTTACTGATGTTATCCCTGCTGGCCTGACGTTCGAGTACGGCTCGGTCATGCTGGACGGCAGCGGCACGAGTGATTTCACCTATGATGAAAATACCCGCCTGCTGACGGTAAACGTCGGCAGCATTGAGCCGGATACCAGCCGCACGGTTTCCTTTGTGGCGACCGTCAACGAAGATGCCTACAATACGACGATTCAGAACCTTGCCACCCTGACTTCGGACAACACCGAGCCGGTACAGGACAAGGACGACGGCGTTGTCGTTGCAGACGGTATGACCGACCTGTCCATCAACAAGAGTGTTGATAAATCTTCTGCTCGTGTCGGTGATACTCTGACCTACACGGTACAAGTCTCCAATGGTGCGGGTGCAGAGGTAAATATCCGCGACACGGTGATGCGGGATGCTATCCCGGATGGCCTGACCTTCCGCGGCAACGTCACAGTGGACGGCTACTCAACGGTATATCAGTATGACAATGAAAACCGAACCCTTTCTGTTCCGCTGGATGCGATCGCCCCCGGCCAGACGAAAACTATTTCGTTTGATGTGCTGGTGAACAGTGATGCCTACGGCATGATGATTGAGAACACGGCGGTCGCTTCCGGCAGCAATGCGCCGGATACGGAGGACACGGATGACGGCGTCACCATCGAGAACGGCACGCCGGACGGCCGTGCGGGTGCAAAGTCAGCCAATAAAATGACCGCGCGCGTGGGTGATACAATCACCTACACGATCACGCTGGAAAATAGCGCAATGGCAACGGCGGACTGGACCGGCGTTACCGTGACCGATGCTCTGCCGGATGGTGTGACTTTCACAGGCAACGTCCAGAAAGACGGTCAGGCAACGACGGAATATTCCTACGATTCATCTTCACGCACGCTGACGCTCACGCCTTACGCAATCGCACCGGATACGCAGGTGGTGTACACCTTTGATGTGACGGTAGACGAGGGTATGCAGGGCGAATTTATCGTCAATACGGCTATTCTGACGGATGGCAACGAGCAAACGCCGCTTCCGGATGCAGGCGTGCAGATCAACAAGGGCGAAGCCGACCCGATTGTAACTAAGTCCGCGAGCGTGACCAAAGCTGATATTGGCGATATGTTCACCTATGAGATCACGGTCAAAAATGGCGATAAGGCTACTGCGCCGTGGAAAAACGTCGTGGCATACGACACGCTTCCGGCTGGCGTGAAGTTGATCGGCAACGTGTATCTGGATGGTAAGGTGGCGCTGCATAAGCTGAACGGTAACGCGCTGTCCGTGCTGGTGGGTGATTTGGCTGCAGGCGAAAGCGTAGTAATCTCCTTTGATGTGCAGGTACTTGACACAGCGGCCGGTACGACCCTTCAAAACAGCGTGGATGTGACCGGCGATAACGGCATCGGCACGGCAACAGATGACGGCGTAACCGTACCGGAGGTTGAGCCGCAAAACCCTAATGATGCCACCGGCTTCTATGTCACAAAAGATGTGGATAAGACGGTGGTTGATGTAAGTAAGGATGCCGACGAAGTATCCAGAACGGCAACATTTACGGTTATTGTTGGAAATCACAGTGATATAATGTGGGAAAACGTCGTGCTGAAAGATACGCTGGATACCTCTGTGGTAACGCCTGTTTTGCAAAACAATGTTTATGTGAACGGAGTCCTAAGTAATAAATGGAGTTTTTCAGGCAAGGCATTCACTCTGGAATTGGGTGACATTGCACCCGGCCAATCGCATAAAATTTTGCTTACCGTCCGCTTTAAGAACGATGCAGGCGGCAAGACCTACGTCAACTATGCGACCGGAGAGGGCGATAACGGCAATGCTATCGGAAAGTCGCCGGAAGTTGAAATTATCAGCTCAGTTGCTGATTTGATAACTGATATTCATTATCAGCTTTATAATGGTTATGACGAAAATATGTGGCGACCCGCAGACCGTATTTCACTGCAAGAAGCGTGCATCGTAGCATATCGTCTGATTTCCAACGGCGGGAACACGTGGCTGGACCGTGGCACGGTGACGGTGCCGGACTACGAGTTCAGCATCCCCGAAGAAGCAAAATATTTTGTCTCTATCGGTGTGCTGCCCGCAAGCGTATTCGACACAACGAAAATGACCGAAGATGTTGATTACGAAATCAATTATGAGGTTTCGGAAAAAGGCTATCTGCGAATCTGGGCTACCTCGGAACAGCTTAATACGCTTGTGAAGTATATCACTGGCACGAATGCAGGGCTCAGCGGTGATGTGTCCCGCCTGAATTTTGCCAAGCTGATTTGCCAGCTTACCGGACGGGATACCGACCCGGATACCTCGGCTTACAGCGGCCATATCCAATATTTCACGGATAGTGGTTCTTCTGAGGACCTGATTACTGAAGTCTCGCACGAACACGATTATGTGCTTGACACAGACGGGAATGAGTATTGGATTTAACAATTTTATAGGAAAAGGCAATCCCTCGTTTCGTTGTGAAACGAGGGATTTGCTTACCGATTATTTAATTCTGTTATTGTTAGTTTATCAAAAAGCTGCAAAGCGTACACTTTCTCACCTTGGACATAGGCAGAGACAGCAGTAGTTTTTGAACGGGTGTTGAGCATATTTTCTCGATGACCTTGTGAGCCATACCATTTGTTTAAGTTTTCCTGCGCATTGGTTGTAATTAAACCTATGAGTGCATTTTCAGCATTGCATCCATAACCAACAGATGCGAACACCGAGCCATCCGGTCTTGTATGAGAAATATCCCCGTCTCGTTCGTCAACAATCCAGATTTCGCGGGAACGAGTGTCCGCCCATTCCTGTACTTTCAACGAGTAAGTCAGACGTGGCAAACCGTTTTCTTCGCGCAGGTCGTTGATGGCGTCAAAGGTGGCATTGGACAGGTCATAATCCCAATAGCCGCCGTACTCGTCTACCGCAGATTTGCCGATAGGGCGTAGACTGATTTCATCTGTTACGGTCTGGTTATCGTCTGCGGTTTCGTTGTCGGTATCATCCGGCACAGGCTGTCCGTCTGGTGAAACCGGTGTTTCCGGCTCCGTCGGTTCATTTGCGTCCAAGATGTTTTCCGCGTTCATCAGCATTGTTGCGACTTCGGCACGAGTAGCTGTCCCGTGCGGATTTAACTTTCCGTCCGAGCCGCTGACAATGCCCTTGTTGACGCACCAGCTCATGGCGTTTGTTGCGTAACGGGAAACTGATTGATAGTCCGAGAAATCATAGTATTTATCTGGTATAAAGCCGGTATCTGTATCAAGGCCAAGGTGGTCCGCGTAGCGGTACAGGATGGCCGTAAGCTGCTCGCGGGTGATCGCATCATTCGGGCCGAACTGCGTATCGCTGTACCCGGTAACGAGGTCATTCATGCGCGCCCAGTAGACAGGCGCGCTGTAATAGGCGTTTGTATCTACGTCTGCATAGGGGTATCCCCAGTTGCTTTCGGGCATATCAGGTGAACCTGCCAGTCGGTACAGGATGGTCACGATCATGCCGCGGCTGGTAGTTGCGTTCGGGCTGAACGCCGTATCCGATGTACCATTCATCAGCCCGTTTTCGCAAACATAGTTGACCGCATCGTGATACCAGTCCGACGGACGGACGTCCGAAAAGTTTGAAACATTGGCGGCGCCTGCCGAACAGGTAATAGCTGCCGCACACAAGATAGATGTGATTTCTTTTTTCATAAAGTCATACCCCACAATAAAGAACAGAAAAGTTTATCATGGTTTCATTATATCATGTTGCTGTCCGTTCCGGTAGCGGGCATGGCGCACAAAAACCATGTGGGGATTTTGAATTGCAAACGAGATGCAGTAAATTGTTGCTGCATAGATGATAACCAATACGCAGGAGGGCTGTGGTTTATGGATTATAAAATTTTGACGCAGGACGATTTGCTTGAGTTGTTCCCTTTTGGCAAAACCAAGCTAAAATGCCTGCTGGAAGCAGGCGTATTGCCTGTGGTGAAAGTGGGACGGGATTATTTGACGAATGAACGTGAACTTGACCGGTGGTTTGAAGCAAATAAAGGGAAAGAGATATTTTACTGATTGAATTGCCTTTACAGAGGGACGGCGTTATAATATATGCGTTAGCTGTTTATGCTGCCGCCCCTGTTTATTTGATAGGAGCGATACGCATGAATACAGTAGAAAATATCAATAAAGTTAAGAGAATCCGCGGATATGGGGAGGGTAGTGTATATCAGCGGAAAGATGGCCGCTGGGTCGGCAAATATAAGGACGAAAAGATGTTGAAACCGCGTTATGTCTATGGTAAGACAGAAGCGGAAGCAAGACGGAAATTGCGTGAATTTAAGAAAACAATAGTGCATGGCATTACGGATTGTAGAAAAGTATTGCTTAGCACTTATATTGAGCGATGGTTATATACTTTCAAGGCCGCAGCCGTGGAGAATACCAGCTTTGATCGGTTGGAGTCTGTCTATTACACGCATATCAAGCCGACGCTTGGCGGCTTCCAACTTGGGAATATCAAAGCGGTTGATATTCAAACACTGTTAAACCAGAAAAGCACTGAATATTCTTATACTATCGTCAAGATGATCCGGCAGATACTTTCTGAGGTTTTCCAACATGCCTATACTGAGGGTGACATTCTTAAAAACCCAATGGCAAATGTTATCATGGCAAAACGGAGCAAGTTTAAGCCAGAGCGGAAAATGCTGATATTAGAGGATGCAGAGGTTAAACGGTTGGAGGAAGCAGCCAGAGAGAAGTATGGTACAGGCCGTCCGCTTTTTGTTCACGGAAACCTGATCGTATTTATGCTGCATACCGGCCTGCGGTGTGGTGAACTGCTTGCGCTGGAATGGTCTGATATTGACTTTGAAAGCAAGACGGTATCCATAAATAAAAATCTGGCAAAGATCAAGAACAGGGATACCGGAAAAGATACGTCCAAAAGCACCTTACAGGTAAAAGGCACTAAGACATCCAGCAGCAACCGGATTATCCCACTAAATAGTAAAGCAATCAACGCACTTAGGGAATTGCAGATGATTTACAGGCAATGCGGCATCAAAAGCAAATATGTTGCCTGTTCGCAAAAAGGCGGCTTCCTCACTAATAACCGTATGCACAATTTACTTGAGCGTATGTTGAAGCACACGGGGATAGACAAGCCGCTCACGATCCATCAGCTACGTCACACTTTTGCAAGCCGTGCGTTAAATGCTGGCGTAAGCATCAGCGTAGTAAGCAAATGGATGGGGCATGCCAGTATTTCCACCACATATAATATCTACATTCACGCTATGGAACAGGAACGGCTGACAGCGTTAGACGTTCTTGAAGCTATGTAGCGAAAAGGTGTAACATTGGTGTACGCCTCTCGAAAAAACGACTTAAAGCCCAGTAATATAGGCGTTTAAGGGTGCAAGAGGGGGAAAACCGCAGGTGTCTACCCTCTTGTGCGCCCGCGCGGCGTCAGCGCAATTTCCCTCGCTTCTCAAGCGACACTCTGCCGTTCTGCACCAGAACGCAAAAGAGGAACACTGCTGCCTCGCAGTGTCCCTCTTTGCGCATATTACTGGTTTTTGTTTTCCTGATCTTTCTGCTGTGCCGCACGGCGGCGCTCTTTTGCGCTCACAGGAGGCGTTGTCTCCTGCGCTTCAACGAACGCGTGTGTCTCCGGGTCGATGCGCTTATGCCCGCGATAGTCGTTCGTATCCACGGACAGGCCGCGCTTTTTCAGCAGATGATTGATCTTCTCGGTCAACACGCTGTACAGCACGGCAAACAGCGGCACGCCGATCACCATGCCCGCGAAGCCCATCACGCCGCCGAACAGCAGAATGGCGAACATGACCCAGAAGCTCGACAGTCCGGTGGCGTTGCCGAGGATTTTCGGTCCGAGGATATTGCCGTCAAACTGCTGCAGCAGCAGCACAAAAATGACGAAATACAGCGCCTGCACCGGACTGATGACCATGATCAGAATGGTGCTCGGAATCGCACCGATGAACGGCCCGAAAAACGGGATGATATTGGTCACGCCGATGATAACCGCAATCAGGAGCGCGTACGACGTCGGCATGGTCATCCAGCCGAACGAAATCATAAGACGCATACCGATAAAGCACAGCACGCCGATGATCGACGAGTCCATCAGCTTGCCGGTGATGAAGCCGCCGAACACGCGGTGGATATGCGCCACACGCGCCATGATGGCATTTGCCTTTTCAACCTTGAAAAGGCTGTACGTCATCTTTTTCGCCTGTGCACAGAAGGTGTCCTTGCTGTTGAGAATGTACAGCGCGATAATGACACCGATCAGCAGGTTCATCAGCACATTTACGGTCGTAACAACGCCGCTCATCATGCTGCCGAGCTGCGGCAGCAGGTCATTTTGCGCCCAGTTCATCATCTGTGCGGAGAACTGATCGTACAGGCGCATGAAGCTGTGCTCAAGTTCCGGGTTGTTGTGCAGCAGCGACGCTACCCAGCCGGATATCTCGTTCATATACAGGTCCATCGAGTCCACCAGCGAGGTGATACTCGTGACCAGCTGCGGCAGCACCATCCACAGCAGCACGCCTACAACCGCCAGACCGAAGGCCAGCGTCAGCGCGCTGCACAAGCCTTTGGCAAGCCGTGTGCCGTTTTTAAATTTACGCGACATCGGCGGCTGCAGATTGCGGTACAGCATGTTGAACACCGGCATGAGCAGGTACGCCATCACAAAGCCGTAGATGAACGGGCTGAGGATGCTGAAAAATTTCTTGATTACGCCCCAGATTATTGTCATGCGGAACAGCACGAACACGACCAGCACGCAGGCTACAATGACGCCTAACGCAGTCAGCCCCCACTCAATATAGTGCGGCTGCAGGTCAAGCCGGGACTTTTTTTCCTGATTGGGATCTTCCAACAATAAACTCCTTCCTGTCAGCTGTCAGCGGATGAAAACGAAGATTGAATACGCTTAGTCCTCATCCTCATCAAAGAACACGCGCCACAGCAGGTACAGCCACGTTGCGGCAAACGCTGCGAAGATGATCGCGCGGAACTTCTTGAAAAATTTAGAGAAGCAGGTGCCCAGCCACAGACCGAACGACAGCAGGCAGGTCTCGTAGATGAAGAACTCGATGAGCGAGAAGCCGCGGATCTTTTCGGTCGTGGTGTTCATGAAGCGTCCTGCCTGATCGCAAGCGTTTCCTGCGGTGTGCAGCATCTGCTCGGCACGGCTGCGCAGTGCATCGCGGTCAATACTATCCAGATAGTTTTTCATAGCTTGTTCTCTCCCTTTCGTTTTACCGTATTACGCGGACGCGCTGTCCGCCTGTGCTCCCTGGGTTTGGGGTCCCCGGCGATGCTGCACGGCGTTTTCCCCATCGAGGAAATACGGCCGAGCCGCATGCCGATTTTTTCTGCCAGTGCGTCGGCGTCCACGCTGCCCGTCCTGCGCAGAGCCGCCTGCAGGATCAGTCCCGCAGCCCGCGCATCTGATCCGGCCTCGTGGTGGTTCAGGTCGATGTGCAGCGCGGCGGATACCGTATCCAGTTTATGATTTTCCAGCTCAGGCCATACCCGCTTGGACACCTTTACCGTGCATAAGTACCGGCATTCGGGCATTTTCAGTCCGTAATGCGCCAGACAGCTGCAAAGCACATTCGTATCGAACATAGCGTTGTGACACACGATGACGCAGCCCTCCGCGATGTCGGCGAGCGGCTCCCATACCTCGGCGAACGACGGTGCGTCCGCGACCATCTTCTCCTTGATGTGGTTGACGCGAACATTGCCCCAGTGGAACTTGCCCACGCATTCCGGCGGACGGATGAGCGAGATTTTCTCATCTACCAGCTGATTATCCTCAAACACGCTTGCGCCGAGTGCGCACGCGCTCAGCGGCGAGGCGTTTCCGGTCTCGAAATCCAGTGCAAGATATCTCATTGCAGCGCCTCCCGTCCGGCCGCGTCCGCGCGTTCCTTCGCCGCGAGCAGCAGTCTGTACAGCGGCGCAAGCTGCCGCATGGTCTTCAGCATGAACGGAACAAACGTGCCGTCCAGCACCGGAGTAAAATCCTCACCGTTCGTGTAGTCCACGCCGATCTCCTTGCGGTTCAGCCAGTCCTGATATTCCGGCTTTGCGTCCGGGAATTTCGGGCGCTTGTACATCTCGCCCGCGAGGTGCACCTGCGGACAGCTGTTCACCGCACGAAAGGCGTCAAGAAACAGCCTGTCTTCTGCGAGGATCATTTCGCGCAGCGCTTCCATTTCACCTCTGCCCCACGCGCCCCAACAGCCGAAGGCCCAGTATTCGGGATGCAGTTCAAAGTAGTATGCGGGAACGGATTCGCGTTCCCGTCGTGCTCTGCGGAAGAACAGCCACATGTTCGCCCGGTAGAGCGTTTTATCCTTGGTATATCGGGTATCGCGCCGCACGCGGGATACCATGCGGGACGGCACGGTGACGAACTGCGGATCGATCTTGACCATCTCCGGCGTCATTTCTGCGATCAGTTCGTGAAAGGGCCGGATGGATAACCGCTTGATCTCGTCCTTGTGTGCATCGTAAAATTCTTTGCTGTTTTGCAGGCGATTCAGTTGCAGAAGATCCACGCCTTCTGCGGAAAAACCGTGAAATGCCATTTGTGTTGTTAGCCACCTTTTTGTTTTTGACGATTGTGAATCGTCCTTGAAGGTATAGAATACCTAAGGCAATACCACATAATTGAACAAGAGCGATTTACGAGTAATTTTTGCGGACTGGCGAGGCGTGGTTTTGCGGTAATACTTTGTGTATTACCGTGAAATCACAACGAAGTCAGGGCACAAAATTTCCGTAAAGCGCCGCGGCAGCGCGACCGGAGCCTGCGCAAGGAGCCGCGGCAGCGCGACCAGAGCCTGCGCAAGGAGCCGCAGCTTTAATTGTGTGGTGTTGCCTTATTATATTTTACCGCTTTTTTTCGCTTTCTGCAACAGGAGTTTGACAGTTTTCCGTTCATAACACGTTAATCTCCCTGTGTATTTGTGCAATTTGTTGACCGTCGCTTGACAGAAAGGGTTGTTCCCTGCCGAAAATTCTGGTATACTGAGGATAAGTATATTGATAGAAAAAGGTGGAACGATCATGCTTACTGCTGCCAAAAAAGAATTTATCGAATTTATGATGAGTGCCGACGTACTGCGTTTCGGCGATTTTACAACCAAATCCGGCCGAAAGACCCCGTATTTCGTCAATACCGGCAACTACAAGACCGGTCTGCAGAACTCCCGTCTGGGTGAGTTTTACGCAGCTCTGGTCAAGGAGACCGTCGGCGATCAGTTCGACGCAATGTTCGGTCCGGCGTACAAGGGCATCCCGCTTGCTACCTCTGTTTCCGGTGCGCTGGCCCGCAATTACGGCATCGACAAGCCGTTCTTCTTCAACCGCAAGGAGGCAAAGGACCATGGCGAAGGCGGCAATATCGTCGGCTACAAGCCGCAGGACGGTGACCGCGTTATCATCATCGAGGATGTAATCACCGCAGGCACCGCTATCCGTGAGACCATGCCGGTGCTGCAGGCCTGCGCAGATGTGAAGGTTACCGATATGTTCATTTCGGTAAACCGCTGTGAGGTCGGCCAGAACCCAGGCAAGACCGCTGTTATGGAGGTCGGCGAGGAGTTCGGCATCAAGGTGCACGCACTTGTCACCGTGCAGGATATCCGCGAGTATCTTGCGGATAAGGAGGAGTATGCTCATCTGCTGCCGCTGATGGATGCTTATATGAAGCAGTATTGCGTATTTTAACTATCGCGGCACAATCGCATAAGAAAAAAGAACGCTCGATGGAGCGTTCTTTTTGTTTGCCTTTTTTCCACTAAGCACCGCCCATTTCGGGCGGTGCTTTCATTTTATCTCACTTTTCCGCCTGCAAAGTCTGCAAAAACTTACGCATCCTGCGGCAAGCCTCGCGCAGATGGTTCATCGAGTACGAATACGAAATACGCACATGACCCTCGCCGCTCTCGCCGAAGGCGCTGCCCGGAATGACCGCGACCTCCTGCTCGTGCAGCAGTCTCTCGCAGAATTCGTCACTCGACAGGCCGGTAGACTCGATCGACGGGAACATATAGAACGCGCCCTGCGGCTCAAAGCACTCGAGGCCCATGCTTCGCAGCTCGCCGAGCAGGTAGCGGCGGCGCAGGTCATACTGCTCGCGCATGCGCTCGATATCGTCCTCGCCGGTGCGGATAGCCTCAATGCCCGCGAACTGCGCGGTCGTCGGCGCGGACATAATACCGAACTGATGAATCTTGCAGATGTGGCGCATCAGCTCCTTCGGCCCCATTGCCCAGCCGAGACGCCAACCGGTCATCGCATAGGACTTGGAGAAACCGTCCACAACAATGGTGCGCTCCTTCATGCCGTCCAGCTCCGCAAAGCAGACGTGGCGATCCGGGCCGTAGGTCAGGCTGTTGTAAATCTCATCCGACAGCACGATGATGTTCGTGTCCTTGATGACCGTCGCAATCGCCTGCAGCTCATCGCGCGTCATAATCGCGCCGGTCGGGTTGTTCGGGTACGGCAGGATGAGCAGCTTGGTGCGCGGCGTAATAGCAGCGCGCAGACTGTCCGCCGTCAGCTTGAACTGGTCCTCCGCGCGGGTCGGCAGCGGCACCGGAACACCGCCTGCCATCTGCGTCAGCGGCTTGTAGCATACAAAACTCGGCTCCGGAATGAGCACCTCGTCACCCACGTTGACAATCGCACGGATGGTGTTGTCGATCGCCTCAGAGCCGCCGACCGTCACAAGGATCTCCTTGTCCGCATCGTAGCACAGGCGGTACTTGCGGCGCACGAGCGCGGCAATCTGATTGCGCAGCTCGGCAAGACCCCAGTTGGAGGTATAGAAGGTCTGTCCTTTTTCCAGAGACTGAATGCCGGCGCGGCGAATCTGCCACGGCGTTTCAAAATCCGGCTCGCCCACACCGAGCGAAATCGCGTGCGGCATTTTAGCCGCCAGTTCAAAAAAGCGGCGAATGCCGGAAGGCTGTACTTCTTTTACACGCGCAGAGAGAATCTGCTCGTAGTTCACCATGCCATGACCTCTCTCTTATCGCTGTCTGCCGGGTCAAATTCCACACTGTTGTCCTTGTATTTTTTGAGGATGAAATGCGTACCGGTGGACAGCACGTTCTCCATCGGCGCCAGCTGCTCGGAGACAAAGCGGGCAACCTCGCGCATGGTGCGTCCCTTGATGATAACGGTCAGATCGAAGCCGCCGCTCATCAGATACACGCTCTCCACCTGATGGTGCGAATAGATCTGACGGGCGATCTCATCAAAGCCCATACCCTTCTGCGGGGTGATCTTGACCTCGATCAGCGCGGTTACGCTCTCCTTGGATGTTTTATCCCAATCGACCACGGTCTTGTAGCCGAGGATGGTCGAATTCTTCTCATACGCGTTGATCGCAGCAGCCACATCCTCCTCGGTCTCACCGAGCATCGCGGCCAGCTGTGCCGGAGTCAGGCGCGCGTCCTGCGCCAGCAGATCAAGCAGCTTTTCAGGGTTTTTCATAATAAATGACCTCCCTTTTTCGTTTTTCAAGAATTACTTTATTATAGCACTGCGGTGCAGTTCTGTCTACGCTTGGAGCAGAAATTTTGCGATTGCGGAATGGAGAATTAAAAGAAGTCCGAAAAATTTTCGGACTTCTTTTCATTACGCAAAAATCAACGAACCACAGCGCCCTGATCTGCAGAGGTGACCAGACGCGAGTAGCGGTACAGCCAGCCGGACTTGACATTCGGCTCACGCGGAACGTACTTGGCACGGCGCGCCTCCAGCTCCTCGTCGGAAACATTGACATTTACCTTGCTGTTCGGGATATCGATGGAGATGATATCGCCTTCCTGCACCAGACCGATCTCGCCGCCGGAAGCAGCCTCCGGCGAAACATGGCCGATGGATGCGCCGCGGGACGCACCGGAGAAACGGCCGTCGGTGATGAGCGCAACCGTGGTATCCAGCTTCATGCCGGCCAGCGCAGAGGTCGGGTTGAGCATCTCGCGCATGCCCGGACCGCCCTTCGGGCCTTCGTAGCGGATGACAACAACGTCACCCGGCACGATCTTGCCGTTGTAGATGGCGGAAATTGCGTCCTCCTCGCAGTCGAACACGCGTGCCGGACCTTCGTGCACCATCATTTCCGGCGCAACTGCCGAACGCTTGACAACGCAGCCGTTCTTTGCGATGTTGCCCCACAGAACAGCGATGCCGCCGGTCTGCGAATACGGATTCTCGAGCGGACGAACGACCTCTGGATTCTTGTTGACAACGCCCTCGAGGTTCTCGCCGACCGTCTTGCCGGTGCAGGTGATGAGCGACAGGTCGAGGAAATCGCGCTTGGTCAGCTCCTTCATGATGGCCGGAACACCGCCCGCCATGTAAAGCTGCTCAATATGGTGCGGGCCTGCCGGAGCCAGATGGCAGATGTTCGGCACCTTGCCGGACAGTTCGTTCAGGGTCTCAAGCTGCAGCGGAACACCTGCTTCGTTTGCGATTGCCAGCAGGTGCAGAACCGAGTTGGTCGAGCAGCCGATCGCCATCTCACAGGTCAGCGCGTTGCGGAATGCTGCCGGCGTGAGGATGTCGCGCGGCTTGATGTCCTTCTCGATCAGCTCCATGATCTTCATGCCGGCGTGCTTTGCCAGATGAATACGGGCAGCCGAAACCGCCGGGGTCGTGCCGTTGCCCGGCAGCGCCATGCCGATGGCTTCAGACAGGCAGTTCATCGAGTTTGCGGTGTACATGCCTGCGCATGAGCCGCAGCCCGGGCAGGAATTGCACTCGGCTTCGTAGAAGGTCTCCTCGTCCATCATGCCGGCCTTGTAGGCACCAACCGCCTCGAAGGTCTTGGACAGGGATACCTCCTCACCGCCGAAATGGCCTGCAAGCATCGGGCCGCCGGAAACCAGGATGGACGGAATGTTCAGACGAGCGGCAGCCATCAGCATGCCGGGCACGATCTTGTCGCAGTTCGGGATGAGCACCAGACCGTCCAGCTGATGCGCCTGCGCCAGCGTCTCTACGCTGTCCGCGATCAGCTCACGGCTTGCCAGCGAGTACTTCATGCCGATGTGACCCATGGCAATGCCGTCGCATACGCCGATGGCCGGAACGAGCACCGGCGTACCGCCAGCCATGCGAACGCCCGCCTTAACCGCATCCGCGATCTTATCGAGGTTGATGTGGCCCGGGATGATCTCGGAATATGCCGAAACCACACCGATGATCGGCTGCTTCATTTCCTCGTCGGTCATACCGCAGGCACGCAGCAGCGAACGGTTCGGCATGCGCTCGGGACCTGCAGTGATGTTATCACTTCTTCTCACGGGGATTTTCCTCCTTTGAAAGCAGTCCAGCGGACTGCCTGATAGAAAAAACAGGCGGACGGGAAAATCCGTCCGCCCGTTCGGGGTAACTAAAAGCTGACGATCAGCACGCGAAATGCTTCACGTCTAACCGCAACCAAAGGTTGCGGCAATCATTCGGCACACAAAGTGTGCCGTAAAAAGTCAGGACATGCGCCTGACTTTTTACACCCCGACTCAGCGCCCGTGGGGCGCGTCATTGGGGTATTGACCAGTGGTTTCTACGGAACCGCTGGTCATATATAGGGGGCTTTTGAAGCCCCCTATAAGAAATAGTCTCAAGCGGAGCGCGAGATTATTTCTTCAGCCAGCTCATCATGCCGCGCAGCTTCTTGCCAGTCTTCTCGAGCTCGGTGTCTGCTTCCAGAGCACGGGTAGCGAGGAACTTGGCACGGCCGCCTGCACGGTTCTCCTGAATCCACTCGGTAGCGAAGGTACCGTCCTGGATCTCGCGCAGGATCTTCTTCATCTCCTTGCGGGTCTCCTCGGTGATGATGCGCTTGCCGGTGCGGTAATCGCCGTACTCAGCGGTGTCGGAGATGGAGTAACGCATCTTAGCGAAGCCGCCCTCGTTGATCAGGTCAACGATCAGCTTCATCTCGTGAACGCACTCGAAGTAAGCGTTCTCCGGAGCGTAACCAGCCTCAACCAGGGTCTCAAAGCCAGCCTTCATCAGCTCGCAAACGCCGCCGCAGAGGACAGCCTGCTCACCAAACAGGTCGGTCTCGGTCTCGGTCTTGAAGGTGGACTCGATGATGCCGGCACGGCCGCCGCCGATACCGCAAGCGTATGCCAGAGCGATGTCCATAGCCTTGCCGGAAGCGTCCTGATATACACAAGCCAGATCCGGTACACCCTGACCCTCTTCGTATGTACGGCGAACGATGTGACCCGGGCCCTTCGGAGCAACCATGATAACGTCAACGTCAGCCGGCGGAACGATCTGCTTGAAGTGGATGTTGAAGCCGTGAGCGAAAGCCAGTACGTTGCCCGGCTTCAGGTTCGGCTCGATAACGTCCTTGTAGATGTCAGCCTGCTTCTCGTCCGGGGTCAGCATCATGATGATGTCGCCTGCTGCTGCAGCCTCAGCCGGAGTCATAACCTCCAGGCCGTAGTCCTTAGCCTTCTTCTCGTGCTTGGAGCCCGGGCGCAGACCTACTACAACGTGTACACCGGAGTCCTTCAGGTTCATTGCGTGAGCATGACCCTGGGAACCAAAGCCGATGATTGCAACGGTCTTGCCGTCGAGCAGAGACAGGTTGCAGTCTGCGTCATAAAACATCTTTACCATTTTTATTTCCTCCTAAAAATTTATAAAGAGTCAATTATATGAATCAGCAGTCAGTAATCAGTGATTGCAAGGTGCTTCCTCCCCGGTTATGAAACATTTCTCCGGCGCGGCAGCGCTTTTCATTCCCAATTTCCAACTCCTAATTAACCAAAATTATTTTTCAATTGCCGTAACACCCGAACGGCTCATCTCGAGGATCTTAAAGTTCGAGATGACGTCGAGGAAGGCATCGATGCGGCTCGGCACTTCGGACAGCTCGATAATGATCTCACTCTCCTGCGTATCGACCACGCGCGCGCCATACAGGTCGCACAGCTGCCGGATATCATTTCGAACGCTTACATCCGGCGTATGCAGCTTGACGAACACCAGCTCACTGCAGCAGGAGCTGTCTTCTTCGAGGTGTACAACGTGCATGACCTCTTCCAGCTTTGCCAGCTGCTTCATGATCTGCTCAAGCACCATATGGTCGCCCTGCACGATGATAGACATGCAGGAAACCTTCGGATCAGTCGTGGCCGAAACGGTCAGCGAGTCGATGTTGTAGCCGCGGCGGCCAAACAGGCTGGATACGCGGGCCAGAACACCGGCGTTGTTCTGTACGGTGACAGAAAGGATATACTTTTCCATAATTTCTCCTTCCTTATTCCGTTACAAGATCGTCAACCGTGCCGCCTGCCGGGATCATCGGCAGGACGCGCTCGTCCTTGTCGATCTGTGCGTCGATCAGCACAGGACCGGTACGCTTCATCGCTTCCCGCAGCGCGTCGCGCAGCTCGGCGATATTGGTAACACGGACGCCGCGTGCGCCGAAGGCGTCGGCCAGCTTGACGTAATCTGTCTTGCGGTGCGGGTCGGTCTGCGAGTAGCGGCTGCCATAGAACATGGTCTGCCACTGACGCACGTTGCCGAGCACGCGGTTATTCATAATGATCGTGATCACCGGCAGGTTATAGGAAACCGCGGTGCAGATTTCGTTAAGATTCATGTGGAACGAGCCGTCGCCCGTGATGTGGACAACCGTTCTGTCCGGGAAGGCCACCTGCGCGCCGATTGCCGCGCCGTAGCCGAAGCCCATCGTACCCAGACCGCCGGACGTCAGGAACTGACGAACGTGCTTACGGCCGTTGTACTGCGCACTCCAAAGCTGGTGCTGACCAACGTCGGTTGCGATAATGGTGTCCTCCGGGGTCTCCTCCGCAACCGTGTGGAGCAGCTGGTGCGGATGGATAACGCTCTCGTCGTCCTTCGGCACATAGTCGAGCTTTGTCTGCCACTCGGCAATCTGCGCGCGCCATGCGTCGTGCTTTGCCTCCTTAATATACGGCATAACCTTTTCGAGGAAGGTCTCCGCATCGGAAACAATGGCATAATCAACGCCGATGTTCTTATTGATCTCCGCATTGTCAATGTCAATATGGATAACCTTTGCCGACGGTGCAAAACGCTTGGTGTTGGTCGCAACGCGGTCGGAGAAGCGGGCACCGATGCAGACCAGCAGGTCGCAGCGCTCAACCGCCCATGCGGCAGAAACCGTACCGTGCATGCCGATCATGCCAAGGCTGAGCGGCTCGGTATCCGGGATACAGCCGATGGCCATCATGGTGTGCGCCGACGGAATATCCGCCTTCCGCTGCAGCTGCAGCAGCATGTCGCCTGCGTCAGAGGTTTCAACACCGCCGCCGTAATAGATCATCGGACGCTCGGAGGCGGCAATCATATCCGCTACGGTCTGCATCTCTTCGTCCGAAATCTCGTAGGTCTCGTTGATCTCAACCTTGCCCTTCGGGATAAACTCACACTTAGCGGCGGTAATATCCTTCGGGATGTCGATCAGCACCGGACCCGGACGTCCGGAAGCGGCAATGCGGAACGCATCGCGCACGGTGTCCGCCAGATCCTCCACATCGCGCACAACGAAATTGTGCTTGGTGATCGGCATGGTGATGCCGGCAATGTAAACTTCCTGAAAGGAATCACGGCCGATGAGGCTGGTGCCGACGTTGCCGGTGATGGCAACCATCGGGATGGAATCCATATACGCGGTAGCAATACCGGTTACGAGGTTGGTCGCACCCGGTCCGCTTGTTGCCAGGCAGACGCCTACCTTGCCGGTCGCACGGGCGTAACCGTCCGCTGCGTGTGCTGCGCCCTGTTCGTGCGCGGTCAGAATATGTCGAATGCGGTCGCTGTTTTTGTAAAGTGCGTCATAGATGTTCAAAACCGCACCGCCGGGATAACCGAAAATGGTATCAACTCCCTGCTCTACAAGTGCGTCGATCAGAATCTCTGCGCCGTTCTTTACCATTGCGAATCCGCCTCCTTTCTCTCATTTCAACATAGCATACATACTTATGCAGCAGCCGGATAACGATTGCCGCAAGATACCGTATAAACAAAAAAGCCCTTGTCTCACAAAGAGACAAAGACCAAAAACTCTGCGGTACCACTCTTTTTGCCACACTGCCCTATTCGGCGGTATGACCACTCACCCGATCGTTTAACGCAGATCATGCGGGATAGCTTACACTGAACCCTGTTTCATTTCATTTCAGCAATCCGGCTCCCGGAGGACTTTCGCACTTTCCGTTTCCCACTGTCTTACACCAGCCGACAGCTCTCTATCATGGGTCCGGGACGCTACTTTTCCGTTCGCAGCCTGTATCTTTTTGAATGTTGTTTATATTATAAAGGCGTTTCCTCAGAATGTCAACGTCTTTCCGACTGCAAATATGCGAAAACTGTCGTGCATATTTCTTTGTTTTTTCGCCATACTACACAATGCCAAACATATACAGTTTTTACTTCGGTAAACTGTGCGATTTTCACAAGCGAAGGAGGTGCGGGCGTATGGCAGTGCCGCTGCTGCGCACGCTGATTTTATACTGCGCGGTCATCTGCGCCGTGCGGCTGATGGGGAAACGGCAGATCGGCGAGCTGGACCCGTCCGAGCTGGTCGTTACCATTCTGGTATCCGATCTGGCGGCTGTGCCCATGCAGGATTTAGGGATTCCGCTGCTCTCCGGTCTGGTGCCGATCGCCACGCTCGTGGTGCTCGAGATTTTTCTCAGCTTCGCCGCACTCAAAAGCCGCAGATTCCGACGGCTGCTGAACGGTCAGCCGGCCATCATCATTCGCAAGGGTCAGCTCGATATTGACAAGCTGCGGCAAATGCGGCTGACGACCGACGAGGTGATAGAAACACTCCGCAAGCAGAATGTCGCAGCCGTGTCCGATGTGAAATACGGCGTCATCGAGCCGGACGGCACGCTGACGGTTATCCTCAAGCAGCCGCAGCAGCCGGTCACGGCGGAAATGCTCGGCATTACGCCCAAGGATACCGGTCTGCCGCTCGTTGTCGTGTCGGACGGCAAGATGGTTCCGCGCTCGCTCGAGCTGCTGCACCTCTCCCCTGCGGATATCGAGCGGCGGCTGAAAAACCAGAGTATCGCGGTCGAGGATGTGTTCCTGATGACGCTCGACGACTGCGGCAACACGTTCCTGCAGAAAAAGGAGGGCCGTGTATGAAGCGATTGCTGACGGCTGCCGTGCTGTGTACCGTGCTCATCCTCGGCAGTGTGTGGAGCGTAAGAGCCGTGGATAACACGGCACAGGCGGTCGCCCTCGACGTAGAGAACGACCGCCTGAATGAAGCGCGGGAGACATGGGACGCAGCACAGACCCTACTCGGCGCTCTGCTGCTGCACAGCGAGATCGATCAGGCTGACCGGCTGTTTGACCGCATGCTTGCCGCGCAGCAAAACGGCTTGACGGACGAATTGGCGCTCGACCGTGCGGAGCTGCTCGCTCAACTGAGACATTTGCCGGATGTGCAGCGTCCGACGCTTAAAAATCTGTTTTAAGGCAACACCGCACAATTAAAGCTGCGGCGCTTTGCGGAAATTTTGTGTCCTGACTTTGTTGCAGTTTCACGGTAATACATCAAGTATTACCGCAAAACTGCGCCTCGTCAGTACGCAAAATTTGCTCGCAAATCGCTCTTGTTCAATTATGCGGTATTCCCTTAACGGTATTCACGCACCTGCACGGACAGACCGTCCGGATCGTAAACGTAGAAATAGCGCGCGTCCGGCTCCGGCTGACGGATATCGGACGGATTCATGCCGTGCAGGACGGCACGCTCATGTGCCTCGGCAATATCCTCCGTACCGAAGCAGAGGAACATGCCGGACGCCTTGACGGTCTCGCCCTCCGGCATGCCGATCAGCTCCAACTGGGTTTCGCCGGAGGCGTTCTGCAGATAAGCAATGCTGCCGCCGTTCGCGGAGAACTGCGTGTGGATCTTGAGCTCGGTGAGCGTCTGGTAAAAATGCAGCGATTTCTCGAAATCGCGCACGCGGAGTGCTAAATGGTGGATGTGCATAGCAGGCACCTCGTTTCGTTGTTTTGTTTTATTGTATAAAACTCTGCGACAGGCTGTCAATAGGAAAGTCTCTGCTGAAATGGTGATTTGTTGCTTACGAAGCAAGCGGAATCCTGCCTGCCCGGCAGGGGCACAAGAGGGTAGCCAACCCGTGGTTTTCCACCCTCTGATTTTCTCCCCTTTTCCCTTAGAGGGTCTGGCGCAGATTGCTGGCATGTGACCGCTGCGAAATAGGGGAACGACAGTCCGGTTACCACAGCGTGTCTTTCGTAAAATATTTGCAGTTCACAGATAGATTACTGCTACACATACGGGCTACTCTGCGCAGGCGCGACACAAGATGAATTGCCCGTAGGGCAAGAGAAGGTCCCCTGGGGGGATAACAGTGTCGCGCCATTTTTGCCCGTTATACCGGAAGGCACCTGCGAATTTAGGCGTTTGATACAATTTATCCTCGTAGGTGCTGTCTATAATAACGTGCTCACGAATTGCGCGGCACGGTTATGCCGCGCCCTGCGTGGATGAACTCACATGTGTAGCAGTACGCTGTCTGTGAAATGCGAAAAGGCGGAGAAAGACACGCTGCGGTAACCCGACTGCCGTTTCCCTATTTTCGTAGCGGTCGCCGGTCTCCGATCTGCGCCAGACTAAGAAATAAAAGGAAGTGGGAGTTAAGAGGGTAGAAACCTTGGTGTCTACCCTCTTGCCCTGCCGCGGGGCGCGGCGACGCTCCCGCTGAGATTCAGCGGAAAACTCTCCGCCCCGTCAGGGCGAACCCGCCTGCGGCAGTTCGTGTTCCCCAGTCATCCGGTGCAGGAAAAAGAAGCCGTCCGGACGGCTCCCATCTCCCCGGACAAGCAGTAAAATTTCCTCTTGACCTCCCGCAATCACCGGCTATAATATTACTTAGGAAACGAAGTAATTAAACGAGGTGATTTCATGGATACCGGGCGGCTTATCAACAAGCTATCCAACTGCCTGCGTCGCCGATCAGCGGAAACGCAAAAACGCATTCATATCAGCGGCACCAAAGGTCAGATTCTCAACTATATTTTGATAGAAAGTCAAAAACACCCGCTCGTACAGCGCGACGTCGAGCAGGAATTTGGCCTGCGGCCTTCCACCGCAACCGAAATGCTGCAGGCCCTGCAGGCTGCCGATCTCATCCGCCGCGAACCCGATCCTGCGGACGCACGGCGCAAGTGCATTGTCTGCACCGAAAAAGCCGAAGCCTTCCGTCCCGCCTGCCTGCAGGAGATTACGGAGACCGAAGCCATGCTGCTCCGCGGCATCTCGCCCGAGGAGCGGGACACATTTATGCGGATCGGACTGAAAATGCTTTCAAATTTTGAAAAAAACGATTAACCATTACCGCAGGGCGGGCTGCCCTGCCGCTTCGATGAAAACAACCGTTAAATTTCCAAAGGAAGGAACGTGTACAACTTGGACAACGATACTCTCCTCGGCAAAGCGCCGATACCTCGTGCAGTAGCCGCAATGGCGATTCCGAGCGTCATCAGCAGCCTTGTCACCGTGGTGTACAACATGGCGGACACCTTTTTCGTCGGACAGACCGGCGACGCCCTGCAGGTAGCCGCCGTCAGCCTGACCAACCCGATCTTCATCCTGCTGATGGCGTTCGCCAACATGTTCGGCATGGGTGGCAGTGCGATGATCTCGGTCGCGCTCGGCGAGAACAATCACCAAAGCGTGAAGAAAATCTCCTCGTTCATCTCATGGGCGAGCTTGGTCGTCGGCGCAGCGTTTGCCGCCGTACTGCTGTGCTTCACCGCGCCCATCCTGCATCTGTTCGGCGCGGACGCAAGCACATTTGAGTTTGCCCGCGGCTACACGGTTTACATCGCGTTCGGCGCACCGTTCGTCATCTGGTCGGCTGCAGCCAGCTTCGTTGTGCGCGCGGAAGGCGCGAGCAAGGAGGCCATGATCGGCAGCATGATCGGCACGATTGCAAACATCGTACTCGACCCGGTTTTCGTCTCCGGTCTGGGACAGGGCGCGGCGGGCGCGGCCATTGCAACCACCATCGGCAATATGCTTGCGGCGCTGTACTACCTGTGGTATTTTCTCAAAAAGTCGCGGCGGTTTTCGCTTGCGCCGAAGGACGCGCTCTGCGGCACGCACATTGCCGTGCGCGTGTGCTCTGCCGGTTTCCCGACCGCCATTTTCTCCGCGCTGATGTGTGTTTCAACCATTGTGCTCAACCTGATTCTGGTCGTCTACGGCAACGCGCCCGTTGCGGCGATCGGCATCGTATTCAAAGCGAATATGTTCATCACCTTCCTGCAAATGGGCCTTGCAAACGGTGTACAGCCGATTTTCGGTTACAGCTACGGTGCGGGTGATATCAAGCGTTTTGCCGATACCGAGCGTTTTACCAAGCTGTGCTGCTTTGTCGTCGGACTGGCGGCAACCGCACTCTATTTCTTCCTGCGCAAGCCGATCATCGGCCTGTTCGTGGATGACAGCGGCGTTATTACATATGGCGTGCAGATGCTGATCGCCTACATGCTGTCCGGCCCGTTCATCGGTTTTCTGTTCGTCAATATGAACTGCATGCAGTCGGTCGGACGCGCCCTTCCTGCTACCGTGCTGTCCGTGCTGCGGCAGGGTCTGCTGCTCATCCCCCTG
Organism: Butyricicoccus sp. AF18-9LB; assembly: GCF_027684505.1. Taxonomy (NCBI): domain Bacteria; kingdom Bacillati; phylum Bacillota; class Clostridia; order Eubacteriales; family Butyricicoccaceae; genus Butyricicoccus; species Butyricicoccus sp. AF18-9LB. Next base: position 48,670 of record NZ_JAQCWA010000015.1, read on the forward strand.
CTGTATCTGCTGAATGCGGTTTTCGGTCTGAATGGCGCAGTTCTCGGGCAGTCCATCACGGATTATGTCACGATTGCGCTGTCGTGCGTGGTTTGGAGAAGGATTCGGCGTGGATTGGAACAGTGTACCTAATAGGAAACCATACAACAAAAGAGGTCTGCAATGCAGACCTCTTTTCAGTCTATCAAAAAAGTATTATTTTAATTTTTACGCTTCGTGCGGCAGCACGCATAAAATAGAATTTGCGAAGTAAATTCATAAAAAGTCAGGGCGTGTACCTGACTTTTTATACAAGGGAAGAAAAAATGTGCCCGTCAGGGCGCGGTTTTTCTTCAGTATTCGCTCGAAAGCGTAGTTTCGAGCGAGAGGCTGCTCGAAAAGCGAAGTTTTTCGACAGCCTCAAAAAGAGGTCTGCCCCGCAGACCTCTTTTCCTATTTACTTCGCCAGCATAAAGTGTGCCAGCACGGCGATACCGAGGATAATCCGATACCAGCCGAACACCTTGAAATCGTGCTTCTTGACGAAGCCCATCAGGAAACGGATGATGAGCAGTGAGGACACGAACGCGGTGATTGTACCGATGCCGAGGATCATCAGCTCGGTGGATGTAAACGCAAAGCCGAACTTGAGAATCTTGAGCAGGCTTGCGCCGAACATGACCGGAATGGCCAGGAAGAACGTAAACTCCGCAGCCACGGTACGCGACACGCCGAGCAGCAGTGCGCCGACGATGGTCGCACCGGAGCGCGAGGTGCCCGGGAACACAGCCGCGATCAGCTGAAACATACCGATCATAAACACGGTCGGGTAAGTAAGCTCCGTGAGTGCGTTGATGCGCGCCGGCTTGCCCTTGTGCGCGTTCTCCACCAGAATGAATGCTGCGCCGAATACAATCAGCGCGATGGAAACCGTTTGGTAATTGTAGAACAGTTCTTCAAACAGGTCGTTCCACTTGAGACCGACGATCGCCGCCGGAACACAAGCTACCAGAATTTTGATCCACAGCTTGACGGTATCCATATTCAGCACGATGGACGCGCCGCCGTGACGGCCCTTTCGCCGTTCAAACGGGAAAATCTGTCCCCAGAACAGGACAACGACCGCGAGTATCGCACCGAGCTGAATAACCACCTCGAACATGCTGTAAAACGCTTCCGACACGTCCAGCTTTACAAACTCATTGAGCAGAATCATGTGTCCGGTACTGCTGATCGGCAGCCACTCGGTGATGCCCTCTACAATGCCAAACAGAAATGCTTTGAGCAATTCTATCACAGGGTTTTCCTCCTTAAAATTTTTGTTCAGTTTTTTTATGTTATTTTATACCTTACCACAACTTATGCCATCCCGCAAGCAAACAAGCGGAAATGTCATAAAAAAGTTATACTTTGCAGCGGGCTGACTTGCCATTCCGAGTGTACCGTGGTATATTATAAATGTATAGTTATGATTGACAGAAAGGTGTTTTCATGGAATATATCACCCACTCACCCGAGGAGACCGAAGCACTCGGCGCAGAATACGCAAAAAGCCTCAAGGCAGGCGATGTCGTTGCGTTCTCCGGCGACCTCGGTGCCGGCAAGACCGCATTCACGCGCGGCGTGCTGCACGGACTCGGCTACGAGGGCCGCGTCACCAGCCCGACCTTTGCCATTGCAAACGAATACGAAACGCCGACGGTCAAGGTCGCGCACTTCGACCTGTACCGCATTCTCGACAGTGAAGCACTGTTCGAGATCGGCTTTGATGAATATCTCGACGGCAGCCGCATTGTGCTCATCGAATGGAGCGAGAACGCCGCGGACGTTCTGCCGGAAACCTACAAAACCGTCCACATTGCCTATGGCGATGCGGACAATGACCGCCGCATTACGATTGGAGAAGTGACTGTATGAAAATTCTTGCACTGGAATCCTCGGCGGTCAGCGCGTCTGTCGCGCTCACCGAGGACGAAAAACTGGTGGCGCAGTCCTTCCAGAACTGCGGCCTGACACACTCGCGCACGCTGCTGCCGATGGCAGAAAACCTGCTGGCAAACTGCGGCGTATCGCTCGCTGACGTGGACGCGATCGCTGTCGCGCACGGTCCCGGCTCGTTTACCGGTGTGCGTATCGGCGTAGCCACGGTCAAGGGTCTGGCACTCGGCGCGGACAAGCCGTGCATCGGCGTCTCCACGCTCGAGGCGATGGCATGGGGCGCCCGCGCACTCGGCAGCGACCTGTGCTGCGTGATGGATGCGCGTGCGGGTCAGGTCTACAACGCGCTTTTCACCGTGGAGAACGGCAGGGTACGCCGTCTGTGCGATGACCGTGCGATCAAGCTGACCGAGCTTGCCGAAGAAATCGGAGAAGCGCCGTATTTTCTGGTTGGAGATGGCGCGGATCTGTGTTATAATACTATCAAAGAGAACTGCACCGGTCTGCGGCTCGCACCTGCCGAGCTGCGGTTTGCGACCGGATTTGGTGTTGCCGCCGCCGCACTCCCCCTGTTCCGCGAAGGCAAATCCTGCTCCCCCCAGGAGTTGGACGCCTTCTATCTGCGTCGTCCGCAGGCAGAGCGCGAGCGCATGGCGCGTCTGGCACAGACCAAATAGCAGACAACACCGCACAATGAAAGCTGCGGCTTCTTGCGCAGGCTCCGGTCGCGCTGCCGCGGCGCTTTGCGGAAATTTTGCGCCCTGACTTCGTTCCGATTTCACTGTAATACACCAAGTATTACCGCAAAACCGCGCCTTGTCAGTGCGCAAAACCCACTCGCAAATCGCTCTTGTTCAATTATGCGATATTGCCTGAAGCAAAAAAGTTTTAGGATAAAGGAGATTTTTACTATGGCAACCGTACATGAAATGGACCACCCGCTGATCAAGCACAAGCTGGCGCTGATGCGCGACAAAACCACCGGCGTTAAGGAGTTCCGCGAGGCTGCTGCTGAGATTGCAATGCTGATGTGCTACGAGGCTACCCGCGATCTGCCGCTCAAGGAGATCACCATCGAGACTCCGGTCTCTGATGCGCGCGTACAGGTTATTTCCGGCAAGAAGATTGCGCTCGTGCCGATCCTGCGTGCAGGTCTGGGCATGGTTGAGGGCATTCTGGAGATGATTCCGGCAGCTAAGGTCGGCCACATCGGTCTGTACCGCAACCCGGAAACCCTGCAGCCGATCGAGTATTACTGCAAGCTGCCGAACGACATCGAGGAGCGTGACGTACTGCTGCTCGACCCGATGCTGGCTACCGGCGGTTCCGCTATCGCTGCGATCGACGGCCTCAAGCGCCGCGGCGTAAAGCACATTAAGCTGATGAACCTCATCGCTGCTCCGGAAGGCGTTGCCGCTGTTCAGAAGGCACATCCGGACGTTGAGATCTTCGTTGCCGGTATCGACGAGAAGCTGAACGACCACGGCTATATCGTTCCGGGTCTGGGTGACGCCGGCGACCGTATCTTCGGCACCAAGTAAGCAATATACCGCTGAATTTTTCGGTATCTGCAGTACAATTTCACACCGACCGTTCCTGCAGAGGAGGGTGAACCGTATGACATTTGATGGCATCAAACGCTTTTCTCCATACTGGAATTTTGTCCTTTGCTATGGTCTTGTGACGGCGGTCGGGCTGATCCCCGGTCTGCTGTACGGCAACGAAATGGGGTACTGGCTGCTCGGCTTCTGGCTGATCCTGCCGTTTTCGGCGTTGCTGTGCACATTTCGGGCGGCATACCGCGCCCTGCCGCGATACGGTCTGATGCCCGTGTTCGTCGGCCTGTGGGCGATTGTTCTGCCGCTTGCCACGTTCCGCTCGACTGAGATGCAAAGCCTGTTTTACGGGCTTGTTCCCTCGCTGGTCGGCTTAACGCTGGGCGTACTGGTGCGCAAATTTGTATTCTGGTATCGAAACAGATAGAGACACTTTTAAGGACACTTTTGCGGTGCGGCTTTCGAGCCGCACCGTTTTGTTGGGAGAAAATTGAACCTATGCAATTTTACGAACTAAACTCCAGCCGCATGGACTACCGCGAGCTGAGTGCGGACGACCTCAACCTGCTGACGCCGCTCCTGCGCAGCGAGGAGACCATGCAGACGCTCGGCGGCGCACTCTCCTACGAGCAGACGCTGGACTGGCTGGTGGATACGCTGCGCCGCTATCAGGCCGAGGGCTGCGGCTGGCTGCTCGCACTTGATAAGCCGACCGGCGTTCCCGCGGCTCTGTGCGGCCTGACTTACGAGCAGGTCGGCGCGGAACGCGTGCTGACCGCGAACTGCATCGTCCGGCATGAGCTGCGCGGCATCGGCGTCGGCCGCGAGTGCATCGCCGCGTGCCTGCTGTACGCGTTCGAGTCCATGCACGCCGACGAGGTCAGCACCTTCGTGCAGAAGGATGATCTCGCAGGACTGCATACTGCCGTTGCCTGCCGTATGCAGCCGACCGAAAAGGTCAGCCATACCGCCTTCGGCAAGACTGCACCGTGTGTACGGTGTGTGGTCCGGAATCCGCACCTCGCGGAGAAGGCAAAATCAGAAAATGAACTGTCGGAAGATGAAAAGAGCACCGAAACGTGAGTTTCGGTGCTCTTTTATTATCATTTTGTGCGATACACATTGTTTAGCAATGGTGCATGCGGTTTACACGGTGCGCCCGCGCGGCATCAGGGCAGATTCCGCTCGCTTCGCAAGCGACCAGCCTCACCGATACTGCTCCGCCCAGACAGCCTCATTCGCCTCCAGCGACTTCGGCACATCCAGTACCCGCTGGTTCGCGCTGCCGCGAAACCGCAGCTCGATGTTCTTCTCCGCCATGATAAACGGCCCGTCTACCAGTAAATCCAGCTGCCCGAGCAGCTTTTTCACAAACGGATCGCTCAGCTCCAACAGCTGCTCAAACGTATAGCCCGAGTACGCCATCAGGTGCTTGCCCTTGCGCTTCAGCTCCACCGCAAGATAATACAGCGGCTCCGCCTTACAAAACGGCTCGCCACCCGAGAACGTCACACCCTTGATGAACGGATTGCGGCACATATCCTTCAGCAGCGTGTCCAGCTCAATATCCTGCCCGCCCTCAAAGTCGTGCGTCTGCGGATTGTGGCAGCCCGGACAGCCATGCGGACAACCCTGCACAAACAGCGTATAGCGGAAGCCGGGGCCGTCCACAATGGACTCCCCGACTGTACCTGCAATGCGAATTTTACCTTCCATCAGGCGGTGTGCTCCTGACGCATGGAGCAGCAGCTCGGAACGCTGTGCTTTACGCGGTCGTGCTCCTCCGCGCGCTTGCCGTTGTTGAAGCGGTCGAGCGTACCTACCAGATAACCCGTAATGCGGCGGATACGTTCAAAGCCTACACCTTCACCAATCATCGGCTCCTGTACAGCGATATTCTTAGTTTCCATGATAGAATTCTCCCTTTCCTGTCACTTTTTGACGATTTTCAATGTATTCGGCTGACGGTCGGCTTCTTCGGCGGGGTCGCCGTGATAGCCGATCGTGGTGCTGTTGTAATTTTTATACAGTCCCAGCTTCTGCAGCTTGGACAGCGGAACGCCTTCGCCCTCGCGGCGGCCGCAGCGCGGACATACTTCGCCGATAATGCCGGTATAGCCGCAGATCGGATCGCGGTCGATCGGGTGGTTGATCGCGCCGTAGCCGATGCCGGCTTCCTTCATCGCCCGAACGACAGCCTCAAACGCTTCGAGGTTCTGCGTCGGGTCGCCGTCCAGCTCAATGTAGCTGATGTGGCCTCCGTTGGTCAGCTCGTGATACGGTGCCTCGCGGGCGATCTTCTCAAACGCCGAAATCGGATAGTAAACCGGCACATGGAAGGAGTTGGTGTAGTAATCACGGTCGGTAACGCCCGGAATCGTGCCGTATTTCTCACGGTCGATCTTGACAAACCGGCCGGACAGACCCTCTGCCGGGGTAGCGATCAGCGAGAAGTTGAGGTGGTATTTCTCGGTTGCCTCGTCCATGCGCTGACGCATGTGACCAACGATTTCAAGACCAAGGTTCTGCGCCTCGTCGCTCTCGCCGTGGTGTACGCCGATGAGCGCCTTGAGGCACTCTGCCAGACCGATGAAGCCGAGCGTCAGCGTTCCGTGCTTAAGCACCTCGCCAACCTCGTCATCCGGACCCAGCTTTTCGGAATCCAGCCATACGCCCTCGCCCATCAGGAACGGGTAGTTGCGCACGCGCTTGCCGCACTGGATGCGGAAACGGTCGAGCAGCTGATCGATTACGAGGTCGATCTTGCGGTCGAGATCCTCGAAGAACCAGTCCAGATCGCCGTGGCTGCGGATTGCGATGCGCGGCAGGTTGACCGACGTGAACGACAGGTTGCCGCGGCCGTAGGTGATCTCACGGGTCGGATCGCACACATTGGACATAACACGCGTGCGGCAGCCCATGTAGCCGACCTCGGTCTCCGGATGACCCGGCTTGTAATACTGCAGGTTAAACGGCGCATCGAGGAACGAGAAATTCGGGAACATACGCTTCGCGGAAACGCGGCATGCCAGCTTGAACAGGTCGTAGTTCGGGTCGCCCTCGTTGTAGTTGACGCCTTCCTTGACCTTGAAAATATGAATCGGAAAAATCGGGGTCTCACCGTTGCCCAGACCGGCCTCGGTCGCAAGCAGCAGCTGCTCCATGACCAGACGGCCCTCCGGAGAGGTATCCGTGCCGTAGTTGAGCGACGAGAACGGAATCTGCGCACCTGCACGCGAGTGCATAGTGTTCAGATTGTGAACCAGCGCTTCCATCGCCTGATAGGTGCCCTTGCGTGTCTCCTTATCCGCGTACTTGCGAGCAAACTTCATGCACTTTGCAACCGTCTTTTCGTCAAGCGTCTCGGAAAGTGCCTTAGCCATCGCCTCGTCGTAGCCGTTGCCGCCTGCCAGACAAGCCCACTTGCCGGTCTCCTGCTCAACACGCTCGGTCAGCGCACGCGCATCGACCTCGTTGTTGTCGTCCTCACCGAACACCTCGAGGGCCTTGGCGAGATTGTCGCGGAACAGCTTGCGGAAGGTCTTGCGCACACCCGGCGCCATCGAGTAATCGAAGTTCGGCACGCTCTGACCGCCGTGCTGGTCATTCTGATTAGACTGGATAGCAATGCATGCCAGCGCAGAGTACGAACGGATGTCGTTCGGCTCACGCAGGAAGCCGTGACCGGTGGAAAAACCGTCGCGGAACAGCTTCAGCAGGTCAATCTGACAGCAGGTGGTGGTCAGCGTCAGAAAATCCAGATCGTGGATATGGATATCGCCCTCGCGGTGCGCCTTAGCATGCGCCGGATCGAGGATAAACATCTCATAGAACTGCTTGGCGCCCTCGGAGCCGTACTTGAGCATGGTGCCCATCGCGGTATCACCGTCGATATTGGCGTTCTCGCGCTTGACGTCGTTCTCGAGCGAGGACTTGAACGTCAGATCCTCGTACACCTTCATCAGACGGGTGTTCATCTCACGCACGCGGGTGCGCTCGTTGCGGTACAGGATGTACTTCTTGGCCGTGCGGGCATGTCCGCTTTCGATCAGAACCTTCTCAACAGTGTCCTGCACCTGTTCAACGGTGGGAGTTTCGGTTCCAGCAGTCTCCTCCAGCGTTTTTTCGACCTGCTCTGCCAGCTCCTGCGCCATATCGTGATCCTGGCCGCCGGAGGCCTGTGCTGCGCCGAAAATTGCATTTGTGATCTTGTCGATCTCAAAGGGAGCCATGCGCCCGTCCCGCTTGACGATCTGCTGAATCATAAAGAAAAATCCCTCTCTCATACAAAAACCGCCTAACGGCGATTTCTTGATTATTTACTAAATTATGTAGTGGTGCATTCAATATCGCACAACATCTTGTGTCTGCTTATCTCTTGCTTATATATTCTACCGCCGAAACACCGCCCTGTCAAGGCGCTAAATTCTTTTTGGCACATTTGCAAGAAAAGCACTATTTTTATTGGAGCATTCTCTAAACTTTTCCTCTTGACTCGAAAAATTTATCAGAAAAGCGCGACAAATTCCACAAAGTTTCTCCTTTATTTTCTCCGTGGTAATTTCTCCCGCAAAAAAGCAGATACACTATATATGGTATCCGTTCTATTCCCCATCGCAAGACGAAAAAAGAACCCCGGAACAGGATTCCGAGGTTCTTTGGTTTCGATCAGAAAATGATCTTATGCCTTGCCGTTGCAGCCCAGAACATTGATCAGCTTGTGGGTAACCATGTCCTTGACAGCCTGACGAGCCGGCTTCAGGTACTGGCGCGGGTCGAAGTGATCCGGATGCTCAGCGAAGTGCTCGCGGATAGAAGCGGTGATAGCCAGACGAATATCGGAGTCGATATTGATCTTGCAGACGGACAGCTGTGCAGCGTGACGCAGCTCTTCCTCCGGAATGCCGATTGCATCCGGCATCTTGCCGCCGAACTTGTTGATCTTGTCAACAAACTCACGCGGTACGGAAGAGGAACCGTGCAGTACGATCGGGAAGCCCGGCAGACGCTTGGAAACTTCCTCGAGTACGTCGAAACGCAGCGGAGGCGGAACCAGAATGCCCTGCTCGTTGCGGGTGCACTGATCCGGGGTGAACTTGTAAGCGCCGTGAGAGGTGCCGATTGCGATAGCCAGAGAGTCACAGCCGGTGCGGGTTACGAACTCCTCAACCTCTTCCGGATGGGTGTAGGAGGAATCCTCAGCGGAAACCTTTACGTCGTCCTCTACGCCAGCCAGGGTGCCGAGCTCAGCCTCGACAACAACGCCGTGAGCGTGAGCGTACTCTACAACCTTCTTGGTCTCCTCAACGTTCTCGTCGAACGGACGGGAGGAGCAGTCGATCATAACGGAGGAGAAACCGCCGTCGATGCAGGACTTGCAGGTCTCGAAGTCCGGGCCGTGGTCCAGATGCAGAGCGATCGGAATGTCCGGGCACTCCTTAACAGCAGCCTCTACCATCTTAACGAGGTAGGTGTGGTTTGCGTAAGCGCGTGCGCCCTTGGATACCTGCAGGACTACCGGAGCGTGCTGCTCCTGGCAAGCCTCGGTGATACCCTGAACGATCTCCATGTTGTTCACGTTGAAAGCGCCAACAGCGTAGCCGCCGTCGTAAGCCTTCTTGAACATCTCAGTAGTAGTAACTAAAGGCATGGGAATACTTCCTTTCTGATAAAAACTGAATCTTAAAAATTCTGCTTTTATTCTATCAGTTAAGCATGCTAAAATCAAGTCCATATCCAAAAAATCCTGTCATTTTTTCGTCGAATTCCTGCGGCAACTTTGCCAAAATTGCCAAACCTGCCGAAAACGCAGGATTTTCATTGATTTTTTTCATATTATATGATACTCTTTATGAGTAAGAAAATGCATGGCACAGCTCTGCGTTTTAATTTGCTTAGGAGGTTTTATCAATGAGTGAACTGAAAGGCGCTTGCGTCATCGGTCAGTCGGGCGGCCCGACTTCCGTAATCAACTCTTCTGTTCTGGGTGCGCTGGAGGCAGCACTGGACAATCCGTCCATCACCCGCGTATTCGGCATGGCACACGGCATCAAGGGCCTGCTGAACGACGACCTGTATGATATCGACAAGGAAGACCGCGACGAGCTGGCTCTTCTGCGCTACACCCCGTCCTCTGCACTGGGCTCCTGCCGCTACAAGCTGGCTGATCCGGATGTTGACGACACCGATTACAAGCGCATCCTCGAGATCTTCAAGAAGTACGACATCCGTTACTTCTTCTACAACGGCGGCAACGACTCCATGGATACCTGCAACAAGGTTTCCAAGTATATGATGAAGTCCGGCTACGAGTGCCGCGTAATGGGCATTCCGAAGACCATCGACAACGACCTGTTCGGCACCGACCACTGCCCGGGCTTTGCTTCCGCTGCCAAGTATATCGCTACTTCCTGCATGGAGATCTATCAGGACGCTCGCGTATACGACACCGGCATGGTCTGCGTCGTAGAGATCATGGGCCGTCACGCTGGCTGGCTGGCAGGTGCTGCCGGTCTGGCTACCGCTATGGGCGCAGGTCCGGATCTGGTTTACCTGCCGGAGACCGACTTCGATATGAAGAAGTTCCTGGCTGACGTAAAGCGCATCTATGACGAGAAGGGCAACTGCCTGGTAGCTGTTTCCGAGGGTATCCACTACGCTGACGGCTCCTTCGTATCCGAGGCTAAGACCTCTGCTACCGACGGCTTCGGCCATGCACAGCTGGGCGGTCTGGCTTCCATGCTGGCTGACACCGTTAAGAACGAGCTGGGCTGCAAGGTTCGCGGCATCGAGCTGAGCCTGCTGCAGCGCTGCGCTGCTCACTGCGCTTCCAAGACCGACGTTGACGAGTCCTATATGTCCGGCAAGGCTGCTGTTGAGAACGCAGTTGCAGGCAAGACCGACTACATGCCGGGCTTCAAGTGCACCCGTGACGAGAACGGCTACAAGTGCGAGATCGAGCTGCTGCCGCTCTCCGAGGTTGCTAACACCGAGAAGAAGGTTCCGCGTGAGTGGATCAACGAGGAAGGCAACGGCGTAACGCAGGAGTTCGTTGACTACGCTCTGCCGCTCATCAACGGCGAGAACGTTGGCCCGAAGGTATCCGGTCTGCCGCGCTTCGCTAACCTGAAGAAGATCAAGGCTGAGGCTTAATCTTTTCGGTTTAACTGAACAGAGCGTGCCTTGCGGTGCGTAATCAAAACGGGTAGAGCCGCAAGGCTCTGCCCGTTTGCTTTTAAGAGGAATTTCCTGTATGAATCTTTTTAAATCCAAGAAAAATCTGCTGCTGCTCGTATCTTCGGTCATCGTCTGGCTGGGCACCTGCCTGCTCGCCATGCACTGGAACACTGTGTATGACGGTGCCATCGGCGGCTTCCCGACCTATCTGTGGGTGTTCGCGCCGGTTGCGCTCATCTTCAACATTTTTATGAACAGCAGACCCAGTAATCCCGACGGCAGGGACCACAGCCGCTGGGCGCAGGCGCTGCTCGTCTTTCTGGTGGCGCTGATGCTGTTCATTGCCCTGCTGTCCGGCATGAACCCGCTGTATGAGATCAGCTTCTGGTGGATTGCAGCGCTGATCGTGCTGTCCTTCATCGGCCTGCTGATCGGCAAGTGCATGAACCACCCCCTGCAGGAGGCTTCGCTGCGGCAGTCCGCCTATACCATCTTCCTGCTGTACCTGTCCTACGCCATCGCGCAGCTCGGCATGATCGCCGTGCTGCATCCGGTGTCCGTTGACGAAATCATCCGCACCGGAGAAGCGGCTGGCGGTGCAAGCGGCGAATATGTCGGTCGGCTGACCAGCGATACCGCAGAGCACCCCCTCGGCGTGTATTTCTTCACCAGCACGGATAAATCGCAGTGGTACTACTATGATGTGCTGACCGGCGAAGCCGCTGCCGATTATCACAGTTCCTACGAACCCGCTTAACAAATCGAGGTGCTCTTATGCTTGAAATCATCAAGGACCCGACCTTTTCCGCGCGCAATATCCCGCTGGGCATCCTCGAAGTCACCTACCCTGACCGTTCCCAGTGGAACGCAAAGGAATTTTACGACCTCGTTCATGCCGAGCTCGACCAGCTGCACGAAAAGTATGCCGACTACGACCGCAAGGCCGTTTTCGGTGAAAACCCGTACTTCCGGTTCTTTAAGAAGTTCAAAAAAACCTATCCTGTCATGCAGCAGTTTGAATCCGTGCTGTTCAAGGGCCGTCCGTTCCCCGAGGATGACCCGGTGATGGGTGTTCCCTTTCTGCTGGAGCTGACAACGTTCGTGCTGTCCGGCACGCATGACATCGACCGTATGGACGGCCCGCTCACCATCTTCACGCCAAGTGAGAAGCTGCCGTTTCCGGGTATGCGCGCTGCAAGCACACACACCTATCCCAACGACATCTGCGGCCGTGACGGCACGGACGTCATTTTCAGCATGATCGCCGGTGCGGACGACCGAACCTGCATCCATCCGGACAGCCGCCATGTGTTCCATCCCGTGTTCGGCACGCCGGATACCGATCAGGCGGTTATCGAGAACGCACTCCGGCGGCTGGAGTTCTTCGTGAAGATTCTGGCGCCGGATGCGGTCGCAGAAAGCACAATTCTGTAACGAATTTACACTCAGGTTTTCTGTTTTCGTAGGGCAGAGCAGTTTAACCCTTAACTGCAAAACAAAAAAGCTCTCTGAACAAGGTTCAGAGAGCTTTTCTTATCTGTGCTTACTTTTTCAGCGTTTTTGCAAAGCTATCCTTGAGGGTTACGATGCGGTTGAAGCGGCCGCTCTCGCGGTCCTTGCAGTAATAACCCATGCGGACAAACTGGAAGCGCTCGCCTTCCTTGGCATCAGCCAGCGACGGCTCGAGCTTGCAGCCGGTCAACTTCTTGAGCGAATCCGGATTGAGATAATCCAGATAATCCGTGCCCTCCGGTACGTCATTAACGTTCTCGAGGGTGAACAGATTGTCGTACAGATACAGGTCCGCGTCGATGGCGTGCTCGGCGGATACCCAGTGAATGGTGCCCTTGACCTTGCGGCCGTCCACCGGCATGCCGTTGCGGGTCTCAAGATCAGCCGTGCAGCGGATTTCCACGATCTCGCCGTTGTCGTCCTTGATGATCTCGTTGCACTTGACAATATACGCGCCCATCAGACGAACCTCGCCGTCCGGCTTGAGACGCTGGAACTTCGGAGGCGGAACCTCCGCGAAATCGCTCTTTTCGATATACAGCTCACGGGTGAACGGAACCTTGCGGCTGCCTGCTTCCTCATTGCGCGGATTGTTCGGCACCTCGAACTCCTCGCACTTGTCCTCCGGATAGTTGGTGATAACCAGCTTGACCGGCTCGGTGACTGCCATGCGGCGCAGCGCGGTCTCGTTCAGCTCCTCGCGGATGCAGTGCTCGAGCAGCTTGATGTCAACCAGCGAGTTGGCCTTTGCGATGCCGGCGCGCTGTACAAAATCAAGGATGGCGCTCGGCGTGTAGCCGCGGCGGCGCAGCGCACACAGAGTAGGCATACGCGGATCGTCCCAGCCCTCAACGTGCTTTTCAAATACCAGCTGGCGCAGATAACGCTTGGACATAACGGTGTGCGTTACGTTCAGGCGGGCAAACTCGCGCTGCTTGGGATGATGCGGCAGCGGGCAGTTGTCAACCACCCACTCGTACAGCGGACGGTGGTTCTCGAACTCAATCGAGCACATGGAGTGCGTGATGCCCTCAAGTGCGTCCTGAATCGGGTGTGCAAAGTCGTACAGCGGATAGATGCACCACTTATCGCCCTGACGGTGATGGTGTGCACGCACGATGCGGTAAATCGCCGGGTCGCGCAGGTTCATGTTCGGACTTGCCATGTCGATCTTGGCACGCAGCGTCTTGGAGCCGTCGGCAAACTTGCCGTCGCGCATATCCTGGAACAGCTGCAGGTTTTCCTCAACCGAACGGTCGCGGTACGGGCTCGGCTTGCCCGGCTCGGTCAGAGAGCCGCGGTACTGGCGCATTTCCTCCTGCGTCAGATCGTCAACATACGCCTTGCCGTCCTTGATCAGCTGTACCGCGCAGTTAAAGCAGGTCTCGAAGTAGTCCGAGCCGTAATACACACCGCCGCTCGGCTCCTCGCCGGTCAGCCACTTGATGTCCTCCCAGATGGAGTCTACATACTCGGTATCCTCCTTGACCGGGTTGGTGTCGTCATAGCGCAGATTGAACAGGCCGTTGTATTTTTTTGCGATAGACCAGTTGATGAAGATCGCCTTTGCCGAGCCGATATGCAGATAACCGTTCGGCTCCGGCGGAAAGCGGGTGTGGATGCGCTCGGAAAGACCGTTCGCAATGTCCTCATCAATAATTTCGGTCAGAAAGTTATTTACGTTTTCCATCATAGTGATATTCCCCTTTTATCGAATTAGTAATTAGTAGTTAGCAATCAATAATTATGGGGGTGCTGCCGCATCATCGCCTTTGCTTCCGGCGCGGCAGCTCCTTAATTACTCATTTCTCATTCCTAATTCCTAATTATCAGAGCGTTTTCGCGCACTTATCAAGTCTCTCGAGCACCTTTTCCTTACCCAGAATACCCATTACGGTCTGGAGATCCGGTGCGTTCTGGCGGCCCGCCACTGCTACGCGGACAACCATGGACACATCACCGACTGCGCCCTTATAGGCGGACGGGTCAGCCTTATACGCCTTGGTGTCGGCTGCATAGCCGTGTGCAGAAGCGATCTGCTTCATCTTGTCGAAGAAGCCGTCCGGCGTATCGTTCTCGTCGAACATGCCTGCAAAATCGCTCAGAATTGCCTTGGCGTCCTCAGCGGAAACGCGCTCCGGCATGGTATAATCCGGCTGGAACAGCTCGTCGAACATGAAGTCCATGTAGCCCTTGGCATCCGACCACAGCGCGAGGTCCTTGCGCGGCTTTTTGCCGCCGCGGCCGATGGCGAGGTACGCCTTGGAGAATGCCGGGTCGCGGGTCAGCAGTGCGTTAAATTCCTTGTCGTTAACAGCAGACCACTCGGCAACGTAATCGTAAACCTGCTCTGCCGTCATGCGCGAAATAACGTTCTTGGAAACGTCGCGCAGCTTTTCGATGTCAAACAACGCACCCGAGCCACTCATCTTCTTGGTGGTGAACTGGAAATCGTTCATCGGCAGGTCCGGATTTGCGCGGCGCCACTCCTCGAAGTTGGAGTTGAGGAGCGTCATCAGGTACTCGAGAACCGCCGGTACCGGATAGCCCTCCTGCGCGTAGAACGTCAGCGCCAGTTCCGGGTCCTTGCGCTTGGACAGCTTGCGCTTGCCGCCGGTCTCCGGGTCGATCTTCATCAGCTGGGCGGTGTGTGCGTACTTCGGCGCCTTCCAGCCCATCGCGCGGAACAGCTGCAGGTGCACCGGCAGGGTTGCCAGCCACTCCTCGCCGCGGACAACGACGGTCGTGCCCATCAGATGGTCGTCCACAACGTGCGCAAAGTGGTAGGTCGGGATGCCGTCGGACTTGAGGATAACCACGTCCTGATCGTTCTCGGTGACTTCCATCTTGCCCTTGACGAGATCCTCGTGGCGGATCTTGTGCTCAATGCTGCCCTCCGAGCGGAAACGGACAACATACGGCGTGCCCTTGGCGAGCTCTGCCTCGATGTCCTCCATCGGACGGTCGCGCCATACGGCGTACTTGCCGTAGTAGCCGAAGTTCTCCTTGTTCTTCTCCTGCTGCTCGTGCGCGGCGGAGAGCTCCTCCTCGGTGCAGAAGCACGGGTACGCCATGCCGCGCTGCACGAGGGACTTGACGAAGGTCTGGTAGATCTCGGCACGCTGGCTCTGGCGGTACGGACCGTAGATGCCGGTCTCACCGTCAGTCGTTGCACCCTCGTCGAACGGCAGGCCGAACGACTTGAACGCGTCGATGATCATCTGCACGCCGCCCTCTACCTCACGCTTGCGGTCGGTATCCTCAATACGCAGATAAAATACACCCTTGGACTGGTGCGCCAGGCGCTCATCCACCAGTGCGCCGTACAGGTTGCCGAGGTGCATGAAGCCGGTCGGGCTCGGGCCCATACGGGTTACCTTTGCGCCCTCGGGCAGCTCGCGCTTGGGATAGCGAGCCTCCATCTCCTCCGGCGTGGTATTGATATGCGGAAACAGCAGTTCCGCCAAACGGTTGTAATCCATTTATCTCTCACTCCAACTCGTTAGACTGCGCGGAGACGCGGTTTGTGCGCTCCACGAGTGTTTTTCCCATAATAGTATTATTTTAGCACACGATTGCGGTCTGTGCAAGACGTAAACTGCGGTTTCGCTGCTTCCTGCGCATATAGAATGGGCGCCAACCTTTGGCGGGGAGGTTCGCCGCACCCGCGGCGGCGGGCAAGAGGGTAGACACCTGCGGTTTCTACCCTCTGATTTTCACCCTTTCCCTAACGTGGGAGTGTCGCTTGAGAAGCGAACGGAACTGCGCTGACGCCGCGCGGGCGCACAAGAGGACAGACACCTGCGGTTTCCGCCCTCTTATGAATCTCCCCTTTCCCTTAGATAGCCTGGCGCAGATTGCCGACATGTGACCGCTGCGAAATGGGGGAACGGCAGAGGATTTTTCCTCTGCTACGGACGAACTACCTTCGGAGTCCGTCCTCTTGAGCAACCTGTTCGCAGGGTCAGATACATTACTGCTACACATGTGATTTCATCTAAGCAGGCGCGGCATAGCAGTGCCGCGCAACTCGTAAGTCTGGAGTTTGCGGACAGCACC